>JAFMBY010000115.1 GCA_017858135.1 Porticoccaceae bacterium | reverse complement strand
TCGGGTTATGAGCCCGACGAGCTACCAGACTGCTCCATCCCGCACCGACACAACGGTTTGCTTTAAAACCGCCTCCCTAGAGAGGACGCGCATTATAGGTAGACGACTGCACAAGGTCAATAAACTATTGGAAAACAAACAGCTTTTTATTTGCGACTGGCCACCACCAGTTCATAGGCGGTCTGAATTTCCTGAGTGCGCTCGGTTGCAAGCTTGACCATATCTTCGGGCATGCCCTGACCAATCAATTTATCCGGGTGATTCTCACTGATCAACTTGCGATACGCGCGTTTAATTTGCGTATCTGACTGAGCCACTTTGACGCCCAGTGCGGTATAGGCTGCCTGCACCTTATCTGGAGATGCCGATGCCCTAAAGTCGCCACTGCCACCGCCAGATTCTCTAAACTGAGACTGTGCCTTGATCATGTTAATTAGCTGATCAAACAGTGCCCCGGAGAAGCCCAGTCGCCCGGCGATTTTGCGCAACACATTCTGCTCAGCCCGATGCAAGTCACCATCGGCAATGGCCAATGAGATTAAATAATTAAGCAGTGAACGCTTGAGGTTGTTCTGCCGACCACAGACAGCCATAAACCTATCCATAGTGGCATCAATGGAAAAGCCACTCTGGGAACCGGTTTTAAACAACTCAATGGCTTTTTTACGGTGCGCCGCATTAAGTCCCATTTTGCCCATTAAGCCCTGGGCATGCGAAATCTCAACTTCAGAAACTCTACCGTCGGCTTTGGCGAGGTGTCCCAATAAGCTAAAAACAGCCTCAAAGAACGCCTCTCTAACCTCGACCTGCTGTCGTGCCGACATCGGGCGCAGTCCGCCGAGACCTTTATCAAATTGGTGACCGACATAAATACCAATAAGCACGCCGATTGGACCCGCTACGGCGAGACCCAATAAACCAGCGATGATTTTTCCTGCAATCATTTTTACTACCTTCTTTAGGCGATAGATTTCAGCTGGCATTGTACGGGTTTATGTCGGTTTTGTTTAACTGTGGCTGGGCTAGATTAAATACGCTTAGCTCAGCACTCTAAACCGAGAATTGAAAAAGATCTTTACGACGCCTGCAGAGAGGGAAACTTGCGCCGCATCAGTCGCAGCAATCCGAGCAGCACAAGCAGCGTGAGCGAGAAGTCTGGAGAGCTGTGAGCCCCTATTGTGCATCCGCCACCGGCCGTTGATGTCACGCTGACCGACGCAGACCGGATCTGCACAGATTCAGAACCATTACTGATCGTTGCAGTAACAGTGAGTGAGCCAGCGGTTTTACCCGCTCTCAGAGTGGCAGTGTAGAGGCCATCACCGATCTCTGTAAATGTGCCGATAACCACACCAGAGAGGCTCGGAGTTGCCGTAATAATCATGCCTTCGAGTGAGTGACCAACACTGTCACGAGCAATCACAGTAATCACTGAGGTGTCGGTCCCATCGGCGTTTAATCTGCTGCTGTCCAAGACAATAGTACTCTGGTGATCTGGGGCACCAAGATCCAACACGCCGACGCCGCTGGGATCGGTTACCGTACCATCAGCGAGGCCATCGGCGTCATTTGGACCGCCGTCTTCGATAAAGAGCTCGACACAGTTGTCGCCTGGGTGCAGACCATCAATGTAGAGGTCGCTGCCGGGCTCGGGGCAGGTGCCGCTGACTGCCATCGCCGAAGAGATTGAATTAAATGCATTGATGGTGAAATCTTGCCAGCCAATAGTCTCATCAATACATGTTCTCCACACCCCACCTTGCGGGATCGCAACCTCGAGTGGCAAGACAACAGTGTAGGATTCACCGGGTTGCGCTCCACTGACCTTAAAATCGACCAGTCCCGCTGGGTAGTCATAGTCATCATCCGCTTTACCAGTGATCTCTTGCAGTTGCTGCTCACTCATACCAACCCCGTTATTGCCCATCACAAAGACCATATCACCAATAGCAATATCGGTACCCGCCGGCGCTTGCATCAGCTGAGTCGGATTTTCAGTCACCGGAGCAAGGAAACCTTCTTGCAGATTATCCAGGTAGTCAGCAATGCCGTCGCCATCGCTGTCACCAAAGCCCTCGTCAGCATCGCTAACACCATCACCATCGGTGTCAGTCGCGTCATCCAGTCTTGGCGCCGTTGCCAATACTTTTATCAGCACTGTCTCAGTAGTCGACAATAGTGGAATGCCATTGTCGGAGACGTTCGCGCTTATCGAGATAATATCTGTCTCAAGGGCCTCTGGCTCCAATATCAGCTGTTCCCCGTCGGCACTAACACCAAGCTGATCAATCACCGCTGGAGACCACTCAAAGTAATGAATATCCTCGCGGTTAAGATCGCTGTAATTCGCACTAACGGTCACCAACCCACCATCTCTAGTCACTAGTGAACCAACGCGACCATTCTGCTCCACAACCAGCTCGAGCTCGGGAGCGATATTTTCTTCGACTATGGTAATGGTTCTCTCGGTGACTGCACCAAGGACAGCATTGTCAGGCTCACCGAGACGTACAACGACTGTCTCGCTGAATTCAGCTTCAGAGTCCAAGGCAATTGTCAGTGTTACTGAGCCCTGAGTACCGGCTTCGATCACTACCCACTCACTAGACAAAGTGAAATCGTCCGAGTTTGCTGTTCCATCAACTGTTAGCTCAACGGTCACAGGATAGTCTGGCGCCGCCCCACTCAACATGACTAAGACCTCATGCTCGCTGCCCTCAGTAATCAGAGTGGATGGCGTCAGATTTACCAACGGTATTACTTTAATAATTTGAACCTGAGTTGCCGTGTTTCCAGCGGCATCGGTCGCCGACCAAACCACCTCGTGCAATCCTGACTCGAGTGGTCCGGCGATACTGGCGATCGCAGTGACAACACCATCGGTATCGTCAAAGGCCTCTGCCTGACCAAACTCTACTGCAGTCAGATGACCTGTTGCGGCGACGCTTATATCATCGGGAATCACTAATTCCGGGGGCAGCTCATCTCTTGCGGGATCCGATCCTGTCAAGAACTCATCGAGATTACTGACACCATCTCCGTCGAGATCGGCTTGCGCATCAGTTGGGTCATTGGGGTTCAGCTGATTAGCGGTTTCGTAGTAATCAGGCAGACCGTCAAAGTCTGTGTCGAGAAACTCAACCGTGATAGTTGCGGTTTTAGTAGTTTGATTACCGACACTGTCAGACACGGTAAAGGTAACCGAAGTCACTCCTGGCGCATAAATAGCAGGTCGATCGTCCATCACTCTGGCGGTCACATCACCGTCCTGATCATCTGCTGCAGAGACCGCTGCAAAAAAATCAGTAATCGCCGCATTGTTCGATGTCAAAACATCTCCAGGTGCTAAGACGGTTAATGAAATGGACTCAGGTAGCCTTAACTCTGGTGCAACCGCGTCAAGCCTAACGGTGACCAATGTAGTGGCCATTCCAAGGTTACCCTGACTATCTGTTGCAGTGAATGTCACCTCAGTCGAACCAACGGGGAAAACCGCCGGCGCATCGTTGACGATATGATCAAGAGCGCCCTCTATGGCGTCAACTGCAGACACTCTACTTATCATGTCTGCAATCGCCCTATGAGTCACAGGGACACCTTCCTTGGTGCTGACCATATCCATATTCGTTGGCGCCGTCACAATCGGTGCAGTCTGATCCGTCACTCTAACAATCGCAGTTACCGTGGCTGTATTAAACAGAGAGTCCGTCGCACTAAAGGTCACAGTCGTTGCTCCGAGAGGGAAAATAGCCGGCGCATTATTCGTGATCGTCACTGAGGGATCAGTGCTATCGACAGCTGAAGCGCCGGTAAGAAAGTCAACAATCTGTGGATTCGATGCGGGCGTTCCGCTAACACCCAGCGCAGCAACCTGAGTATCACCAGGCACCGTGATCACCGGACCTGAGATATCTTTGCTGACAATCTCAGCAGTCTCAGCCTGCTCCATAGAGCTGGTTGCCCTCGCGGTTACTCTTATGGCTCCTTCCGCTAATGAGCTGGCATCAATACTCTGCGTGCGCCAGATTCCATTTTCGCAATCAGTCGGCTCGGCAGAGACAACGTTAGAGTTGGCGGCTACCGTCACATCGATAACGGCACCCTCTACATTACATGTTCCCGCAACAACGTAATCAACCATATTGATACGCTGTAATATAGGCGCATTGGCAATTGCGACAACAAGTGGGTCGGCTCTGCTAATAGTGACTGTGTAGGTGGTGGTCGTAACGCCGTCCTCCGCAACAACCTCTACCGCCAACAGATTGTCACCGACCGTTAAATTAATCTTCGTATCATCGATTGCTTCGTTGTTAAGCGTGGTCCCGGCAACTGCTGCGACGCTATCGGTTAACGCCGACGTGACGATCATGCTGCTCACTGGATAGGCTACCGAGACAGTGTAATCTGTGGCTGTAGGATCGAACTCAGGGGCCAGCACAATATTCCCGTCCAAAGATGTTGAGACAGCGAGGTGTGACAAAGATGAGACTGTATTGAGTGCCCTACTAACAGTGATGCTTTGCGCATCAAGCGTGTAACCGGAGACCAAAGACGAGGGAGTGAAATTAACCGTGCTGCCGCTGAAATTATCCGTCGCTGTAAATGGCATTACCAAGAGAGAGGCTGGCAGGTCCGCCTCCTGTGGCCAGCCCTCTGCGTTTATATCAGCCCAAGCTATCAAAAAATATTTATCAGTCGACGGATCATTATCGTAATCAGTGTCATCATTCTTTAGCTGATATGTCTGCATGCCGCTATTCAATAATCCATGAGGCGCCCCACTCTGCAATGCATTGCTGTTAAAATGGAGGCGCAAACCGAGACCTGCCAGTAACTTATTATCAGTGGCATTATAGTAGACGGTAAGGTTGGTGCTTTGCCCGAGAGACATCTCAGCTAGAGAAAAAGCAGCAGTTATAGACTGCGTTTGTGAAAAAGCAACTTCAACACAAACAAGAGCTAACAAAAATAAAACTACGATTCGCTTCACAATAACATCCATATAAAATCATACTGTTTCCATATCTGACATCTGAATTCGCTGAATAATTCACAAATGAATATACTTTTTTATTTTTAGACAAACTTTAAATTCAGATAAAACTAAACTTTATATAGACTGTCATAGCAAGAATAACAATGGATCTTAAATGCACCGATTTTACTTTGACCCTCTATTTATAGCGTTACTAATCTGCCCACTCCCGTTTTGGTTACTAATAAAATTCGATACAGTTGACTGGAGCGGCGATAAATTTATAGCGCTTCTAACACTTGGACTGCTTTACCCTCTGGTTGAAGAAATCATTTTTAGGGGCTATATCCAAAACTGGTTTCACACTAAGTTCAACACAGTGATTTTTAAGGTATCAATAGCCAATATATTAACCAGTGTTTTATTCTCTTCCTTTCATCTAATTAATCACTCAATTCTCTGGGCCCTATCGACATTAATTCCATCTCTTGTTTTCGGCTACGTAATGGATCGATACAAAACCCTGGCAGCTCCAATCACATTACATGCCACATACAATATTGGATATTTTTTATCTGTCGGATTAAATTAATTTTTTAAATTTAAACGATATCGAAACTTTTTTTAAGAACACACCACTAAGCTTTACACCCCCTTTCTTTTAGATTAATTCTATGCATAATCAAATAGAGACATTAGCCCGCAAATATATCTACTCAGTTATGATTAGTTCTGAGCCACCTGTAGTTGTATAGGAGTTACTATTATCATTCATATAAAAAATAACGATAAAGCACTACATCTTCTCCGCAGCACAATCCTGGCATTCTGCCTCAGCAGCAGTTTATTAGTCGCGCAACAAAGCCACGGACAAACAGAAAACCCACAACCAAAAAATACCGCGGTTCTAGATATTGATGGTTCAGGTGATGTAAATGCTCTGACAGATGGGATGCTAATACTGCGCTCACTTTTTGGTTTTACTGGAGATGCCCTATTAATAGATTTACCAGAGGGTTGTGAAAATTGTGACCCAGCTGAAATTAACGACTACGTCAATATACTCAGCACCCACTCACTGATGTCTGAAGACGACATCCCTAAATTAAAGGGTGAAATGGGACCCCAGGGCGACGCTGGAGAGAGAGG
>JAFMBY010000114.1 GCA_017858135.1 Porticoccaceae bacterium | reverse complement strand
AATAACCTTTTGATTTATATAGATATTTTTACTTGACAGCTACTCCCACTCAATAGTCGCCGGCGGCTTGCTAGACACATCATAGGCAACCCGAGACACATCAGCGATTTCATTGATAATGCGATTGGATACTTTCTCCAATAGTTCATAGGGAAGATGTGCCCAGCGCGCGGTCATAAAATCGATCGTTTCAACAGCGCGAAGTGCAATTACCCATTCATAGCGGCGTGCATCGCCCACTACACCGACAGATTTAACTGGCAGGAATACGGCAAAAGCCTGGCTTGTCTTTTGGTACCAGCCAGAGTTGTGCAGCTCTTCGATAAAGATCGCATCGGCTTCACGGAGGATATCGCAATACTCTTTTTTGACTTCGCCGAGGATTCGAACACCCAGACCTGGGCCGGGAAATGGATGGCGGTAAACCATGTCGTGAGGTAATCCGAGTTCAACGCCGATCTTGCGCACTTCATCTTTGAATAACTCACGCAGTGGTTCCACCAATTCCAGTGCCATATCGTCAGGCAGGCCACCAACGTTGTGATGAGATTTAATGACATGGGCTTTGCCGGTCTTCGAGGCGGCCGATTCGATTACATCTGGGTAGATAGTGCCCTGGGCAAGGAAATTGACATTACTAATTTTTTGCGACTCTTCATCGAACACTTCGATAAAGGTATTGCCGATGACTTTGCGCTTTTTCTCCGGATCGCTTACACCTGCGAGGCCGTCTAAAAACTTGTTTTGGGCGTTGGCGCGAATGACTTTTACACCCATATTTTTGGCGAACATTTCCATCACCATGTCGCCTTCATTTTTGCGCAACAGACCGTTATCGACAAACACACAGGTTAGCTGGTCGCCTATAGCCTTGTGTAACAGAGCCGCTACTACCGAGGAATCGACACCACCAGACAGGCCTAACAGCACGTGACTGTCACCAACTTGCTCGCGTACACGTGCAATCTGATCTTCAATAATCGCTGCGGCGGTCCACAACGGCTGGCACTGACAGATATCCAGTGCAAAGTGTTTCACCATACGCTCGCCTTGAAGCGTGTGAGTGACCTCCGGGTGGAACTGAATACCGTAGAGTTGTTTCTCTTCGTTGACCATGCCGGCAATCGGGCAAGATGGCGTCGAGGCCATCAATTGGAATCCGTCTGGCATCGCCACGACTTTATCGCCGTGACTCATCCACACATCTAGCAACGACTCGCCACTGTGACCGACATGATCTTTGATATCGAGCATAAGAGTATTTTCACACTCAACTTTAATCTGTGCATAACCAAACTCGCGCACATCGGAATTCTCGACTCGGCCACCCAACTGTGCAGCCATGGTTTGCATGCCGTAACAGATACCCAGCACGGGCAGACCCATTGTAAAGACACAGTCTGGTGCACGGGGAGCCGTGGCACCGCCGGTAACCGATTCTGGGCCGCCGGAGAGAACAATGCCCTGAGGATTAAAATCGCGGATATCATCTTCGCTAATGTCCCATGGGCGAATTTCTGAAAACACACCAATTTCACGGATGCGTCGCGCAATAAGCTGTGTGTACTGCGAGCCAAAATCGAGAATAAGAATTTTTTGTGAATGAATATCTGACATTTTTTGACCCTAGTTAAAACCGCAAAGGGCCGCACTTTTCAATTAGCGCAGCCCTTGTTAAATATTTCTTAAATCCAACACCCTACAGGCAAGGCGATTAGCGTCCACCAGCAGGATAGTTGGGTGCCTCTTTGGTGATCTGAACATCGTGTACATGACTCTCTCCCATACCGGCAAAGGTCACGCGGACAAATTCTGGCTCTGTGCGCATCTGCTCAATACTGGTACAGCCGGTATAACCCATCGCTGAGCGCAAGCCACCAAGCATCTGGTGGATAATGGCCGAAACCGGTCCCTTGTAAGGAACACGTCCTTCAATACCCTCTGGCACCAGTTTCTCCGCGCCATCATTGACATCTTGGAAGTAGCGATCACTGGAACCCTGATTGCGCGCCATAGCGCCGAGTGACCCCATGCCACGATAGGACTTGTAAGAGCGGCCCTGATAGATTTCGATCTCACCCGGCGCCTCTTCGGTGCCGGCTAGCATTGAGCCCATCATCACCGCGCTAGCGCCGGCAACAATAGCTTTGGACATATCACCAGAATAGCGAATTCCGCCATCGGCAATCACTGGCACACCGGTGCCTTTGAGGGCTTCGACGGCACTGGCGATAGCCGTAATCTGTGGAACACCAATACCGGTAACAATACGAGTGGTACAGATTGACCCTGGGCCGATACCAACCTTAACACCATCTGCACCGGCGTCAGCTAGCGCTTTAGCGCCTTCACCGGTGGCAACATTGCCGCCGATAACTTGAACGTCGGGGTAATTATCTTTAATCCAGCGCACACGACTGAGAACATTTTTCGAATGGCCGTGGGCAGTATCCACTACCAATACATCAACACCGACTTCGACCAGTGCGCGAATACGCTCATCGGTGCCCTCGCCTACACCGACAGAGGCGCCGACGCGCAAACGACCTTGGTCATCTTTGCAGGCATTCGGGAACTGCTCAGCTTTGTCGATATCGGTTACGGTGATCAAACCTTTAAGTTGGAAGTCATCGTTGACCACCAGCACTTTTTCAATTCGATATTTGTGTAAAAGGCGACGCACCTCATCGGGCTCCGCGCCCTCTTTCACTGTCACCAAACGTTCTTTTGGTGTCATCACTGAGGTGACGCAGGCATCCATATCGGTGGCGAAGCGCACATCACGACGGGTGACAATACCGACCAGATTGCCTCCCTCAAGAATCGGCACGCCGGAAATATTATTGGCGACGGTCAGCGCATGGAGTTCGGCCAGGGTCGCCGAAGATTGAATCGTAAACGGGTTTTTAACCACGCCACTTTCGTACTTTTTAACCGCCCAGACTTCTCGCACTTGCTGCTCGATTGTCATGCTTTTGTGCACAATGCCAACGCCGCCTTCCTGAGCAATGGCAATTGCCAGGCGCGCTTCGGTCACGGTATCCATCGCCGCTGAAACCAGCGGGATATTCATGCTGATACCACGTGTCAATTGAGATATTGTCGAGACGTCTTTAGCTGTCACCTCGGAGTAACCGGGCACTAGTAGGACATCGTCAAAGG
Source organism: Porticoccaceae bacterium (assembly GCA_017858135.1). Lineage (GTDB taxonomy): Bacteria > Pseudomonadota > Gammaproteobacteria > Pseudomonadales > Porticoccaceae > HTCC2207. The sequence goes on along the minus strand of JAFMBY010000114.1, from coordinate 3,038 downwards.
TTAAAGCTTCGTGAGAAATGCGTAACATGTAAGACGCTTACCTCAATGAGGATTTAAAAAGTAAGCGGCGCATTATAAGGCAGCGTCTATGAATAGGTAAACAACTATTTATCCAGCCAAATCAGCTTAAAAATCGAGTAAATAGCTGATTTAAATGTTTTTTTCTCTACAATAGTCCGGGGTCGCTATCCGGCCTCAAGGGATCACAGGGCAACGACATGCAAAGTAATAACAGTGAGCGGCAGATCTTCAGTGTCAGCGAACTTAATAGAACAGTTCGGCAACTGCTAGAAACCCATTTGCCGTTGCTATGGGTGGAAGGCGAAATCTCCAATTTTGCCCGCCCGGCCTCCGGTCACTGGTATCTGACATTAAAAGACGGCCAAGCCCAAGTCCGCTGCGCGATGTTTCGCAACAGCAATATGCGGGTCAATTTTAAACCCGCCAACGGCACTCAGGTGCTGGTGCGCTGCCGCGTTGGGCTCTATGAGGGCCGCGGCGACTATCAGTTGATTATCGAACATATGGAGGAGGCTGGCTTTGGCGCCCTGCAGCGACAGTTTGAAATACTCAAACAAAAGCTTGTTAGCGAAGGGCTATTTGCCAGTGAACACAAACAGGAAATGCCCAGCTCGGTGCGCCATGTAGGCGTAGTCACCTCACCGACGGGTGCTGCTGTCAAAGACATTCTTGCGGTTCTGAAACGTCGATTCCCGGCGATTAAGGTTAGTATTTTTGCCACCGCTGTTCAGGGAGAACAGGCCGCTGGGCAAATAATCAGTGCCATCGAGAGTGCCAACCACCAAGCTCAGTGTGACGTTCTAATTGTTGGCCGCGGCGGCGGTTCCCTTGAGGACCTCTGGCCATTCAATGAAGAGAGTGTCGCCAGAGCGATGTTTGCTAGCAAGATTCCAGTTATCAGCGCCGTCGGTCACGAAGTGGACTTCACCATTGCCGACTTTGTCGCCGATCTGCGCGCACCGACACCGTCGGCTGCGGCGGAGCTAATCAGTCCCGATGGTGACGATATACTCCGTCAATTTATCGGCTTTGAGATACTCCTCGCGGATGCCATAGCGCGGAAAACTACTACGCTGGCTCAGCGCGTCGACAGTTTAAAAAAACGCCTGCGTCATCCCGGACACAAACTACAAGAGCAAGCGCAACATCTCGATCATCTCGACATACGCCTGCGTCGCGCAATGAATAACAGGCTTCATCAGCAGCGTCAGCAGATGAACACCGTTCAGAGTAAACTCGCGCGGGTGCATCCGGGCGAAGCGATAAGCCATTACCACCAGCTGCTCGCAATGTACGTCAAACAAATGTCTCGCAGCGTCAAACAGCGTATTGAGCTCAGCCAAAGCAGAACGGCGCAAGCCATGCATCTGCTGGACACCGTGAGTCCATTAAAAACGCTTGGCCGTGGCTATTCGATTATTCGGGATAATCAGGGTGGTGTGGTGAAGAGCGTTACTGGCGTCAGTGCTGGGGACAAGCTGAAAAGCCAGGTAGTCGATGGCGCGATTTATTTCACCGTTGACAGTACCAGTGATGAGAGCTTGCAGTGATTCACTCGATCGCCAATGGTTATTTCTTTTTATCGTCGCGGCGCTTATTAAATTTGGTCACCGGTTTACGCTTAAAGGTCGGCTTGTTAACGGCCTTGCCTTTACTGCTATAGGGGTTCTCCGAGGTACGATACTCGACTCGCACTGGGGTGCCATGCAAGCCCAACTCGCGACGAAAAATCTTCTCTAAATAACGCGTATATTGCGCGGGCACCGAATCAGTCTGGTTGCCGTGAATAATAATAATCGGTGGATTACGACCACCTGCATGAGCAAAGCGCAGCTTGATACGCCGTCCATGAACCATCGGTGGCTGATGCTCTTCGACTGCACCTTCCAACACCTTGGTCAGACGCGAAGCGCTTAATGTATCCGTCGCCGCACGATAGGCATTTTCAATGGAATCATAGAGGTTGCCGACACCGGTGCCATGCAGCGCCGAAATAAAATGCACATCGGCAAATTCTGCAAACCGCAGGCGCCGCTTAATATCCTCTTTGATTTTCTCACGCTTTTCAGGATCGAGACCATCCCACTTGTTGATTCCGATCACCAGACCGCGACCGGCATCAATGACCGAACCCATTAGGTGCAGATCCTGCTCAACCAAGCCCTCGTGTGCATCCACCATCAACACCACAACATTGGCGTCATCAATCGCCTGCAGCGTTTTAACAATGGAGAACTTTTCAATCGCCAATTTAATATTTTTGCGCTTGCGGATACCCGCCGTATCAATCAGCGTGTAATGCTTACCATGACGCTCATAGTCTATATAAACACTGTCTCTGGTTGTGCCCGCCTCGTCGAAGACCACCACACGGTCTTCACCGAGCAGACGATTAACCAGCGTTGACTTGCCGACATTGGGGCGACCAACGATGCCAATTTTAATCCCATTCAAACCACTATTATCTGGCTCAACATATTCAGGATAGGGCTCGAGCAGCTCTTCCATCATCGACTTCACACCGCGACCATGGGTCGCGGTGGTTGGAAACATGCCTGAGAAGCCGAGCTGGTAAAAATCAGCTAGCGCTTCAGCGGGATCGAGGCCATCAATCTTATTGGCAACGAGGTAAACTTTGCGGTTTTTCTGCCGCAGCTTTTCGGCGATCATATAATCGGCGGCAATAATCCCCGAGCGACAGTCGACAATAAATAATACGATGTCGGCTTCATCCATCGCCAGCAGTGACTGCTCGGCCATACCGACATCAATGCCCTCTTCCTCGCCGCTGATACCACCGGTGTCGATCACCATAAAGCGTCGGTCGAACATCTCACCATCACCGTACTTGCGATCGCGGGTTAAGCCTGAATAGTTGGCCACCAGCGCGTCGCGGCTGCGAGTGAGTCGATTAAAGAGGGTGGATTTACCCACATTGGGGCGTCCAACAAGCGCGATAACAGGAATCATGGAATTAAAAATGCCGCAGGTTTAAGTGCGGCATTCTACTGTAGTTG
>JAFMBY010000113.1 GCA_017858135.1 Porticoccaceae bacterium | reverse complement strand
TTGTAACGCCACAAAAAGCCATGCAGTTGGGCAGCGATTATCTAGTGATTGGCCGCCCCATTACGCAATCGACCAATCCCCTGCAAACCCTTGTCGAGATCAATAACGCGCTCTAGGGGGAGGCTTAGCCGCGTCTTTTAACTCGTAACCCATGCCTCTATGGGTTGCTCAATTATCTGTCAGTTACGAAAAAATATATAGATTTCCGCTAATTATCTGGTGCAGAATTGCGCCAGATTTGCGGCCTCTCTGATGACGTTGAAGATGCAACCCAGACGCTGACCGCAAAAGCCCTTTTTTGCATGAGGATTAAAGATTGGAGCAGCGTAAGTTGCGGCCATGGCAGGCCGAAGATTCGACAGAGCTTTACGGTATTGAGCGCTGGGGCAATGACTATTTTGGTCTCTCGGCAGAGGGTAATGTCACCGCAAAAACCCTCAATACAGAGGTCGCGCTACTGGATATTATCAAAGGTATGGTCGATCGTGACCTGCAGATGCCAGTATTGCTGCGAGTGGAAAATATTCTTGATGCGCAGATCATGCGACTCAACGAGGCTTTTGCAGCGGCCATTGCTCAGGTTTCTTACACGCAGCGCTATCGTGGCGTCTACCCGATCAAAGTCAATCAGCAGGCTCAAGTGGTTGAGGAAATTGCCGCTTTCGGTGAGCGCTATGGCCATGGTTTCGAAGTGGGCAGCAAGCCGGAGATGATTATTGCGTTGTCGGCTCTGACCCAGCCGGGCAGCTTGATAATTTGCAATGGCTATAAAGACGAGGAGTTTATCGACCTAGGCCTGCAGGCGATCAAATTGGGCTTTGATTGCTTCTTTGTGATTGAGACACCGTCTGAATTGCCGATGATTATCGAGCGCAGTCGGGCTATGGATGTGCGGCCGAATATTGGTATCCGCATTAAAATGGTGTCTCAGGTCAGCGGCCACTGGAATTCGACCAGTGGTGATCGCAGCATTTTTGGCCTCACCGCAAGCCAGTTGGTGGCGGTGGTCGACAGCTTGCGCCAGGCACAAATGCTCGATTGCCTAAAACTGATGCACTGTCACCTCGGTTCGCAAATACCCAGCCTCAGCGATATTCAGGCTGGCGTAGTCGAGGCCTGTCGCTACTATATAGATTTGGTGCGGGAGGGTGCGGCACTCAGTCATATTGATTTTGGTGGCGGGCTGGCGGTTGACTACACTGGTGCTAAGAGCAGTGATGACCAGAGTCGCAACTACAGTCTGGAAGACTACTGCCAAACCCTTGTAAATACGGTCAAGACGACTCTGGATGCGGAGCAGATCGCCCATCCAATTATAGTCACCGAGTCCGGTCGCGCTCTGGTTGCCTACTCCTCGGTGCTGTTGTTTAACGTTCTCGATACCACCAAATTTGAGTCTACTGAGCAGCTGCCTGCAGAGCCGCTTGAGCACCAGCTGTTGACACAGTTGCGCAGCGTTGTCGAAGGGCTCAATGAGCAGACAGCTGAGCAGTGCTACGAGGATATTCACCGTTACCGCGAGCAAATTCGCGATGGCTTTAATCAGGGACAGATCGACCTGCGCTGTCGCGCTCAAGCGGAAAATATCTTTCTTGATACACTGCACAGTATTGCTGCGCTGTTGGATACCATGGTCGAAGTGCCAGCGCTAATGGCCGATCTCAAGCTCTCTCTGGCGGATATCTACTACGGTAATTTCAGCCTCTTTCAGTCGTTGCCAGATATCTGGGCAATCGATCAGCTATTTCCGGTTATGCCGATTCACCGCCTCGCTGAAGAACCCACCAGGCAGGCTGTGCTAGCGGATATTACCTGCGATTGCGATGGCAAAATCGATCAATTTATCGGCCTCTCCAAGGCCGCGAAAACACTGCCGTTGCATCCCTTAAAAGCGAGCGAAGAATATTATCTCGGGGTGTTTTTGGTGGGCGCCTATCAGGAAACTCTGGGGGATTTACACAATCTGTTTGGCGACACCAATGTGGTCAGCGTCAGGCTCAATCGCGACGGCAGCTTTGATTTTGTCAAAGAGATTCATGGTGACACCATTGCCGACGTGCTCAGCTACGTGGAGTATCAGCCTCGCCAAGTGGAATTAAATTATCGCAATACGGCTGAGCGCGCAGTGCGGGAAGGGCGTATCACAGCGGCTGAGCGCCAGCAGATGATCAAGGCATTTAAAGCCAGCATGCAGGGCTACACTTATTACGAGCGCGAACATTAGGGAGCAGGACATGGCAAAGGTATTAATTATTGGTGCTGGTGGAGTGGGCCAGGTTGTGGTGCATAAATGTGCTCAGTTACCCGAGCTGTTTAGCGAGATTGTGTTGGCTAGCCGGACATTGCACAAGTGCGACAATATTGCTCAGCAGGTGGCTGATAAGTATCAGCGCACTATTGAGACCGCTCAGGTAGATGCCGACAAGGTGCCGGAGTTGGTGGCGTTGATAAACCGGGTGAAACCGGCAATGGTGATCAATGTGGCGCTGCCCTATCAGGATCTGACGATTATGGATGCCTGTCTCGAAGCCGGGGTCAACTATTTGGATACCGCCAATTACGAACCCCTGGATACGGCTAAATTTGAATACAGCTGGCAGTGGGCCTACCAGCAGCGTTTTGCCGATGCCGGTTTGATGGCATTGCTCGGCTGCGGTTTTGATCCCGGCGCCACCAATATGTTTACCGCCTATTTGGCGAAACATTATTTCGACGAGATCCACTATCTCGACATTATCGATGTCAATGGTGGCGATCACGGCTACCCCTTTGCCACCAACTTTAATCCCGAGATCAATATCCGTGAAGTCACGGCGGACTGTCGTCACTGGGAAAATGGCGAGTTTGTCACTACTCCAGCCATGTCCACCCAACAGCGATTTACCTGCCCTGAAGGAGTTGGCAGTTTTGATATCTATCGTATGTATCATGAAGAGCTGGAGTCACTGACCAAACACTTTCCAACAATCAAAAAAGCCCAGTTCTGGATGAGCTTTGGCGACAGCTATCTCAAACATCTTGAGGTGCTGGGTAATGTCGGCATGACCGGCATTGAAGCGGTGGAGTTTCAGGGGCAACAGATTGTGCCGATTCAATTCTTAAAGGCACTGCTGCCAGACCCTTCGACCCTAGGGCCACGCACCCATGGCAAGACCTGCATTGGCTGCGTGGTGCGCGGCATCAAGGAGGAGCGCGAGAAAACTGTCTACCTTTATAACATTAAAGATCATCAGGACTGTTATCAGGAAGTGCAGTCTCAGGCGATCTCCTACACCACAGCAGTGCCGGCCATGATCAGTGCCAAGCTGATGCTCGAAGGCCTGTGGATGCAACCCGGGGTGTGGAACATAGAACAGATGGATCCAGATCCCTTTATGGCGGCAATGAATCAATATGGATTGTCTTGGACGGTGATTGAAGAGCCGGGGTTTGATCTGCTGTAACTGTGGCGCTTTACTAATAGCTTTTTTTCCAAGATGACGTGTGTGAGATTGATGGCGGTTAGACAACTATGACGAAACAATCTGTAATAAAAAGTAATAGCTTCCATAACTTTGACCCCTCGCGGGTTCCGTCGCCCTGCTATGTGGTGGATGAGGTGGCGATTGAGAATAACCTGCGCATTTTGCAGCGCGTGCAACAGGAGTCGGGAGCCAAAGTACTGCTGGCCTTAAAAGCTTTCTCTATGTTTAGTTTGGCTCCTTTAATTGACCGCTATCTCAGTGGCACCTGTGCCAGTGGACTGTTTGAAGCTCGCCTCGGCTACGGCGAATACGGCGGTCAGGTGCACACCTTTTGTGCCGCTTATAAAGAGGAAGAGCTGTCCGAGATACTGTCTATTTCGGATCACCTGGTGTTTAACTCCTACGGTCAGTGGCAACAGTTTCAAGCGCTGATTCAGAAGGCCAAACAACAGCGTCCTGAACTGCAATTTGGACTGCGGATCAATCCGCAACACTCGGAAGGTGCGACGCCGTTGTACGATCCCTGCGCACCTTTTTCACGCCTGGGTATTACCCGTAATGAACTCTCTGGCCACAGCCTCAACGGCATCAGTGGAGTGCATTTTCATACCCTCTGCGAACAGGATTTTGCGCCCTTGGATCGTACCCTAGAGGTAATTGAGCAACAGTTTGGCGATCTGTTGCACAAGATGCAGTGGGTGAATTTTGGCGGTGGCCACCATATTACTCGCGAGGGTTATCCTGTGGATGCGCTGGTCAAACGCATTGTCGATTTCCAAAACAAATATTCAGTGCAGGTTTATCTGGAGCCCGGTGAGGCGGTGGCACTGCACAGCGGCGTATTGGTCAGCGAGGTGTTAGATCTGACTTACAACGGAATGGATCTGGCGCTAGTCGACAGTTCGGCGACCTGCCATATGCCCGACACCTTGGAAATGCCCTATCGCGCGGAGATATTTGGTGCTGGGGGACATGGCGAAAAGGCGCACACTTACCGCATTGGCGGACAGACGTGCCTGGCCGGTGATGTAATGGGAGATTACAGCTTCGACAAGCCGCTGCACATTGGCCAACGGCTGATGTTTGATGATATGGCCCACTACACCATGGTCAAAACCAACACCTTTAATGGTATTGGTCTGCCTGCCATCGCCATCTGGAATTCGGACACTGACCAAGTCCGCCTGATCAAAGAATTTGGTTATGATGACTTTAAAAATCGTCTCTCCTAACCGTCTTATTAGTAGCCTTAAACACCATTGCGCAGTCAATCTAAAATAAAGAGCAGAGCATGACAGAATTTGATCAATTAGTGGCTCCGGGTTACCCGGTCTTTCTCGGCTCAGAATTTAAGCAGCCAGAACCGGATAAAGCCTTTTTTCATATTTTGCCGATTCCCCTAGAGGAGTCCGTCTCCTATGGTGGCGGCACTGCCGAGGGCCCAGCAGCCATTCTCAAGGCTAGCTGGCAGCTGGAAACTTGGGACGGCAAAAGTGAGCCCAGCCAGCGCGGCATTTACACTCATCCGCCAGTGGATGTCAGCGGCACTGCCGAGCAGGCCGTAGAGCGCATAGCTGAAGCCACCACAGCGCTGGTCAAGGCGGGCGGGTTTCCAGTGGCCTTGGGCGGTGAGCACACCGTGACCTACGGTATTATTAAAGGCCTGATCGATGCGGGACTGGATAATTTTGGCGTGGTGCAGATCGACGCCCACGCCGACTTGCGCGACGCCTACGAGGGCAATCCCTATAGCCATGCCTCGGTGATGAAGCGCATAGTTGATCTGGATATTCCGGTTTTTCAATTGGGCGTGCGAGCACTCTGCCGAGAGGAGATGGATATTCGTAAACTCCACGGCGTCGGGCATTTGGATGCAGATATTTTAGTGCCGAAAAATATCTATTCGATCGACCTGCCGGATGACTTCCCAGATTATGTGTTCTTTACTCTGGATATAGACGGCATGGATCCGACTATTTTTCCCTCCACAGGTACACCGGTTCCCGGCGGTTTGGGCTGGTATCAGACTTTGGCGCTATTTGAATCTGTAGTCAAAAAGCGCACTGTAATCGGCATGGATATTATGGAATTCTCCCCCATTGACGGCTTCCATGGCTATGAATTTTCCGCGGCGCTGCTAGCCTATAAAATGATGGGAATAGTGGAGCGCGAGGCGTTTAGATAGCGCCTTGATAGATAGCGCCTTAACAGAGAGCGCCCTAGCAGCTGGCGCTCGATTAGACTCCTACTCTAGTTATTAAACTCATCCGCCCAAACTGGACTGGCTGATGAACTAGCATTAGGTGCATACACTCTGACGTAATCAACTTCCATCTCGTCTTTGGTAAAGCTGCTGGCGATATTGGGTTCTATGGCAAAATTCAGCAGCAGGTACTGATCGGCGTCGAAGGGCCAGGTAGCTGAATTTTTGTCGTTTGGTGCATAGGTGTAATGTTCAACACCATCGACACTAAAGATCATCCGGTCGGCATTCCAATCCAGTGAGTAGACATGGAACTCGGTTGAAGCTGTGGCTATATACTGACCGTCCACGTTAACTGTGCCACCGGAGCTGGAAGGCGTATGCAGGGCGCTGGAAATATAATTCTGATTGTTTCCCCAGTGCTCCATGATGTCGATTTCTCCAGAAGCTGGCCAGCCAACAGTGCCAAAGCCCTGGGTCTGCCAATAGCCGCCGTTCTCGGTAATGTTTTTGCCCAGTGTCCAGATTGCCGGCCAAGTGCCAACGC
>JAFMBY010000112.1 GCA_017858135.1 Porticoccaceae bacterium | reverse complement strand
CCAGCTTCAGCCCGACAGTCAGTCTCAGCCGCAAGCGGCGCTGCCCACCGAGCAGGCACAGGTAGTAGTCCTAAAGCCCCAGGCACCTCCTGAAAAGCCGGTGTCGGCATTAATTCAGGCGGCTCAGCGCATTGCCAGTGCCCGCACTAGCGAATATTTTGTACAACATATTGTGCTCAGCACTGAGGCCGCGGCAGAGGACTATATCAGTCGCTATCAGGCCTTGGACAAGGCCAGCGTGGTGCCCGTCCGATTGACTCAAAATAGTGCCTATGCCGTCATTTCCGGACCCTTTAGTTCACGCTCTGCTGCGGCATCATTTACCCAAAATCCTGGCGTTCCAGGAGATTATTGGATACGTGGTGCAGCACAGTTGAAGTCTATTCTGCGACGCTAGCAGGGTCTGCTAGAAAAGTGTTAAGGCGACGATTACTGTCGCATTAGAGTGATTCGATCCGGAGAGTACAGAAATGACAGAAATGGTCGCTAATGAATTATTTACCAGTGCAGGTAGCGCTGGCCCGATCAGTGTCAATCATGCAAAAACTGCGCTGCGTGAAGATGCGGAAACATTGATCTTCACCTCTTTGGGCGAAGAGCGCAATGTCATGACTCTCGATCTCAGTCGAGATCGATTTGTCGATGATCCAATGTCTCTGCAAGGGTTGCCAGATGGAGTTGCCAATGGCGTTGAGACGCCGATATATCAGGGCATGTTTCGGGAGCGTATCACTAAAGTAAAGCAGGTAACTGCCGATATTGCTAGACGATTAGCGAGAATAAAATTTACTCACGACAATGAGACTGCAGGCGCTTTATGAGTGACAAAAACCCCGAAGAGATCGCCGACGACGCAGCTGTAGAGCCAGTAATTGACGCCATTGAGTCGAGTGAAGATGCAGAGACCGGAGCCGTTGCGAGTGGCGCCGATAGCGATAGCGTCAGTAATCTTATCGCTTCTGCCGAGAAGGTCTCTGAGCGTCTGGAGAGTCTGTTACCAGGCGTTCTTGAAACAGCTGAAGCCACCAATAGTGCGGCAGATGTTAGTCGCAGGGCGTCATCAGCGCTGGAAAATGGGCTTGACCATCTGCAAAAGCGTGTCAATGCCCTCAATGAGGCGAGTGAAAAAAGTGCCCAGCTTGCCAGTCGCGTGCTGGTCGGTGCGGCGTCAGCACTAATGCTGTCAGTGGTCGTTTATGGCTTTATCTCGTTTCAGTTGGCTGCGCGAGTGAGCCAAGTTGATTCCATGCTGGTGGCGGTGAGTAAGCGCGTTGTGCAGATGAATAGTGCGCTAGAGACCTTTGAACAAATTCGTTTTTCGATCAATCAACTGGCAGCCAGACAGGCCGAATTTGCCGATCGTCAAATGTTGTTGGTGGAATCGGTTTCGCGAACAGAAGTGGCGGCTCGATCATTAATAACCGAAGTACCTGGGCTGGCCGCACAGCAGGTTGGCGAGAAAACCGATCAGGTTGTCGCTCAAGTGAGCAGTCTGAGTGAGGATCTCCAGGGCCAGGGAGCGGTGGTTGCGACATTGTCGAGCTCCGTCGGTGCCCTGGGCAAGCAGATGCAGTCCCTTGAGCGGCGTGTTGGCAATGTGCAGAAGTTAAATGCGGATGTCGAGGCACTGATCACGCTAGAGCGCGAGAATTATCTCGATGTGTTGCGTCGTCAAGTTGAGGTAGACGAAGCGCGGCAGGCTGAGGGGCAACCGCCTGTAGAGCCACCAAAACCGTCAATCGTTGTTTATCCCTTTGTTTCCAAGCAGTAACCTGCTAGCGATAACTGCGCCTTAGAATTGAGTTGGCGGCTCTTCATGCATGGCATCAACTGACTCGGCACTGGGTAGTCCTATCGCCGGCGTGGAGTCCATTAGCTTATCTGAAAACGAATGTTTGACTGCAAGGTTGGTCCGAGAGAATAACGTGTTCACGGAATCATCGACATCAGCCTTGAGGCGACCAATATTGACGTCGTCGGCCTCGACCGACTCGTAACCGGCTTTATACAGTGTCGATACATGCTGAGCTGGAATCCATGAAGAAATGGTTCCACGCAGAGTAGAAATATCGATAGGATTCTTCGGTGTTTCAGAATTATTCCCGTTAGTGCGATCTTTTTTGCCAAGCTTGAAAAGCGTCTCAATATGGTTTTGTAAGACATATTCGTAACGGCTTTTAAGCGCTACGAGGTCTGCTTCGTTTAAGCCCTCTGGTACCTTGCCGCACATGGCATCCCACAGTATTTTTCCCGATAGTCCGAGAAAGCCGTTTTCAACCGCCTGTGGTGCCGGCGCTGCGGGACCAGCACTGGAGTTTAACTGCAGCGAAATTATTTCCAGTCGCTTGACTCGGTCTATCAAGTAGACCATTAAAATAATCGCCACCATGCTGCCAAATAATACTGCCAAGAGCAGAATTGTTGCCATTGTCGTCACCTATGAGTCGCTAATTAGGGTGTGTCTCCGTATCTTGCTGAGCAGCTGCCGGTTCCTTGGCGGCGCTCTCGACTGCATCTGATGCGCTGTCGACATTACTTTCCAGCTCGTCGCGTAAAAATTGCAGAGCCAGGAATGGCTCATCAAGATCTAAATCAAGGCTGACTTTGTCGGCTATTTCCTGAGCTAGTTTTATCGTCTCTGCAGGACCAATTACAACAGTCTGATACATGCTGCCAAGGGCAAACATCTCTTTGCAAAACTCCGGAGGGACATAGGTATAGATAGTTTCTTTTTGAGTTTTTATGCTCTGAAATAGTCTTGGTTCAGGCAAAGCAGGCCGCTCAGTGCCATTGGAAATTGCCGTTAAACACGCTTCTTGGTAGGCTTCAGCTTGCTCGGCGCCCTCTATAAATACTTTGTCCAAGTGCGCACGGCTGCGCATGCCTATGCGGGTTTTAAAAATTCTCGATTCGCGAGATATACCGCTCAGCGTTGTCGCCTTAACATAAGCTAACTTAGCTTTTTCCATGGCCTTTTTTGCGGCGCGGTTCTTAAGTATTGATAGTGCCATTTGAAATCTCGGAATTATTAGCTAGCCACATGATCAACCATTTGTACTCTGAGTTTGGAGACACAGGCTGAAAGTATCTGACTCACGCGCGATTCACTTATCTCGAGGACAGCGCCAATTTCTTTTAAATTCATCTCTTCGACATAGTAGAGCGAGACTACCGTGCGATCTCGTTCGGGAAGATTGCCAATTGATGTCGCCATTGCGACCATAAACTGTTCTTCGAGCAACTGTTCTTCGGGTTCATTGCCATAGGCGGTTGGCAGATCGACGGAGTCGGGAAGCTGCGCTTCCAAAGAAACAGTCTGAAAGCGATGCGCATGGGTTCGCTCTTTCTGGAACGTATCCAGATCCTTACCCATAAACTCGGCTAATTCTGATTGCGTGGGTGCACGACCGATCTCACCGGTTAAGGCTTCAGTTGCTTCATTGTGATCGCGAATGTTAACGATAGCCGAGCGCGGCAAGTAAGACATTTTACGGACTTGATCGAGAATCGCGCCGCGAATACGATTTTTGGCAAATATTTCAAAATCGACACCTTTGCTGGCATCAAATGACTTATCCGCCTCTATTAAGCCTATCATGCCAACCTGGATCAACTCATCGAGTTCCATAAAGTTGGGCAAGCGGCCCTTGAGATGCAGTGCGACTCGCTTTACCAGCCCCATATGATCAATCAGCGACGCACTTGGCTGATCACCATTTTGAATCTCTTCATAAGTTTTGGTATCGACCATAAGCAGAGCCTAGCCCCGTGTCGCCATTTGCGCTGCTACGCGTTCAACGAAGAATTGGATATTGCCGCTCATGGGTATATCCGATTCCAGCTGCATAACTTTTTTCGCCAGTGCCGTAAAATCGCGCGACCCAACGCAGTTTGGTGCATAAGTGACCATTGGCTGCGATGCCTTAATCGAGCGTACGACCATTTCATCGGCAGTGATGGAATGAAGGTATTTAACCTGGCCGCCGAGAAAGTTTTGGATCACCGAGTTAATGCTGGTAAACAACCGTTCGCCTTCTTTCTGCGATTCGACGCCATTCGGTACCAGTAGTATGCGGTCAAGCTTGTGTTCTTGCATCATCACTTTTACCGTGCCGTAGGCATCGGCGATTGAATAGGGCTCATTTTTAAGTACCACAATTCTGTATTGGCAGGCGCTCATAAAGGCCATTACGGCATCGGATAGGCCGGCCGCCACATCGACGATAAGGTAATCAAGCTCTTCGTCAATATCGGAAAATGCCTGGATAATCCCGGCGGTCTCCTGCTTATTCAATGACGCCATGCGTTGAATACCACTGGCCCCAGGCACTAATTTGACACCAGACGGCCCATCAATAATCACTTCGCTGAGTCTCTTTTCACCCGACATAACATGACTAAAATTGTATGGTGCGCGGATGCCAAGAGCCAGCTGCGCGTTGGCCAATCCAAGGTCGGCGTCAAAGATCATGACTTTTTTACCGAGCGACGCTAGTTTGACGGCAAGATTGATCGATATCGTTGTTTTACCAACACCGCCTTTGCCGCTGGCAACTCCGATAATTTGCGTGGCCGCTTTACTCATAAATGATTACTTCAATTATTCAGATATTAATTCAATAGCGCTCTAAACAAGCAACCAGTCCGTGCTGTCTGTATCGAGCCATTTCTGCGAACACTGTCGCTACAGCTGATCACTCAGGACCCGCAGTTGCCTATGTTTTAAGCGTTGCTTATATTTTTTTCACCTGCAGATGCTCACCTCATTCTCGTTGATCGACGATACCTAGTCAAACGAAATGAATAGGCAGCTGAGAAAGAGCCTTCTCTGCCAGACTTATTCCGTTTAAGGCTATCGCATTGTCGGAAATAGTTGGCTGTTCTGCTGCAATTGACAACGGCACCGAGTTATTCAGCAGTGCATTAATTACCGCCCATGGATGTATTTGCGTCTCAAGGCGAGAGAGCATCACCGAATCCCATTTTATGCCATTTGGCGTAAGGTGGCGTTTGGCTGACGCCTCTGATGCATCGGCGGCTAATACTAGGTGTTTCTGGGCTTGCGGAAAGGCCCCTACCAGCGCGGCTATTTGCGCGTCGACGTCGACCCCAGAGGTATCGATAATGATCAGTTTGCGCGTGCTCAATTCCGCCATCAGCTGGGTCAGTATGTCCAGCGACATTGCACGAAAGGCTTCTACCCCGGATTGTGCACCGATAAGTTGAGTCTGTGTCCAGGCGCCAATTCGTGCATCACTAAAACTGACCAGTGCGACCTCATCTTCTTCATAGGCCTGCGCCATCTGTTTCGCCAGACGTCCGGCCATCAATGTCTTTCCAGCGCCGGAACTGCCAGCAATAATATGGATACCTTGCATGCCGTCGAACAAATCGATGTGCTCAACGCCATTGCTAATCGCGGTGCTAATCCCAGCGAGTGCCTCAATCATGGAGCTGCTCTGGTTAATGATATCGATAATCAGTCCACGCAGCTCAAGTGGCATTCCGGTTTCATTAAATGCTTCTATCAGCGGGCGCATTTCCTCAGCCACTGCCAGCGTGCCGGTCCAGGAATCTTTCTGCTGTGCAATTCTGAACTCATTGCGCATAACGCTGAGTTCTTGTTTGACCAGATCGACGATTTCACGGGCTTTTAACTGCTCGCGTTCCGCCGCTTCTTTGTAATTTTCGCCGTTCCAGGCATTGCTTACCGCACTGAGCGGAACGTCGACAAGAGGATCGACAGGCGGCACTTGCTGCTCGGCGCTGGCCTCGAATAACGAGCCAAAAGTTAACTCATCGGATGATTTTTCCTCGACGACTCCTGACGTTGACGGATCGAATAATTGCGCGTCAAGCAGCGAGCCGAAACTGGCCTCTTCCGAGACCTCAGCGGCCTGTCCAGACTCCGCACTAAAAGCGGCTTTGACCTGTGATACCAGATCAATTGCAACAATGATTTCGGTCTGACCCTTGATTTTATTATTGGCGACAACCATCGCGTCTTCACCGTATAGGCTGAACACTTTCTCCATGGCGGTGCGAGTGTCACGAGCGAGAATTCGTTGTAGTTCCATTGTCCACTTACCTTAAATTAATTCTTGTCGTCGATGCTGACTGTTGCCACAACTTTCACTGACTGATCTTCGGGAATCTCGCTGTAGGAGAGAACCGTGAGATCGGTAATGCGATGGCGGATTATTTTTGACAGCCAGGGACGGATGCCTGGTGATACCACCAGTACGGCTGGCAGGCCTTGATTTTCGACTTGTTGGGTATTTTCAGCCAGTGCCTTAAACAGCCCCTCGGCCAGTTGCGGCTCGATTACTAGGCTCTGACTGTTGCTGCTCTGTTGCAGCACATTGTGCAGCATCTGCTC
>JAFMBY010000111.1 GCA_017858135.1 Porticoccaceae bacterium | reverse complement strand
CTTCGGCAGCGGGTTCTTCAACCACTTCAGGTGCAGCTTCTTCAACTACTTCAGCGGCAGGTTCTTCAACTACTTCAGCGGCGGGTTCTTCAACTACTTCAGCAACAGGCGCTTCCTCTACGTCAGGTGCCACTTCTTCAACGGCTACCTCTTCAACAACAGGCTCTGGAGCTGGAGCCGGAGCCGGCGCGGCGGTTTTAATCAGCCCTTGAGCCAGTAAAATCGCTATTTTTTCGTCGCCATTCACCCAATTCTTGTCGGCATTTTTAACTGCGAAACGACCAGAGCCCTTTTGATAAACGGTATATTCTTTTGTCTTCTTAATAACTTTCATCGCTGTTTCCTCTTCTGATTACTCGTTTGAGTTTATAGTTTTTATCAATGTTGCTACGTCCCAACCCCATCCCATGTTCTAGTCTAATTGCGCCAGCACATCATCAGGAATATCTGCATTGGTGTACACATTTTGTACATCATCTAAATCTTCAAGGCTATCAATCAAAGCCAAAAGGGTTTCAGCACCCTCTTTATCCAATGGCACTGTCACCTCCGCAACCATGGCGATCTCCGAGTGCAGTGGCTCAAATCCCGCTGCAATCAGCGCGTCTTTGACCTTTAAATACTCCTCGAAACTGGTCTCGACATCAACAGAGTTATCGGCATGCGAGTTAATATCATCCGCTCCGGCGTCCAGCGCCGCATCGAGCAAGGCCTCTTCATCAACCCCTGGCGCAAAACTTATTTGCCCTATACGTCTGAACAGGTAAGCAACGGAGCCATCTGTGCCCAGATTACCACCGCGCTTAGTAAAACTGTAGCGAACATCACCGACGGTACGGTTGCGGTTGTCGGTCATACACTCAACCAGTACTGCGACACCTCCCGGAGCATAACCTTCGTAGGTAATCTCGTCGTAGTTTTCACCGTCCCCTGCACCAGCACCACGGGCGATAGCTTTGTCCACCGTATCCCTGCGCATATTAGCACCGAGTGCCTTGTCTACCGCGGCCCTGAGGCGCGGATTGTCCTCAACATTGGGACCACCGGCTTTAGCCGCAACCACTAACTCGCGAATTAATTTAGTAAAGACCTTACCGCGTTTGGCATCTTGCGCCGCTTTGCGATGTTTTATATTGGCCCATTTACTGTGTCCCGCCATAGCCAGAGGTCTCCGTGCAAATTATGCACTTGGCTCTTTGCTGCGCACCCGAATACTGAGTTCGCGCAGCTGCGCGTTATCGACCACACCTGGTGCATCAGTCAACAGACAGGCGGCAGATTGGGTTTTCGGGAAGGCAATAACATCACGAATCGAATCGGCCCCGACCATCAGCATAATCAGACGATCCAGACCAAAGGCCAGACCACCGTGCGGCGGCGCACCATGCTTGAGCGCATCAAGCAAGAAGCCAAACTTTTCACGCTGCTCTTCTTCACTAATACCAAGCACATCAAACACTGTCTGCTGCATCTGCTGATCGTGAATACGAATCGATCCACCACCCAACTCACAACCATTGAGCACCATATCGTAAGCTCTAGACAACGCGGCACCCGGATTAGATTTAAGCTCTTCTTCCGTGCAGGAAGGCGCGGTAAATGGATGGTGCAATGGCGTCAGCGCACCAGAATCGGTGGTCTCAAACATGGGGAAATCAACCACCCACATAGGTGCCCATTCACAGGTGTAGAGATTGAGATCAGCAGCCACTTTACAGCGCAGCGCACCGAGCGCCTCAGAGACAACCTGAGACTTGTCGGCGCCAAAGAAGACAATATCGCCGTTTTGAGCATCGAGTCGCTGCATTATGTTCATGGTGACGTCATCACCGAGGAATTTAATAATCGGCGACTGCAAACCTTCTATACCAGTTTCAATGGCATTGACCTTAATCCAAGCCAGACCTTTGGCACCATAAATACTGACAAACTTGGTGTAGTCATCAATCTGCTTGCGCGAAATCTCTGCGCCGCCGGGCACTTTAAGTGCCGTGACACGACAGGCTGGATCATTGGCTGGGCCGGCAAACACTTTAAACTCAATGTCTTTAAGTAAATCCTTGATCTCGACTAACTCGAGAGGGATACGTAAATCGGGTTTGTCGGAGCCGTATTTGTCCATGGCATCGGCATAGGTCATGCGCGGGAAGGTGTCGAAATCAACGCCCATATGCTCGGAGAAAATACCGCGAATCATGGTTTCTGTGGTCGACATAATGTCCTCTTCATCAACAAAAGAGGCTTCTATATCAATCTGGGTAAATTCGGGTTGGCGGTCGGCGCGCAGATCTTCATCGCGAAAACACTTAGCAATCTGGTAGTAGCGATCGAACCCAGCCACCATTAACAGCTGCTTAAACAGCTGCGGCGATTGCGGCATGGCGAAAAACTGACCGGGATGAGTTCGCGAAGGAATCAAGTAGTCGCGCGCACCCTCAGGTGTCGCTCTCGTCATAATTGGCGTTTCAATATCGAGAAAGCCGTCGTCTACAAGGTAATTGCGAATCGATGAGGTTATCTTCGAGCGAAAGCGCAGGCTGTTCTGCATTTCAGTGCGACGTAAATCCATATAGCGGTATTTAAGCCTGACATCTTCACCCACTGTGACATGGTCATCCAACTGGAACGGCGGCGTTACCGCAGTGTTGAGCAGCTCAAGAGCTGTGCCGTAAACCTCGATCTCGCCAGTCGCCATGTTGGGGTTGACGGTGGCATCACTGCGCGCGCGCACCACTCCGGTCACCTTGAGAACATATTCCGAGCGAACCTTGTCCGCCTGCGCAAAGAACTCACCGGCATCAGGATCAAACACAACCTGCACAATGCCTTCGCGATCGCGTAGATCGACAAAGATAACTCCACCGTGGTCGCGGCGACGATCTACCCAGCCACAAAGCGTAACCTCTTGATCAATATGTTGACTTGTGACTAATCCACAATAGTTAGATCGATACATCTGGTGTCTATCCCTACTTTAATTGAATTACGTTGATATTTAAGCCTTGCCAACGTCGGAGGTCGTTGCCGACTTCGCACCAGCACCTCCGCTGTCGCTAAGATTTTTCTTGCTGCCGGTTTTGAAATCGGTCTCATACCAGCCACCGCCGCTCAAGCGAAACCCGCCGGCAGAAAGTTGTTTCTGAAGTTCTGGTTTTTTACAGGCTGGGCAGTCTACGAGCCGTTCGTCACTAATTTTTTGCATCGCCTCTAGGTCATGACCACAGGCCTGGCAGCGGTACTCATAAATGGGCATAAATTAACATCCTAAAAACTACCTTTATTAAACACTTACCGTGTAAACCTAAACGTTAACTCTGGCGGCGCCGCCAGAGATTGTTAACGCCACGCTATTCTGACGCTGACAAAAAAGCGCCGCATTATACCCCAGCAGTAGCGCTTGTAGAATGCCCGCGCATAAGCAGGTCACGTTGAAGATTAAAAAAACCCAAAAAACCCGGCTATTCTTGGCACAACAGGAAAACAGCGGCTATAAATAACTGCGAGGCCCTGTTGACAGCTCCTCAATACGCAACAGGGATGGTGTAACGATACTCTTCATAAAGGAAACTATGATGGCTGTTAAAAAAGGATCTGCGAAAGCAACCTCAAACCCGAAAAAGACAAAACCCAAAGCGAAACCTAAGACAACGCAACAAACGCTCTCTGCGGCTAAAAAGACTCATACGGCAAAGCATGCGACGATTAAAAAAGCGCGACCGGGCGACAGCCCAAAGAAAAAAGCGCCAGCCAGAAAAGCCCCTATTACGAAGCGTAAATCGCCCGCCCGCAAGATCACTGCTGTTAGATCACGTTTTAGTAAAGCCGAAATCATCAGTGAACTGGCCGCCAACTCAGATCTAACCCGCAAGCAAATCAATACTGTCCTTGATGAGTTGGCGATATTGGTCGAACGCCATGTAAAGAAACGTTCAGTCGGTGAGTTCGTGCTAGCGGGCCTGATTAAAATTCACACCGTTAAGCGGCCAGCGCGAAAAGCTTACACAGGCATCAACCCGTTCACCGGAGAAGAGACAACCTTTAAAGCGCGACCAGCATCTGTTGCTGTCAAAGTCCATGCGCTGAAAGGCCTAAAAGATATGGCGCAATAGTTGCGCCATATCAAACCGGTTTCAAACCGAACCCCAACAGCGCATCGGCAATGCGCTCCGCGGTCTCTGCAAGAATCTCCGCAGGATAGGTCGCCGCAGACACTGCGCCCCAGACGGGGCCTGGCCAAGCGGCATCTGTTTTAAATCTTGCAATATGGTGCATATGCAGCTGCGGCACCATATTGCCGATGGTCGCAACATTTATTTTGTCGGCCCGAAAAAGAGTGGCCAAGGTCTCCGCCACCAGACAGGATTCATTTAACAACTGCTGCCGATCTAATTGATTGAGCTGATAAATCTCTCGCAGCCCTTCACGCCGCGGCACTAAAATACACCAGGGATAGTTAGCGTCTTTACTCAGCAATAATAGACTGAGTGGAAAGGCTCCAAGCAACTGCGTATCGGCTTCCAACTGAGCATGTAACTGAAACATTTTTTCCTCATCTCTGCTTATGGCTGTACCGCGACCGCTGCGCGCCGTAAAATAGCTATCTAATTAATCGACCAGCAGTGTAAGAGAAACCATGCGCGCCAGCCAATACTTGATTTCAACAAAAAAAGAATCCCCCGCCGATGCTGAGGTGATCAGCCACAAGCTGATGCTGCGCGCCGGAATGATCCGCAAAGTCGCATCTGGCCTCTACTCCTGGCTACCCATCGGCCTGCGTGTGTTTCGCAAAGTCGAAGCCATTGTTCGCCAAGAGATGGATCGCTCCGGGGCTCTGGAGATTATGATGCCAGTGGTACAACCGGCAGATCTCTGGGAAGAATCGGGACGCTGGGGTCAGTTTGGGCCTGAGCTGTTGCGCATCAAAGATCGTCACGATCGTGAGTTCTGTCTTGGCCCCACCCATGAAGAGGTCGTCACCGACATTGTTCGCAATGAAATCCGCAGTTATAAGCAGCTACCCGCTAACTTCTATCAGATTCAAACCAAGTTTCGCGATGAGCGCCGCCCGCGTTTTGGCGTTATGCGCACCAGAGAGTTTTGCATGAAGGACGCCTATTCGTTTCATGTCGATGGCGCATCGTTGCAAGAGACCTATGATCTGATGTACCAAACATATTCAACCATTTTTGACCGCACCGGCCTGATTTATCGCGCCGTGCTTGCAGACACTGGGAGTATTGGTGGCAGTCACTCCCACGAATTCCATGTCTTGGCAGACTCTGGAGAAGATGCGATCGTCTTTTCCACAGAGAGCGACTATGCCGCCAATATCGAGAAGGCCGCAGCGCTGGCTCCTAACGAAGCCGCACTGCCCGCTACATTGGCAATGACCGAACTAGCCACCCCCGGCGTTCACACCATCAATGATCTCTGTGAGTTTATCGACACCAGCGCCGATAAAACCCTCAAAGCACTGATTGTTAGTGGCGAGAATGACGAAGGCAAAACTCAGCTCTACGGCCTGATGGTGCGCGGCGATCATGAACTCAATGAAGTTAAAGCACAGCGCGCGCTGGGTCTGACAAGCGAGATCAGCTTTGCCTCCGAAGAGCAGATTAAAAGTGCCCTTAACTGTTCTCCTGGCTCCATCGGTCCAGTCAATCTCGACCTGCCGATTGTTGTCGATCATAGCGCGGCTCAGCTAAGTGACTTTGCCTGCGGCGCTAACCGTGATGGTTATCACCTGACCGGCGTTAACTGGCAGCGCGACTGCGGCGACTTTAAGGTTGCCGACATTCGCAACGTATTGGCCGGCGATCCCAGCCCGGATGGCAAAGGTGTGCTGGAAATCAAGCGCGGTATTGAGGTCGGGCATATCTTCCAACTCGGCACCAAATACAGCGAAGCCATGAAGGCCACTGTACTCAATGAAAACGGCAAAGAACAAGTTATGTCCATGGGCTGTTATGGAATCGGCGTCAGTCGTATTGTTGCCGCGGCCATCGAACAGAACCACGACGACAACGGCATTATCTGGCCAGAGGCCATTGCGCCATTCCAGATTGCCATTGTGCCAATCAATATGCACAAATCAGAGCTGGTCGCGAAAACCTGCGAGCAACTTTACACAAAACTCAGTGATGCGGGTTATGAAGTATTATTTATGGACGAGGCCAAGGCACGTCTGGGTGGCATGTTGGCCGATATTGAACTGATCGGCATTCCCCATCGCATTGTCATTGGCGATCGCGGTCTGGCGGAGGGCAATGTTGAATACCGCAACCGCCGCGAGCCAGACAATCAAACTATAACGCTAGATGCACTGGACGATTTTATTGCGAAAAACGTTTACAAGTAACAATGGGTTCTGGCCCCAGCACTTAGCTGTGGCCGTGCTGCTCTTTACTGTTGCCACTGCCGCAGTGGCAGTCGATAGCCCG
>JAFMBY010000110.1 GCA_017858135.1 Porticoccaceae bacterium | reverse complement strand
CTGTCTATCTGTCTATTTACAACATCTGACCTATATCGTCGGTGAAAAAAGTACTGCTGGTCACTCTTCTAACACCATTTATAAATATTGACTCGCACCGTCCTTGGTGCACGACCTCCTAGTCGCCATGTATTCACACAAAACTAGTAGTGACAAAACGGCTAATGCTGATCTGGCTGTTTCCTTAACTGGCCAACTCCCTGTCAGCCATGCCTCAAGCATCCTGCTTATCAGCGCCGTCTGTATAAAAAGCAGTGTAGAACTGTTATCTATTCACTACTACTATCCCTTTGTACGCATCATGCTAGGGAGCCAATACAGGGTTCTATAATAGGCTTGCGATTTTAAAAAAAACATAACACTGACGAACTAATACTAAAGGATTAGTTTTTCACTCGGAAATCAGGAACCCTTCAATGTGCTGGCGGATCTGCTGGACACGAATCAGGTTCTTTTCTGCATCGAGCGAACCATAGTCTGCTCTAAATGCCATTACCATATCGCGCAGCTCAGTCATGCCATAGAGGCCGGAAAGACCCATTAAATCGTGGACAATTTCACGTAGACTGGCATTTTCATTGTTTCTCAACTGTTCATCGAGTCTATCAAGGCTCTGATAAAGTGCTGTTTTGAGCTCCTCCACAGGCACCACAGTAGAAAGCAATCCTGCACCTTTAGACGTCGGGGCAGCTGAGTAACGCGCCATGACGCTGGTGATACTATTAATTAGTTCATCCTCATTGACCGGCTTTAACAACAGCTTCGCCGTACCCGCGCTGGTAAGTCTCTCGCGCTCAGCCATGGTCACATCTGCGGTCAAGGCGATAATCGGTGGGCTTTCGCCTGACTGCTGGATAATCGTCTCGCTTGCCGTTACACCATCAACGATAGGCATATGAATATCCATCACAATGGCATCCACGTGCAGCTGACTGGCAATATCAATCGCCTCCTGACCATTATTCGCCGTCAGACAATTGGCTCCGTAACGCGTCAGTAAGCGCACAATCAATTTCTGATTGAAGGCATTGTCTTCTGCAACCAGGATAGTGACACCAGTTAGCAGTTGCTCAGGCGAGTCGGCATGAGCCGGCGCTCTGAGCAAATTATCACTATTGGGCGTCTTGTTTTCGAGTAATTCACAGGTAAATGAAAATCTTGACCCCTCCTCGACCACGCTGTGTACGCTTATCTCACCGCCCATCGCATGGGCAAGGTTTTTACAGATTGACAGACCCAACCCAGCACCGCCAAAGCGTCGATTTATTGAGGTATCTTCTTGCGAGAACGGGTCAAAAAGCGTCGGTATCTTGGCCTCTTCAATGCCTTTTCCGGTATCTGTGACGGAACATTGCAGAGTCACTTTGCCCTCTTCGTTACGCAGACAGCCAATCTCAACCGTTACACTCCCGGCATCGGTAAACTTAATGGCGTTGCTCAATAAGTTGCTAATGACTTGGATAAATCTAACGGGATCCCCGATTAACACTTTGGGCACATCGTCAGCGATACGGTAATTTAATGTCAGACCTTTGGCCTCCGCGCGCTGGCGGTGAATTGACATCAGGTCGGCTACCCATGGCTCAATATAGAAGGAGATTTTTTCTAGGCTAAAGCCACCCACCCGCGCCTTGGAAAATTCGAGAATGTCATCAATCATCGTTAAAAGCATGTTGGATGACATGCCGATAATACGCAGGTTCTCATCGCGTTTTGCAGCATCTGTTTCAATCGAGAGCAGTTTCGAAAAGCCTATCACTGCAGTGAGTGGCGTGCGCAACTCATGGCTCATTCTGGCGAGGAACTGATCCTGGGCCTCCATCGCTTCTTCAAGTTCAATCAGCGTAATTTGCAACTGTGCGGTCGCACGAGCCACTTCACTCTGCAAGCGCACATTTGATTGCCGCACGGTTGTGGCCAACTGATTAATGCCGGACGCTAACTTACGCACCTCGGCTGGCCCGTCCTCGATAGCAAGATTGGTCAAATTGCCTGCCTCCATGGACTCAACGACGCCGGTCAGCGATTCGACGGGCCGCGAAATACTTCGGCCAATCCGCATCGACAGCCAGGCGGCGACCAACAAGCCCAGAGTGGAGACCAGCAAGATCGCAAAAATGCCTTCACGATATTGCTCTTCCAGTATTTCATCGGTGAACGCGATAACCACCCAGCCCAGAGCGTCTGCTTCAGGTGCCCGGCCCTCGTCATAGTCCTCAAGTGCCGGCGGTGTCAACGTGACTCGAGAGTAAAAATACCAATGGTGGTCAATAAAGAGAGGTTTGCCAAACTCATAGGTATCAGGCACGGGAATAATATCGCGTGCAAGATCGCCGATGGCGACACTGGTATCCTGACTGGCATTATAAAAAAGCACTCCGTTAGCCGCTGGAATATCCAGCACCGACTCGCCGAGATCCATCAGCATTTCCGGGTTGTTGGAATAGAGAGCAAATTCCGCGTTGGACGAAATTTGTTGTGCTGCAACGGCACCCGTATTGTGGAGATTTGCCAGCAACACAGTACGTTGACTGGAGATCATATAGCTGGCCAAGACAATGCACAGCAAGGTCAGCGGCAACAGCGATGTAATCAACAGCCGCGAGTGGATACTTGAATACTTCTTCTTCACTGCCACCTCTCGTCTCCTGATTTACAACCGCTCACGGTAAAATTGCTCGGTCTTTAATGGGATATTCAGACTCGCGGCCACCGAATAGTTGAAATGTATAGAAAAATATTTTGGCTGATAGGCGCCCCCAGCTCCGCTTGGAGACGTTGCCCTATCGGCGATCCACTCTGAGGTTTGCATAGCGACATTTTCAGGTGATGAATAGATTGCCGCAAGTGCGCCAGCGCTAAGATAGCTGCGTGAGAATGCAATGACCGGCACCTTGTGACGATAGCTGAGATGTAAGATCCACTTTGCGGTGGCAATATTGATCAAACGGTTGTCGGGCACAGGAATAAATATATCACTCTCTCGCATAACTGGCTCGATTTTAACAATGGGGTTGTCACTTGGAGCAATGACGACAAACTCTGAGTCCATGCCCTTGTCGCTAATCATAGTGGTCAGTTCTGGCTGCAGGTTGGTCGATGATGGGCCTAGCATCATCCCCAGTTTTTTTGCCCCGGGCAGCAGTAGCTTGGCCAAGTCAATACTGCGACTGGTAGGTTGATCAATGCATATTGCTGACACCCGATTGGCCAACGCTTGATCAATAGAGCCGTAGTGTTTGCTAGCCATCGACGCGAAAGAGCTTTCGGTTATTAAGACGCTAATGATCGGCACATTGGGTTTGTATTGATAGGCGGTATCCGCGGCCGCGGTGCCAATAGTGACAATCAGGTTGGCGGCTGCAATCTGATTGTCATAAGCTGTCTGGTCGGAGACAAACTGCACAGCAGCATGGTATTTACTGGGAAATTTATCGTCGAGATCCTGTTGAATGGTATGCAGTACCTCGAGGTAATCTTTCGTCGGCTTACTGACAAAGAATAATAATTTAACCGGGTCGGCTGCTACACCAGCACTAAAAATCATCGCCACTGCAAACAGGATAGCGATCAACCAAGCAGGTTTTGGCCGATCGGAATTACGCTCCATGCTGTGTGACGAAATAGGACTCATATCTGACTCAATAACTCATTGGAAGCTGGCGTTATGCTGATCCCAAAATTGATTACGTTTATAAGGCGTTTTTAGGGCATTGCAACCCTGAACCCAAGGATGTAATGGGTTTCAAATTGATGGTGCTGATAAAAATCACGATAGGGCTCGCCGGCGTTTTGCACAGTGAACGAAACATCGACACTAGAGCGATCAACCGTCCAGCTCTTGGTAGCCTTAAGATCTATCCGCGTGTGATTTTCCGCGTCGCCACCACGATAGTGTCTTGTGGCCGAGTTATAGGAGGTCATAGCGCTGAGGGTAATGGCGCTATCGAAACGATAACTGGCGAGCACACCGGCACCATGTTTCAAGCTGTGCACGCCAAGATCTCGGATCTCCAAAATTGGCGATGAGGTGTAAAGCGTTTCGCCATCAATATCCGAATAGCTATAGTGAGCACGCAACAAAACCTGTTGATTGGGTTTGTAGAGGGCCTGGACTTCCAGGCCATCGATATCAAGGGTGTCCGTGTTGTCGCGAATGTTGACTAAATTATTCAGATCGGGATAGCCGGTGCGACGCTCATTAATCACATCAGTCAACTGCTCACGGAACAGACGCACATCGAGACTCACTTTTTGATCAAATAGATAGCCGGCATAGCCGATCTCGATACTTCTAAGCTTTTCATTGTTAATCTCAGAATCCGATATAACGCTGGCATCGAGAATGATAGTGTCGTTGTAGCGAACAACCTGCTTTTGCCGACTTTCCAAAAGCGTCGGCGATCGAAAACTGCGATTCAGGGCGACCCGAAATATATGCTCTGGCTGAAGCTGATAATTGCCCGCAAAACGATACGAAAAATAACTGCCGGCACTGTCTTTATGCTCAAGAATCAGGCCGGCATTGATAACCAGCCGATCGGAACGAGTCCACTCGAGGTTGGTATACATTCGATGAGAGGTTTCGCTGAGTGGATCAGGTGTATCAAATAGCTCTTGGCCTTTAACACTGTCATAGCGCAGCGCAACACCCGTCACAGCACGCAAATTCTCCAATGGGGTGAGTATTGAGCGCAGTTCAATATCCCAGCGCTCTGACTCAGCTCGGTTACGATCGTCGATTACCAGCTTGTCCGGTAGACCTGGCAGAGGCCAATACGGCGACGTATCAGCCACCCCCAGCGCCTCGGATAAAAACAGCGGGGTAACCTCGTCAACGATATCGAGATCATTGTGGTAGAGGCTCATTTGCAATGCATTGCCGCTGTTCATCAGACGGCTCCAATTGGCATATTGATATTTGTAAGAGAGCTTGCGGGTAAAGTACTCCCGCTCACCGATTCCCAGATCGCTGTCACTAAGACCCACCTGAAACTCTACGCTGTCGCTGGCTGTCGGCGTCCACAACCCTTTGAATGTCGCGCTACTATTTTTCGAGCTGTCGTCGACAGAAATCGGCTGCCCTCTAAAGATCACATCGTCAAAGCCATCATTGCTACGGAAGCTCAACGTGGTGCGGTGACTGAGCGGGCCGAGGGTCCCGGTGTAAGCGACACGGGCATTGCGGATATCGCCGCTGCCCAGCTGAGACTCCACTACCCAGCCACTGTCGAGCAATGGTGATCGGGTAACAATATTAATCGACGCCAGAAACGCATTACTGCCATCTGCTGCGACATTGGCACCGCGAACAATCTCGATAGTCTCAATATCATCCAGAGTCACACCAATTGTCGACCAGTCGACTGCCGAAAACAGCGACTCGTAAACAGAGCGACCATCGACCTTGACCTCGAGGCGTCTTGGATACTCATCGCCCAGAGCGTGGTAGGTAACCCCCATCCTGCTGCCATCGACAAAGTAGGTCTGAAATCCTGGCACCAGACGAAACAGGTCTATCAACCCGACTGCGGCAGAAGCCTGAATGGTCGCGCGATCAATACGTGTTACCGACGCTGGCGTCTGCGCCAATGTCTGATCCATATGAGTTGGTCCACTGACAGGTGGAATTTCAACCAGAAAATCGACCTCAGTAAGAACCCTGTGGTGCTGAACGTCTGGCAGGTCAGCGGATAAAACCTGACTGGCAACAAGCAGCATCGGTGATAATTGTAAGAGGCGTCCCGCCCGGGTAGTCATAATTATCGGCACAACCGACATAACTCAACTCTCCATGTATTGTTTCAACTTCGTCTAAGTTTTAGCTTTCGAGTTATCATCTAGACCCAATTTCTGCCCTAAAATACCGGCCTGAGTGCGATTGACCAGGCCCAGCGCGCGCAACATGGCGCTAACATGAACCTTGATAGTATTTTCTGAGAGGTCTAAGTCTCGCGCTATCTGTTTATTGGAACGGCCTTGGGTTATGTGACGTAAAATTTCCATTTGTCGCTTGGTCATCAGTCCACAAATAATATCGACATCAGCGCCCGAATCGACTTCATCCATTATTTTTGCCACATCCGGCATCGCTTCACGCAGCGATTCAGGCACATATTTTTCGCCTTTAATCGCTCGAGACATAGCGTCGAATAGGGCATCTTTAGGGGCAGATTTTGTCACGAAGCCGATAGCGCCGTAATCAAGACACTTGCGGATATGAGCGGGATTTTCAGATGCCGAGAGAACAATAACCGGGAGGTCGGGATAGCTCTCGCAGAGCATCGCGATGAAGTTAAATCCTCCACCTGCACCTGGCATAAATAAATCGACAATGATCAGGTCGATATTTTGCTGCGCCAATATGGTTAATGCTGTGTCGCCGTGGTCTGTAGTGGTGACATCAATGCCCTTGTATTCATCGAGCAAAGTTGCCTTAAGTCCAACGCAAACAAAAGCGTGGTCATCAACTATGAGAACGTGCATGTTTTCATTCCTTGTCTTCACGT
>JAFMBY010000109.1 GCA_017858135.1 Porticoccaceae bacterium | reverse complement strand
TTAAGAGCTATTTTTAAGAGCTTTGGCTAAGAGCTTTAACTAAAAGATTAAAAAGCCAGTTTGGCTAAATACGGAGTTTACTCAGGTGATAGAAGAAAACTTATCCATATGGTCGTTAATCGTCAATGCCAGTGTGCTGGTGCAAGCCGTCATGGGGATTTTATTTATTGCCTCGATGATGTCCTGGGTGATGATTATTCAACGCGGGCTTTTTCTCAGTGCAGCCCAACGTGGGTTTCGCGAATTTGAAGATGCATTCTGGTCCGGCGTCGATCTCAATAATCTCTACGCTGAATTGACTCAGCGAGCTAAAGAGAGCGGTGGCAGCGATGGCATCGAAAATGTCTTTCGCGCTGGCTTTCGTGAGTTTAACCGTCTCGCTCAGACCGACAAAGCAGATCCAGATGCGGTGATGGAAGGAACCGACCGCGCCATGCGTGTGGCGCTGTCACGGGAAGATGAAAAACTTAATATCAGCCTGCCATTTTTGGCCAGTGTTGCCTCAGTCAGCCCCTACATAGGGCTGTTTGGGACAGTCTGGGGAATTATGAACTCCTTCCGCGGCCTGGCAATGGTGCAGCAGGCAACACTGGCGACAGTGGCGCCCGGAATTTCTGAAGCGCTGATCGCCACCGCGATGGGATTATTCGCGGCGATCCCCGCGGTAATCGCTTACAACCGCTATGCGTCGGTAGTGGAAACGATTAACAGTAACTACGAGACCTTTTCCGAGGAATTTTCGAGTATTTTGCATCGCCAGATTCACGCCAACTAATGGGCTTGAGCGCAGATAGCAAACAGGTAGTGGATATGTTTTTGAGGCGCGCTAAGTGAAAACCAAACGAACCAAACGAAAGCTGGTTGCCGAGATCAACGTCGTCCCCTATATCGACGTGACCTTGGTGTTACTGGTGGTCTTTATGATTACAGCGCCGCTGTTGATGCAGGGTGTTAAGGTGGATTTGCCCGAGGCTAATTCGGCACCGATGGATAACAAAGATCAGGAACCCTTTATTGTCTCGATCAAAGCCGATGGCAGTTACTGGATTGACGTGAAAGGCGAAAATCAGGCACAGAGTCTTGATGTGATTAAAGACCGAGTCGCTAAAATACTCCGTCAGACGCCGAAAATTCCAGTGTTAGTGTGGGGTGACAGCAAGGTTGATTACGGCGTGGTGGTCAATCTGATGAGTGAGCTTCAGGCTGCTGGTGCGCCGTCAGTCGGTCTGGTGACAGAGCCGCCGCAGAATTGATATGAGTGGTTTTCTCGGTTACTGCGTTGCAATTCTGGTCAGTCTGGCGCTGCATCTTGGGCTGATTGCAGTGCTATTTGTCGGCTGGCAGCCGGAAGCGACTAAAGTGATGATTCAGCCGCAGTATATTGAAGCGACGTTGGTGGAGCTGGCGCCGAAGAAAAAGGCAGTTCCGAAATCAAAGCCTCAGCAGCCCAAGGTCGACAAGGCAAAGCAGCAGCGTGAGGCCAAGCAGCGCCAAGAGAAAAAGCGTCAGCAGAAGCTGGCAGCTGACAAAAGAGCGCAGGAAAAAAAGCGTGAGCAGGAGCGTGCTGAGAGGCAACGTCTCGAAGCGTTGCGGTTGGCTGAAGAACAGCGCCTCAGAGATCAACAAGAGGCCGAGCGCAAACGTATCGAGTCAGAATTTGCTGAGGCCCTGGCCGCAGAGCAGGCAGACATCAATGCACAGGAAGACGAGCGTGTCGCCAACAGTTATCGCCAGCTAATTCAGCAGCGACTGTCGCAGAACTGGAGCCGCCCTCCTAGTGCACGTCTCGGAATGGAAACGTTGATCCGTATCCGTCTGGTGCCTACCGGCCGAATTGTTGGTGTGACTATTTTGGCATCCAGCGGCGACACTGCATTTGATCGCTCGGTGGAGCAGGCGGCGCTAAAAGTCGAACAATTTATTGAATTGCAGGGCATGGACGCGGAGTTATTCGAACGTAAGTTTCGTCAGGTTGATGTTGCATTCAGTCCTGAAGATCTCAGATTATAAGGTTGTGACGTAATGATAGGTAAAAGCGCGAAATCCTCAATGGTTAACGGGCTGCTGGTGCTGCTTTTGCTGGCATTGGCTTCTCCAGGGTACAGTGAGTTGGTGATTCGAGTGACCAAGGGCAATGATCAGCCAACTAAAATTGCCGTTGCGCCGATTGCGATGGGTGGCGTTCAGGCAAAAGAAGATATTAGCGCTATTGTCGAAGCGGATCTGCGTCGCAGCGGTCTGTTTGAGACCATTGAGCGTCGCGACATGCTGGCCTTTCCCAGTCGAGCCACTGACGTATATTACCGCGACTGGCGGCTGTTGGGTGCTGAGTATCTGGTGGCGGGTAATATGCAGCGGATTGCTGATGGGCGCTATCAGGTAGAGTTCAGTCTGCTGAATGTCTCGGGTCAAAAGACGGTATTGACGCATAAGGTGAGCGGCACGCTGAGCCAAATGCGCGACCTGGCCCATCTTATTAGCGATAAGATTTATGAGGAGATTACGGGAATACGCGGCGCGTTTTCAACGCGACTGGCCTACGTAACCGCGACTCGAATCAACGATAAATACACTTACAGATTGAATGTTGCCGATGCCGATGGCGCGCGAGAAAAACTGGTGCTGGAATCGCGCGAGCCGATTATGTCACCGGCTTGGTCTGGCGATGGTAAGGAGCTTGCCTATGTCTCGTTTGAGACTGGCCGGCCGGCCATATTCCGTCAGAATCTGGTCAGCGCTCAGCGTCAGCAACTAACTAACTTTAGCGGTCTTAACGGCGCGCCCTCCTGGTCACCAGACGGCAAGCAGATGGCACTAGTGCTATCGAAAGATGGCAATCCCGAAATTTACTTGCTGGACTTGCAAAGCAAGCAGTTTTCGCGCCTGACGCGGCACTTTGCGATTGATACCGAACCGACCTGGATGCCGGATGGAAAACATTTGCTGTTTACATCAGACCGTGGCGGCACGCCGCAAATTTATAAATTAAATATTGCAACCAAGGCCACTGAGCGCCTAACATTCAGCGGCAATTACAATGCTCGCCCAAGTCTTGCACCGGATGGGCGAACACTGGCCATGGTTCACCGTCAGAGCGATACATTTCATATTGCCTCGTTTGATCTTAAAACCGGTAGAATGATCGAGCTGACTGAAACACGGCTGGATGAATCTCCGACGGTCGCACCAAATGGGGCTATGCTAATGTATGCGACCAAACAGGGTGACCGCGGGGTTCTAGCTGCTGTATCATTAGACGCCGGAGTTCGCTATGTGCTGCCGTCTAGTAGTGGCGATGTGAGGGAGCCAGCATGGTCACCGTTTTTGCGTTAGACGTTTTAAGTAGCGCGTTGATTTGCAAGTAAAAATTAATTAATTTATACCTTTGCTCAATAGGAGTTAAAAATGAAAGTATCTTTTATCAAGTCTGGTCTTAGTGCACTGCTTTTGGCTGCGTTGTTGACTGGTTGTAGTAGCAACCCAGTGGAAGAGCAGCAAACTTCAACTGATATTGAAGACACCTCTGTACAAACTGGTCAGGTTGATACCTCGGCGATCGACGAGTCGACTGTCGAGACAGTGACTGCGGATACCGTATTCTATTTCGATTTTGATAAGGCACTGCTCAAGCCTGAGTCGCGTGCAGCGCTTCTCGAACACGCTGCGTCTCTGCAAAGCAATCCCCGCAATGTGCGTCTTGAAGGCCATGCTGATGAGCGTGGCACCAGAGAGTACAACATGGCGCTGGGTGAGCGACGAGCCAATGCGGTTAAAGAGTTTATGGTTCTTCAGGGTGTTTCTCCGGGTTTGATCGAAGTGATCAGCTACGGCGAAGAGCGTGCAGCGGCCTATGGCAGCAATGACGACGCGTGGGCCTTAAATCGTCGGGTTGAGTTAAAGTAAAATGCTTCTTGGCTTGTTAGCTGAGCCAGGTATATTGTGCGTGCGGCCGGGGTTGTAACAGACTCTGGCCGTTTCTCTATTGACATAAAGTGAGCCATTCTCTACTTGCCATGAAATCTTCTATTGCACCTCTCTACTGCTTTATTGTGGCCATGAGCCTTCAGGTTTTGTCGAGCAATGCTCAGGCTCAGGCTTTTAATACACAGGCTCAGGCTGCACCAGTGATTGATTTGAGTGCGCCTGCACCTAAACCGGTGGTTGAGCCTTCTGCGGCGGTGGGTGATAGTTACTATCAGTCTCAGATGTTGCAGGAGGAGGTGCGTCAACTACGTGGTCTGGTTGAAGAACTCAACTATGAACTTCAACGTGTGAAACAGCGGCAGATGGACGACTATCTGGACCTTGATCGTCGGCTAAGTGCGCTGCAGTCGGGGGCAACGCCTGCCGATTTTGGTACCGATCCTGACGCTATGCAGCCGCCTGGAGATGATGCAGCTGAGCCGAATGCGGATGACACTGGGTTAGTTGAGCAGGGGTCAGATAAGACAGCGGGTTTCAATAGTGAAGCAATCGCGCAAAACTATGCGCAAGCATCCAATTTATTACTTAAACAACGCGATATTAATGCCGCCGCGCTGGCGTTTAAGCAGCATGTGATTGATTATCCAAACAGTCCCTACTTAGCCAATGCCTACTACTGGCTCGGTGAGATCTATCTACTCCAAGGGCAGGGCGAGATGGCCCGCCAGGCGTTCACTCTGGTGGTTGAGCAGCATCCTGATCACGCTAAGGCACTCGATGCTACCTTTAAACTGGGTAAGATCTATCATCAGCTCGGCGAGACCGATCGAGCTCGTGAGCTATTAGAAAAAGCTGCCAATGGAATCGGTGGAGCGGCCAGTAAAGCGCAGAGTTATTTAAAAAATAATTTTTAATGCTAGGCTGTTAATGCGTCAGTTTTAATTCGGTAGTAGTAATGTCGCGCTCAACACGTCGCCTTAGTCAACCAGAAAAATAATTGCATGTCTGAAACCACACTTCGTATCACCGAGATATTCCACTCCTTGCAGGGTGAAACCAGCACCGTGGGCTTACCCACGGTGTTTGTGCGTCTGACAGGTTGTCCGCTGCGCTGCGGCTACTGTGACACTGCCTATGCCTTTGAGGGCGGCAGCAAATGGAGTCTCAGCGATATTCTCAGCAATGTCGCTGACTATGGTGCCAAGTATGTAACCGTCACCGGTGGCGAGCCGCTCGCGCAGCCACAGTGCTTAGAGCTTCTAGAAAAGCTCTGCGATCTCGGTTATCGGGTATCACTGGAGACCAGCGGAGCAATGCCAATCGAGGAGGTCGATGCTCGGGTGTTTAAAATTGTCGACTTAAAAACCCCAGGCTCCGGCGAAGTGTCAAAAAACCTCTACGACAATATCGAACACCTGCTACCCCACGATGAAGTTAAGTTTGTGATCTGTGATCGTCAGGATTACGACTGGAGCTGCATGAAGGTCGATGAACTCGGTTTGCAGGACAGGGTCGCTGAAGTACTGTTCTCTCCCAGTCAGGGTGAGCTGTCGCCAGCGCAACTTGCCGAGTGGATGCTGCAGGACAAGCTAAACCTGCGCATGCAGTTGCAGACCCACAAGTATATCTGGGGCGATCAGCCCGGCCATTAGGTCTAGACATCAACACTAAAGTGATCACAGGATAATTTTCTCAGTATGTCAAAAAAAGCCGTTATTCTCGTCTCCGGTGGACTGGATTCAACAACCGTCGTAGCAATGGCCAAGAGCCAAGGCTACGACTGCTATACCCTTAGTTTCGATTATGGACAGCGTCATCGCTCTGAGCTGGTAGCGGCGCAAAGAGTCTCTGAGTTGATGACAGTCCACGCCCATAAAGTGGTCAAACTCGACCTCGGCAGCATTGGTGGTTCAGCTTTGACCGATAGCAGTATTGATGTCCCCGAATGTGAAACCACCGGCATACCAGTGACCTATGTGCCCGCTCGCAATACGGTGTTCTTGTCCATAGCCTTGGGTTGGGCCGAGGTGCTTGGTGCCAATGATATATTCCTCGGCGTTAATGCAGTTGATTACTCCGGTTATCCGGACTGCCGACCCGAGTACATTAAAGCCTTTGAAACAATGGCCAATCTGGCGACAAAAGCCGCTGTAGAAGGGCAGAAGCTGGCAATTCACGCACCACTTATCGATATGACAAAAGCGCAGATTGTCCGCGCAGGATTGGCTTTAGGTGTCGATTACAGCGAAACAGTTTCCTGTTACCAGGCCAGTTTGGAAGGTGAAGCCTGTGGCAAATGTGAAAGCTGTCGATTGCGTCGACAGGGCTTCGAACAGGCCGCGATTCAGGACCCAACGAGATATCAAAATAACGCTTGAATTTTAACCTCTGGTCAGTATGATACGCACCTCTTCTGAGGGCCGTTAGCTCAGCGGTAGAGCAGTTGGCTTTTAACCAATTGGTCGATGGTTCGAATCCATCACGGCCCACCAAACAAATAAAAAAGCCACCCTATAAATAGGGTGGCTTTTTTATTTGTCCGGCGGGTCCGTCTGGAAAGAACCACCGTTCGCCAAACTCTGCTTACAGCAGAGTTTGGACGCC
>JAFMBY010000108.1 GCA_017858135.1 Porticoccaceae bacterium | reverse complement strand
TTACTAGGCTCTGACTGTTGCTGCTCTGTTGCAGCACATTGTGCAGCATCTGCTCCAGTGAGGGCTCCAGCGTAATAACCGGCAGATTGTCGTTAATTTCGACCAGCCCCTGGACAATCATGCGTCCTAGTCTTGGTCTTACCGCGGCGGTCAATTCGTCGGCATCTTGAGTGCGGGCACTTTCCGTTGAGAGCACTTCAATAATCGTGCGCATATCTCTCACTGAGACCGACTCGTCGAGAATATTTTGCAGCACTCTGGTGATAGTGGCCAGCGGCAGCTTGCCTGGGACCAAGTCTTCAATCAACTTGGGAGCCCTGGCAGCGACCTTGTCGAGCAGCTGTTGCGTCTCATCATGGCTGAGTAATTCTGATGAATTAGTGCGCAGCAAGGTGTTCAGGTGAGTTGCAATGGCGGTGGCTGAATCGACCACGGTGTAACCCAGGGTTCGAGCATAGTCGCGTTGGCTGGGATCAATCCAAACGGCTTCTAGGCCAAAGGCGGGCTCTGTGGTTGGTGTACCCTCCAGTTTGCCATGCACCTGTCCCGGATTGATGGCCATCTCCCGACCGACTTTTATTTCGCCTTTGCCGCGCACCACACCATTCATAACAATATGATAGACATCAGGGGCGAGGTCCAAATTGTCTCGAATTCGAATCGGCTGAATAAGAAAGCCGAGCTCTGCAGAAAGCTTTTTGCGCACACCTTTGACACGTGACAACAGTTGCCCGCCGGCATCAACATTAACCAGAGGAATCAAACCATAGCCAATATCGAGGCCAACAAGATCGACCTGATCGACATCGTCCCAGCCCAACTCTTCTTTGTTGGCACTGGCGGTCTCCGAGGACGCCGCGTCCATGGTAATGCTGAGCTCGCGCTTGGTTGCATCCTGAGCCAGGGTGTAGCCGAGCACTGCGGCGCCAGCGCCGAGGCTTAAAAACATTAGATGTGGCATGCCTGGAACCAGTCCGAGCAGTATCAGAATACCCGCTGCAACAAACAGCGCCAGTGGGTTGTTGAGCTGGGTCTTGGCTTGCTCAGACATCGATTGCGAGGTGGTCACCCGGGTGACAACAATTGCCGTTGCCAATGACAGTAGCAGCGAGGGAATCTGCGCGACAAGCCCGTCTCCAATCGTCAGCAGGACGTAGATCCGGCCTGCTTCAGAGAAGGTTAAATCATGTTGGCCGATGCCAATAATCAGCCCGCCCACAATATTAATGATCAAAATTAGCAAGCCGGCGATGGCGTCACCGCGGACAAATTTCGAGGCACCGTCCATAGAACCAAAGAAGTCTGACTCTTGAGAGATTTCTTCGCGGCGTTTTCTTGCCGTGTCCTGGTCAATAACGCCAGCATTAAGATCCGCATCAATAGCCATTTGTTTGCCTGGCATCGCATCCAGGGTAAAACGTGCAATAACCTCCGACACGCGGCCGGCACCTTTGGTCACAACAATAAAATTAATGATCATCAAAATCGCAAAGATAATGAAACCGACCAAATAATTGCCCGCGATAACAAATTCACCAAATGCCTCAATCACCTTGCCAGCAGCGTCTGGGCCCTCATGCCCTTTGACCAATACCAGGCGTGTTGAGGCAACATTGAGACCCAGCCGCAGCATGGTGGCGAGTAGCAAAATTGACGGAAAGGATGAAAAGTCGAGCGGCTTGGAGCTATTAATGGCGACCATAATAATCACCAAGCCGATAATAATATTAAATGTGAAGAGGAAATCTAACAACATTGCTGGCAGTGGCAAAATCAACATCGAAATAATCAACAGTACCAGCGCCGGAACACCCAGCGTTGACAGTTCGATTTTCGACATATCCTGTCGTATGTTTGACAGTATTGCACTAGCCATTTAATAAAGCCTATTTAAAACAGTAGGTTAAAAATTCGCATCGCGTCTGGTTCTCGCGCCTCACCTCTCTAATGCAAAACCTATGCCATGGGAGCCGCCGATCTGCCTGAGCAAAGGTTTTGCTTCGATCGAGCGTTTGCCTCCGATCCCGATCCGTTAGCTGTTTAATCGTTGCTTACATCTAAAGGCTGGCGCCAAACTGCCGATGATACTAGTCAGAGAGAGAAGTTGTGTCCGGCGTTGCCGGCCAGCAGCTTTAGCGTCAAGAGAGAGTGGCGACGACTAACCGATTCGACAGTGGCAGGATTGACCATGAAAGTAGTGTTACGACAATTTTTGAAAAGCATAGCGCTTGGCAGTGCGGCCATTTTATTCACCGGCTGTGCGATGACCACGGATGAGTACAACGCAGCACTGGTTGAAACCATGATTAGTGAGAAGGGCAATATCCTTGCTACAGGCTATGCCGTCATCAGTGTTCAGCCCCATGATAACCCTGCGCAACAGAGATTGCTGTCGATTCGAGCGTCTAAGTTGGATGCCTATCGGTCGCTGATGGAGCAGGTCTATGGGCAGTATCTGGATGCCAACACCACTGTTGGGCAGATGATCGTTGAGAACGATACCTTCCGCGCACGCGTTCAGGGTGTTATCTATGGCGCCTACCTGGTAAGCATTACCCCAGTGGGTGAAGACACCTACGAAGTGACTATGTCGCTCGACCGCGGCATCGTCAATGATTTGCGCGTTTTATACCTTGAGCAGATGACCACTCGCCCAGGCGCTTGAATATCAATATCGTCGAGCCTAGGTTACCAATATGAGATTCTCCACTGTGATCAGTTCCTGTTGGCGCACGTTGTTACTGCCCGGGCTACTGTTATGCGCGGCACAGTCGAGCTTTGCACTGAATGCTGACCAGCGCCTTGAGGCGATTAAGCAGGCGCTGATAGATTTAAGTCTAGGGTCCGAGTTGCAGCTGGCGAGCAGTGCCTATCTGGATGAGCGCGGAGTTCTTCACGAATCGTCGATTATCACTAGCCGGGCTCATGTGCGCGGCGTCAGAGTGCTCTCCTATCTGGAAGAAGCGGGGATAGGCACTGCCAATGTCGAAGCCAGCGTAACCACAAGTGAATGCCCCGTCGCGCGTCCGGGCCTGCGGCGTCAGGCGCTGGTCAGCGTGAACCACGGCGTAAACAACCCGCGCTTGGGTGACTACTACCTCAGTGAGATTGCCGCTCTCTCACAGCAGATTGTGTCATCCGCCCTCGTGGCCAACTCGGGCTGGTCCGCTGAATCAAGGCAGCAGTTCGCTAGCAGCTACCATCAAAAAATGTCTGCCACTGGCGGTAGCCGTCCACCCTATGAGCTGCAAATGGTACTGCGAGAAGTTCAGACTGGACTCCCGTCAGGTCTTGCCGGCGTAAAGCCCTACTTGGTTAAACAGGGTGGCAATGCGCTGTTCTGGGGCACCTCCAAGATTCCAGTATTGTCGGATAGACAGCCGTGGCCGGATGCTACTCTTGCCTATGAAATGCGCCTGGTGGACCCCGTTTTGGGTAAGATTATTGCCTCTAATGCCGGTCAGATTCACTATCCACGCCAGCAGCGCGGTTACGCTAAAACCCAGTTACCGGCACAGTTTGTCGCTCAGCTCACCGCGGCTTCAGAGCGCTTTGTCGGGCAACTTAATGAGGCGTTGATCTGCAGTCCGCATTACTACCATGTCAGTAGCAGCGCGCCAGGTAGCGAGCGGGTAATGATTAATGCGGGCAGCGCTGCTGGGGTAAAGGTCGGCGATCAGTTTCTGCTAAGTCGCACGCCAGAGATTATTGGTCAGGCTGCGAGCCTTGAGGATATTCAGGGTCTGGTTCTTGCCGAGGTGCAATCCGTCGATCCGCACTCGGCGACTCTGGCCGCTGTAGCCGGTCCGCGGCGCAATGACGTCGCTGTTGCAGGCAATGAGTTGCGTGACAATTTAAGCCATTATGTGGCAATCTACTTTTAATCCGTTCGATAAGGAAGGGCTATGCAAAATTTATCTCAAGCTGTAAGAAACACCCGTTTTTGGATAAGCTTGGTGGCGTTTTGTCTGCTTAGCGGCGCTGCTCAGGCAGAGTCGATGAGTGCCGAGCGCGCGCTCGCGCAGCTGGTCAAAGATATCAAGCGTGCGCAGCCAGCGCTGGCCAATAACGGCAGCGAAGACGGCTACTACACCACTCGCCCAGGCGATACAGTGGATATGATTCTGAACCGTATGTTGCCCAATATGCCGGTGCGCAGAGACATTCTGCGTAAAGCGCTGGTCAAAGCCAACCCGCACGCCTTTAAACGCAGTAATCCGAATTGGATGTATGCCAACAAAAAATTAAAATTGCCCGGTGCAACGGATATTCACAATGTCGTCTTTACCGACCAGGTAAACGATAAAAAGTCTAATCAGGAAGAGCGGTTGAGCTGGGTAAAGTATCCCTAATCGCCGCTGTTTGGACTTGTCTTGCAACTGAATACCGTTGATCAACTGTTTGTTGCGACAGCTGTCCCCAGTGTACTAAGCAGCCAAAAGCTGTCAGGCCGATAATGTGTTAGGACCCGAGCTAATCAATTTAACGCCCCGTTCCACACCCATCTTTTTGGAAGGCTCAGCATCGATTCAATTAAACCAGCAGGCGGCTAAAGACCTTGGCTTAAAAGACGGTCAGATTGTTCAGGGTGTGATCGCGACACGTGGCGACATGCTCAAGTTAATTCTCAACAACAGAGAGCTCGATTGGTCCGCTAGCGGGCGATTTAAACCCGGAGACAAACTTGATTTTAGGGTCGAAACGAGTATTTTTGGCCGCTCTCTGGTCCCCCTTGGTCGCACGGCAGCCGTCGTTAGCAGCACCGCACCGCCAGCACTATCACCACGATTACTCAGCCTCATGCATCGCCCAGAGCAACCATCCGTGTTGGCAAGCCTGTTTAAGCAGGGCGGTTTGGATGCCATTGTGGCTCAGCTATCGGGCTCTGAGCAGCAGATGCGTGCAAATCTGCTGCATTCCATGGCAAGGCTCTCTCCCCAAGCCGTAAAACAAGCGCTGATTAACTCTGGTCTGTTTGGTGAAAGTCGGCTCGTCGGAGCCACTCCCGTGCAGATTCCAGATATCAAGCAAATGCTGAGGATGCTGTTGCGCATGATTCCGGTTAAGAGCGCGATTACTGCCGATCTTGAACGCGCCGTTGATGAGATCGAGAGCAAGCAGTTGGACAGCTTGCAGGGACAGCAATCAAGGGAGTTGGGCTATAGCTTTGTACTGCCCTTTATGGATGCCAACCCAGTGGAAATAGAGCTCTACCGTGAGCCGCTGAGTTCGTCAATTGAAGGGGAGGAGTGGGTTATTAATCTGCATACTGAGTCGCGCCACTTAGGAGAACTGTGGTTGAAGACCACATTGAAGTCTGCGGCCAGCGTCGAGATGGTTATGTGGGCACCGTATAGTGATGTCGCTCAACGAGCGCAAGAGGCAGCCAGTGAGCTTGAGTATGAATTAGAGCGCTTCGGGCTCGGCTTGGCAAAATTCGACGTTCTCAGTGCGCCGCGACCGTCCTCCAGCGAGGCGGCTGGAGGCAGTGGCCAAGTCGTGGATGTCAGCACATGAGGGTTAAAAAACCACGCCAGGCAGTCGCTCTGGAATACGGCAAGCGCGCAGTTCCGGTGATGACCGCGAAAGGTCAGAATGAGGTGGCGGACTTAATAATAGAAGAAGCAAAAAAGCAGGGCATTCATATTGCTGAAGACCCGCAACTAGTCGCCCTGTTGGGCCAGCTTGAACTGAACACCGAAATACCTGAGAGCCTCTATGTTGCGGTTTCCGTGATTCTTTCCTGGGTTTATTGGCTGAAGGGCATGGAGCCAGGAGATGAAAAGCGCGATTCGCTTTAGTCAACAGTAGATAGGCTCACTGCTTTGGCTCACATTTTTTGATTAAAATTCTTTGATTAAAAGCTTTACTTAAGCGTCGCCGACCCGTGTTTTGTTTCGGTTTGGGCGCATTTTTCCCAAGCGATCATAGATCTCGACGCTATTGAGTGGATCCGGTGATTGAATCGCCTGCAGGGCGCCGCGAATGGTTTCCAGTTTGTGACTTATTAATACCTCATTGCGACGATGAAGGTCCCGACACTCGGCCATCAGATCCATCACCTGGTTCCATATAGCAATACCGGCCTCCGCCAGCTGCGAGTGATCGGCATGGGCTTTTATCTTCTCTGATAGCTGCTCATTCGCGAGATAATTCAAAATGTCCATTTTTTGCGCTTGCAGACTTTCAAAGGTTGGCAGGTCCTGTTGTTTGAGCGCGTCGAACTCACCCTCCAGCACATGCTTTAACGCCTGAGCTTTGTGCGCAGTCTGAGTGAGAAAATCTAGGTCGTTTTTTTCCATAGCTTAAGCATACTGCGAAGCAGTCCAATACAAAAGAAGATTGTGGCTTAATGCGCTCGGCATGTTGATAAGGTAGGGGGTATACGGTATCTGGAGCCCGGATTTTTCAAAGTTAACGCAACAATAACAATTATGCAGATTTGATTATGAATGGGCCGCAATGCAGGGGGGGCATTACATTGACTCTTTAAGGGTGAACAGATATGCACGTGGTGCAGTGGATAATATACCGGCGTTAAATAACACTGAGCCCCTATGGAGCTCAGTTTCCGCCTAACATTCTCTCTATTGCGACAAAGCTTTCTGCAATGCGTCGCTCATTCAGCGGATATTGTCCAT
>JAFMBY010000022.1 GCA_017858135.1 Porticoccaceae bacterium | reverse complement strand
CGTGAAAGGGCGGTGTCCTAGGCCTCTAGACGAACGGGACGTGACTGGCTAGGAGGCGCGCATAATAAGGAGCTACAGATACAGTGTCAAGCCTAACAGCCGCTTATTTTTAGCCCAGCTAAAGATTCTCTAGCTCAACCTTAAGCCTGGTAAAAAAAAGCCCTATCCGATTGGCATTGGCACCGAAGTCAGAAACCCCAACCCGCGATACTGAGCGTATATCGATTGCACTTGAACCCTCATCCAGCGGTGTAATACGGACGGCAATATCGTCGATAAAACGAAATATCGCTGTCGTCGCCTGAGCCTCAAAATGATAGATCATCGAGTCCTGAGCAGAAATAGTCCAACCCAGTATGCTCGCGACAAATAACGCTTTTTGATAAGCCACCCGAGGCGCCACCTCAACGTAAAGCGTGGTTACCTCAGGGTAGGCCTGCCGCTGCATAACGCTAACCGAACCTCCGGCGTAGCGCAGGGAATTTTCTCTATAGCCCTGTTCTTCAAGGGTAAAGATAAATGCAGGAGGGTTGTCAGTGTCGCTGCTTATATCGTGAATCATCGGCGCGTTGATACCCTCTAGGCCAACACTAAACAGCGCAACGCTGGGACAGATGGTACAGGCAACTACTACCAGCACAAACTCTAGGCTAATCGGCTTCTTGCGGTAACGAGCAAAAGCTAACTCTAATAATCCAACCACAGACACGATCATGCACACCAGCAGTGCGAGAATAAACAGCAGAAAGGCGACCCTAAACGGAAGAATAGCAGTGCGGTAGCCGAGCACGGTCAATACCGAGAGTAAAAAGGCTCCCTGCCCTGACCAATTTATTATTTTTATCAAACCTCACCCCTCACAGATATTATTTAGCTACAATGCGGCGTAAACGTCGCTAAATCGCGTTCGGCTCTCGAAGCCATTCAACGGAGCGGTCTAATCGCCGCCCTTAACATTCTGATACTGTACCTAAATCAACCATGCCCGAATTAAAGAAATCACTCAAACTCGCCAATGTCTGTTATGACATTCGTGGCCCTGTACTCGACCATGCTAACTTGCTTGAGGAAGAAGGCCAACGAATTATTAAACTCAACATTGGTAATCCAGGCGCCTTTGGTTTTGATGCCCCAGATGAAATCATGCACGATGTCATTCACAATCTGCGCAATGCTCAGGGCTACTGTCACTCGAAGGGTCTGTTCGCGGCGCGCAAGGCGGTTATGCAGCGCGCCCAGACGCAGGGTATCAAAAGTGTGGTTGTCGATGATGTCATTATGGGCAACGGTGTCAGTGAACTAATCGTGATGTCGATGCAGGCATTGCTGAATAATGGCGATGAGGTGTTGATCCCCTCCCCTGACTATCCACTGTGGACCGCGGCGGTCTCAATGGCCGGCGGTACACCGAAACACTATCAGTGCAACGAAGCGGATAATTGGCAGCCAAATATCGCCGATATTGAGAGTAAGATTACCTCGCAGACGCGCGGCATCGTGGTGATTAATCCGAATAACCCCACCGGAGCTGTCTACAGTGAAGACAACTTAAAACAAATTGTCGCGCTGGCAGAAAAGTATAATCTGGTGGTGTTTGCCGACGAAATCTATGACCGAATTGTCTACGATGACGCAGAGCATATTCCATTGGCGACATTGGTCGTAAGCGTTCTCTGCCTAACCTTTAATGGCCTGTCTAAAACCTATCGTCTGGCTGGATTCCGTTCCGGTTGGGTGGTTATCTCTGGCGCCAAAGACAATGCTCGCAGCTATATCGAAGGGCTTGAAATGCTCGCTTCAATGCGTCTCTGTGCCAATGTGCCGGCGATGCTTGCCGTTCAGACGGCGCTTGGCGGCTACCAGAGCATCAATGATTTGATTCTTCCAGGTGGTCGCTTAAAGGCTCAGCGCGACTTGGCCTATGACCTAATTACCCAGATACCTGGTGTTAGCTGTGTCAAGCCCAAATCAGCCATGTACCTGTTTCCAAGACTCGACCCGGATATCTATCCAGTGGCCGATGATGAAAATCTGGTGCTTGAATTACTCAAGCAGGAGCGCGTGTTACTGGTTCAGGGCAGCGCTTTTAACATGGCCGGAACACAGCATTTTCGTATCGTATTTTTGCCCGACAAGGACCAGTTAACCGAGGCCATTGGCCGCCTTGCAATATTTCTCGAACGACTGCGCAATCAGGCTTCAGCCTAGCACTGGGGCCAACAGAACTAGTAAAAGCCCAACTGCAAAGCCTGAGTCCTGATTTCACTCGGGACCTCTGCACGGTAGTAGCCGAACTCGTGGCGTTCAGGGTACTGCTTGCGCAACAAATCAAACGTCTCACCTGTTGCAGCCGACGATTGTAACGCTGCTCGGAATCTGGCATCGTCTTGTGATACATCGTAACTCGCGAGAATAAGTTCGCTTAAAGTCTCAGCTACAAGGGTCTTGGAGGGGCTATCTACAGTTATCGCTGGTTCTTGGATTTCGCTAATTTGTTCATGATTAGCCCAGGCCTGGTATGCAGTAGCAAGCATCTGTGTACCCCTTAGCTTGCCCTCGAGACTGTGACCGGCGATATGGGGCGTTGCCAGTGCCACTCTGTCGAGCAGCTTGAGGTTAATCCTGGGTTCATGCTCCCAGACAT
Organism: Porticoccaceae bacterium; assembly: GCA_017858135.1. GTDB lineage: Bacteria > Pseudomonadota > Gammaproteobacteria > Pseudomonadales > Porticoccaceae > HTCC2207. The sequence continues at coordinate 29,230 of JAFMBY010000022.1, read as the reverse complement.
CCAGTGCCACTCTCAGGGCCGACCCGGACTGCAAGCGAGCCAGCAGTGCCAGATTATCGATTACCGCACCGCGGCCAGCGTTGATCAGCAAGGTCGATTCGTCAAGTTGCGAGAGCACATCAGCATTGAATAAATGCTCTGTTGGGTGGGAGCCTGATTGGGTCAAGGGAGTATGCAGGCAGATAACCTGGGCATCTAGTACGGCCTTGAAATCAACTCGATTGACGCTGCTATCTGCGCCGAGGAATGGATCGTAGACACGGCAGTGAACACCGAGATTGGTCAGGCTGCGGTAGAGGCGACTGCCGACATTACCGCAACCGACAATAGCCACCGTACTCTGCAGCCAGTTGGGCTGCAGACGACTCAAGACGGATAAATCGTACTGCACGACAGCGTCCGCATTACAGCCCGGCGCGTGCGCAAAGCCTATACCTTGTGATTTCAGGTAGGCCTGATCGACATGGTCTGTGCCGATGGTGGCAGAGCCGACAAAGGCGACTGACGAACCGTCCAATAATGACTGATTTACCTCGGTTATCGATCGCACCAGCAATAGATCAGCGTCGGCGACATCGGCCGCCGTGATGGTGCGACCGGGGAGATAGGTAATGGTGCCGAGCTCAGCAAAGAAGTGGTCTACCATCGGCATATTTTGATCAGCGACTATTTTCAAACAACTGCCCTTTCGTTTTCCCGCAACCGTTACCGGACTCTTTACCAACTCTCTACCAACTCGCTGCGTTGTGCCGCGCACGCAACGAATGTGCGCGCTGGCTAAAGCTATTGCCAAAGCCCATCTCGTCACAAAATAGCTCGAAGGCCTGTGCATGAACTCCCTGCCATGCTATCTGATCCAACTCTGGCGCCGCGTCGATATCACTGACAATGGTGGTCAGTTGGCGAGCCAACAATAACTGTTCACGGTGCATGGTCACTTTATCGGCTAGCTTTGCGGCACCGCGAATCGGCAAATCCTGGAGTTGGTCTAGATGCTCCAGTATCGCATCTATATCCGGAAAATGGAGCAGTAACTGCCGCGCGGTTTTCGCACCAACGCCGGGAATGCCGGTGATATTATCACTACTGTCTCCGGTCAAGGCTAAAAAATCAGCCATCTGCTGACAGCCGAGCTGGAGATCCTTTTCCACTTGACGCTGAGTTTTCGGTGGCGCCTTGCCAAAATCCCAGTAGAGATCGTCAGCTTCGATAATCTGCGTGAGATCCTTGTCACGAGTGATGACTACGGGCTGTGCCTTGGCATTGCGGGTCTTTTTCGCTACCGCGCCAATCAGGTCATCGGCCTCGTAGATTGTTGAGGCCATTTCTGTAATACCCAGCACCCGGCACAGCTGTCGACAGGCATTTAATTGAAATGCCAAAGCTTCGTCAGGAAGCTCGCGATTGGCTTTGTAATCTGGGCACAATTGATGCCGAAAGCCGCTGCCAAGACTTTCATCAAAAGCACAGAAGAGATAATTTGGCTGCTTATTGCGCAACAGTTCAAGCAGAAACCCAGTAAAACCATATACCGCGTTGGTTGGATAACCTGAGTCCAGGGAATGCCAGTTATCTGGCAACGTAAAGTAACTGCGAAAAATATAGATTGATGAATCAATAAGGTAGGCTTGCATAGCTGTCTCGTTGCGCTCCTGCGTGGTTTTAATCATGACCATAGTCGCAGTGAGTTTAACCAGATTAACGTAATTTATCTAACTGATAATGATCTTGGCAGAAGACATCAGAACAACCAAACCGGCTTGCCAAGACCTCAATAAATTGCTGCCCCCTTGAGGGTAAACCGTCCCCAGAACACCAATGTTGCAACTGCTCGACCACGCGGTTTGCAAATTCTGGACTTGATCCCAGACCCGACGCCAGATTGTCGGTACTGATCAAGAACGGCTGCCTACAGGCCACTGAGAACATCCATTCAAGTGCCTGAGGTTTGATCTCAGCCAGCTCGAACAACTGCTGTTGCTGCGGTGATCGACCGTCTGGATGGTACCAATAACCAAAGTCCATTTGCGCTCTTCGCTGATCACCCGCGATACACCAGTGCGCAGCTTCATGCAGCGCGCTGGATAAATAATCATGCCGAAAATAGAGCCGGTGATAGGCGCAGAGGGGATCCAACTCTGATTCATCTGCTGCAATCCCAGCTGGGATGTAGATTGGCTCAGCCGCACCACCCAGCAGGCGTGTGTTGAAGCGATCAAAAAACAGATCATCAAAAAGTCGAATAATACTCGCTAACCGCGTTTCCTCAGCCAACATGGAAAATTGATTACCTCCTGCGCCTAAAATGTGCCACACTAAATCATGTGGGTGTTTCATCTGTTGAGCACAAAGTGTTGTGCTTTGAAAAATTCTGGAGTACTTTATATAGTGTATCTCGCGTTTCCTGCCAACCCCGTTAAGGAGATGTACCAATGAGTAAAACCATTGATTCCAAGCCCGGTTCAAAGGCTAACCCCAAATCTAAATCTCAGCGCAACGACAATGTGATTGATATTTTCACGCGCAAACCCCTCTCTGAAAGTCTCGACAATAAATTAATCCGCATTGCCCCCGAACTCGATGGATTGGAGATGCTCTATTCTAACTCGGAAAATGAGGACAAGCTGTTTTCCATTAAAATTCTCGCCTGGGGTTTACGCTCCAGCGGTGAGGTCGTTGGACTGGTTCCCTGGCTCAGTGAGCTGGTTGCTTGCGATGAGATCAACGACCCCTTAAATGGCCAGTGGCAGGGCTATTATGATGAGGGGGTCGATGAACTTTTTTACAGTGCTCCGCTACATAAGATTGTCGAGCTGGAAACAGCAGCAGATTACTATGAGTATCAATGTGATTCGGCGCGCGAAATTATTCAGGAGATTCCCGACACTATTGGCACCCATGCGGTGTTGTCGGCGGACAAATTTAAGAGCATCACACTCAAGGAAGTGGTTAGCTGGAGACTGCATCAGGACGGCTCGGTCAGCGGTATGTTAATCGACGACAGTAAGATTTTTAACACACCGGTCTTACCCGGCGATGAATGTCTTTTTGAAAGTGATCAATGTGCAGACTTTCGCTATTATTTTCAGCACCACATTGCCAATAAGATTAAGTCCAAGGATCCAGATGCCCTAGCCGCGATATCAATGCTGGTGGAGAGTTAGCTGACCCTCCCGACTGTATAGGGATAAGATAAAAAGTTGTCTATAAAAAAGCCGCCGAATAAAAGCAGTCGGCGGCTTTTTTATGCATCCAAATCTCAGTCCGGAGAGCCGTAGGACATCAGACGATCGAAGCGTCTTTCGAGTAATTCATCAATTGGGACCGCAGCTAGCTCATCGAGCTGGCGGCTAAGGCTGCCCTTCAACGTGGCACACATCGCATCGATATCCCGGTGCGCTCCGCCCATGGGTTCTGGTATGGTTTCATCGACTATACCCAACTTCTCCAGGTTGTCTGAGGTAACGCCCATGGCTTCTGCTGCCAGTGAGGCTTTATCACTGGTCTTCCAAATGATATTGGCACAGCCCTCAGGCGAAATCACAAAATAGGTGCTGTATTGCAGCATATTGGTTTTATCACCCACGCCGATTGCCAGTGCACCACCGGAGCTACCCTCGCCGATTACCGTACAAATAATCGGTGTCTTCAAGCGCGACATGACCGCCAGATTGCGCGCAATGGCCTCAGAGATATTACGCTCTTCGGAGTCGATACCCGGATAGGCTCCAGGCGTGTCGATAAGTGTCAATACTGGCAACTTAAAGCGCTCGGCGGTTTCCATCAAACGCAGGGCTTTGCGGTAGCCTTCGGGTTTGGGCATGCCGAAGTTACGCATCACTTTGTCATTGACACCGCGTCCCTTTTCTTCACCGATCACCATCACCGGCTGACCGTTTAAGCGCGCGACACCGCCAACAATGGCATTGTCATCGCCAAAATGACGATCACCATGCATCTCTTCCCAGTCGGTAAAGATGCGGGTGATGTAATCGAGAGCATAGGGACGATGAGGATGACGTGCTACCTGCACAACCTGCCAGGGGGTCAATTTAGAGTAGATACCCTCAGTCAACTTTTGCGATTTGTTGCGCAACTTGCTGACTTCGTCAGCAATATTCAGATCATTGTCATTGCCAACAAGCTGCAGTTCTTCGATCTTAGCTTCGAGCTCAGCGATGGGTTGTTCAAAAGAGAGATAATTTAAATTCATAGGGACGGAAGTCTCATGTCTTGGCAGAGTACGGTGACTTGACGGCATTCTACCACTTAAAAAAATCTACGCTAGGTGGAGTCTTTTAATCGTAGTGTAAAGTGACGTTATTTTTACCAAATTCTTCGCGTAAACGTGCAATTAGCTCATCGCGGGGCTGCACTCGCCATTGGCTGCCGAGCTTTAGTTGTCCCCGCGCGCTAGCGGCCGCGTAGTCAATTTTCAGCGCACAGTTGCCATCTCGATAACTGTCCAGATGACTGTGCAGACGATCTGCCCACTGGCCGTCAGCAGATTCACTCTCGAGGCTTACCGAGAGATGCTTAATCTTACTGCAGCGCGCCTCATAGATAGACTGGATCGATTCGGCAAGCATTTTAAGGCCACCGGTAAAACTGTCCTCTGAAACAGCACCTTGAACCACTATCAGCGCATCTTTGACCAGTATTTCTCGATACACATTAAATTTCTCAGCGAACACGGACAACTCAAGACGACCACTCTTGTCATCGAGCGTGACAAAGGCAAAGTTCTCGCCGCGCTTATTTTTCATTACGCGCATGGCGATCACCATGCCGGATACGGTACTGCTTTCCTTGCCGGGGCGGAGTGCTGAGATGCGATTGGGGTGCATGCGCGACAGTTCGTCGGCGTATTCATCGATAGGGTGTCCGGTCAAATAGAGACCCAGCGTGTCGCGTTCACCATTGAGCCGCTCTCTCATCGACAGTGTTCGCGCGGCACCATAACTGCTGTAATTGATGTCTGCCGCACTCTCAACGATTGAGTCGCCAAACAGATCGCCCATGCCACTGCTGGTGTTGCGCGCATGCTGTTCAGCAAGCTTGACCGCTTCATCCATCGCTGCGAGCATCACAGCGCGACGATAGCCAATCTCACCCTCTGGGCCAATTTCATCAAAAGCACCGCTGCGAATCATCGCTTCAATAGCGCGCTTATTGACTTTGCGACCGTCGACACGGGCACAAAAGTCGAATAGATCTTTGAATGCTCCGCCCTCATTCCGCGCGGCGAGGATATTTTCCACAGGACCCTCACCGAGCCCTTTGATCGCACCCAAGCCATAGATCACGCGGTTTTGCTTGTCGACACTGAACTGGAACTGGCCGTGATTGACATCTGGTGGCAGCAACTGCAGATTCATTGCTCGGCACTCGTCAATAAACGTCACCACTTTATCGGTCTTATCCATATCCGACGAAATAGTTGCGGCCATAAATTGTGCGGGGTAATGCTGTTTTAGCCAAGCGGTCTGATAGGCAACCAGCGCATAGGCCGCCGAGTGCGATTTGTTGAAGCCATAGCCGGCAAATTTTTCCATAAGGTCAAAGATATTTGACGCCAGCTCTTTGGCAAAACCCTTTTCAATGGCGCCCTGCATAAACAGATCGCGCTGTTTGGCCATTTCGTCGGCATTCTTTTTGCCCATGGCGCGACGCAATAGATCGGCGCCACCGAGCGTGTAGCCACCCATCTCCTGAGCGATCTGCATCACCTGCTCTTGATAGAGGATAATCCCATAGGTGGGCTCCAGAGCGGGTTTGAGGCAATCATGCTGGTACTGGGGATGCGGATAACTGACCTCCGCACGGCCCTTCTTGCGATTGATAAAGTCGTCGACCATGCCGGATTGCAGTGGTCCTGGGCGGAACAGCGCCACCAGTGCGACAATATCTTCAAAGCGGTCGGGACCCAGTTTGCGAATCAGTTCTTTCATCCCGCGCGACTCAAGCTGAAATACTGCGGTCGTTTCGGCGCGTTGCATCAACTCATAAGTCGGCTGATCGTCGAGCGGAATTTTCTCGATCTCGAGTAGTTCTTCGCCGACTGCACTGCGATCCGCATTAATCATGCGCACCGCCCAGTCAATAATGGTCAGCGTACGCAGCCCCAAAAAGTCGAACTTGACCAGACCGGCATCTTCCACATCGCTTTTATCAAACTGCGTCACAACACCGCCGCCGGCTTCATCGCAATAGATGGGAGAAAAGTCGGTAATCTTAGTCGGCGCTATTACCACACCACCAGCGTGCTTACCGCAGTTGCGCGAAATCCCTTCAAGCTGAAGAGCCATACCCCAGATTTCAGCCGCCTCATCATCGTCGGCTAAAAACTGTTTTAACCCCTCTTCCTGCTCAACGGCTTTCTCCAGCGTCATGCCCACTTCAAAGGGAATTAATTTGGATAATTTATCCGCCAGTCCATAGGACTTGCCCTGTACTCGCGCCACATCACGCACCACCGCTTTGGCCGCCATGGTGCCAAAGGTAACGATTTGCGACACCGCATCGCGACCATATTGTTCCGCGACATAGGCGATGACCCGATCGCGTCCTTCCATACAAAAGTCAATATCGAAGTCCGGCATTGAGACACGTTCTGGGTTGAGAAAGCGTTCAAAAAGCAAGTCGTATTCAATCGGGTCGAGATCAGTAATCTTAAGCGCGTACGCCACCAATGAGCCGGCACCGGAACCGCGGCCCGGACCCACCGGTATGAGATTGGTTTTTGCCCAGCGAATAAAATCCATCACGATCAAAAAATAACCGGGGAAACCCATCTGAATAATAATATCCAGCTCAAACTTTAGTCTGTCTAGATAACGTGCACGTGTCTCTGGGAAATCATCGGCAGTGGGATCAAAGAGTACCTCGAGACGTTCCTGGAGGCCTTTCTCTGACTCACTAATAAAGAACTCATTGACTGTCATGCCCTCTGGGATCGGGTAATCAGGCAGAAAGTATTCCCCCAGGCGTAGCTCTAGTGAACAGCGCTTGGCGATCTCCACGCTGTTCTCCAGCGCTTCGGGTATATCGGCGAATAGTTCCACCATTTCGGCGGGAGTGCGCAAATACTGTTGCTCTGAATAGCGTCGTTCACGACGCGGATCATCAAGCGCCCGGCCCTCGTGAATACAGACCCGCGCTTCGTGGGCCTCAAACTCATCTTGAGTAATAAACCTAACGTCATTGGTCGCCACGACTGGGCAGTTGTGTTGGCTGGCCAACTCCACGGCGGCGTGCAGATAATCCTCTTCTTCAGGGCGCCCGGTACGCTGCAGCTCAAGATAGAAACGATCACCAAACAGTGTCACAAACTCGTCGAGTGCTGTTGCGGCATCGGCCTGACGTCCAGAGACAAGGGCAACACCAATCTCACCGTTGCGGCCGCCAGACAGCGCAATCAATCCGCTACTGAATTCACCTAGCCATGACTTTTTAATATAGGGAACGCCCTGGCGCTGGCCCTGCTGATAAGCCTTGGAGATCAATTTGGTTAGATTGGCGTAGCCGAGTTGGTCTTTGACCAACAGCACCAGCTGGGTGGGACTGCCCTCTCCACTTTCGTCGAGAACGAGCAAGTCAGCGCCGAGAATGGGCTTTACCCCTGCTGCCTGGGCGGCCTTATAAAACTTTACCGCAGCAAAGAAATTATTGAAGTCGGTCAACGCGACCGCGGGCATGTCCTGTTCGGCAACAGCCTTGGCCAGAGGCTTTATTCTCACCAACCCATCGACTAATGAGTACTCGGAATGCAGCCGTAGATGAACAAATGATGGTGTAGTTATTAGACTTTCCCTTTACTTAACAGATGGCTGGCATCGACACCATAATGTGAGAGGCTATCACTCATTAAATCAAAAACAGTCCCGTCGTATTCAGGAATAGATTTGTCTGAACTAGCCACGGGCTCCACGCGATCGCCCCACTTAATAATACCTGCACCACAGGTCAGTCCGGCGCCAAAGGTTGCAGTAAGGATGGTCATGCCTGGCTTAACTCTACCCTCTTCCAAAGCATCGCATAAGGCCAGAGGGATAGAGGCTGCCGAGGTGTTGGCATACTTATCAATCGCGACAACTACTTTTTCCATTGGAAAATTGAGGCGCTTGGCGAGCGCTTGGATAATTCTAATATTCGCCTGATGCGGAATAAACAGATCTATGTCATCAGCGCTCAGACCTTGCTTGTCGAGCACAGCATTGATGTCATCTGTCATTCCCTTGACCGCGCTCTTAAAAATTTCCTGACCATCAAAATTCAGTGACACAAAAATATCATCCGTATGCAGTGCCGGCGACATACCCCAGCTTGGCAGGTGCAAGCACTCCCGGCTATCTGGGATACAGCTCATTTTCGCCGCCAATAAACCACTTTCCTGCTCGGCCGCTTCTATCACCACTGCGCCGGCACCATCGCCGAATAAAAAGCAGGACTCACGTTTTTGCCAATCCATCGCCAGCGACAGGCGCTCGGAGCCAATTACTAATGCTTTATTGATCGAGCCCGCTTTAATCATATCGGTGGCACTATTGAGACTATAAAACCAGCTGGTGCAGGCGGAGTTGAGGTCGAAGGCCGCCGCTTTTTTGGCGCCGAGTCTGTTTTTAATATAACTCGCCGTATTTGGGCAGATTTCTTCAGGGGTGGTTGAGCCCAGTATCACCAGATCAATATCATTCGCATCGACACCGGCTGCGGCTAACGCACGTTCTGCTGCCAGCCAGGCCATCTCGCCAGTGGAGACATGACTGTAGTGGCGCTGACGAATGCCCGAGCGTGAAAATATCCATTCATCACTGGTATCGACGATCTTTGCCATATCATCGTTAGTCATAAGCAGCGGCGGCGTATATTTCCCCCAGCCAGTTATCTGTGCGTATTTCACGGCAAACCCCTTACAAGGTTGTTTTTATAATGTAGTTTTAATCTCGTGAAAACAACTCGCCACACTCTTGCAGCAAGTCGCTTAGAGCCAGTCAGTATATCGACTTACGGCAGCGCAACCTAGTCAAAAAGAGCCGCCTGAGTCAGTTCAATTTGCTCGCGCACAGGAGCAAAGGATCTGCGATGAATGGGGGTTGCGCCCTTGCGCGCCAGGGCCTCGAGATGTTGCGGTGTACCATAGCCTTTATTCGACGCAAACCCATAGCCCGGATAGGTGATATCAAAGGCCTTCATTTCGGCGTCGCGAACCACTTTGGCTATAATCGATGCGGCACTGATCACCTCAACTCGGCCATCGCCTTTGACAACCGCCTCGCCCCGGTACTCCCACTGCGGTAGCCGATTGCCATCGACAGCCACGTAATCCGGCTGCTGACGTAGCCCCATTACCGCGCGGCGCATGGCCATTAGCGTCGCCTGTAGAATATTAAAACGATCAATTTCACTTACCGAGGCACGTGCGACACACCAGCATAGAGCACGGCTGGTGATATCTGCGTAGAGATTTTCGCGCTGACGACTGGACAGTACCTTGGAATCTGCCAGCCCTTCGATAGCATGATTATCCGGCAAGATAACCGCTGCGGTGACCACGTCGCCAGCCAGTGGGCCGCGTCCGACTTCGTCAACACCGGCAAGCCACTGCACGCCGTGAGGAGGCTTCCAGGGCTTCACTGGTCAATCAACTGGGCAATAGCATCAGCCGCGCGATCACCAGACGGTAAATTTATCTGCTGGTAGAGTTCGTCAAAGCGCTGCTCAAGTAACGCGCGCGCGTCCTCATCCAGCGACTCGATAACCGCTGCGGTAAGCTTTTCAACCGTGGCATCATGCTGAATAAACTCAGGCACCAGCATCTCGCCGGCCAATAGATTGGGAATTGAGGCAAAGGGCGTTTTGATAAACGGTTTAAGCAGGCGGTAGGTCCACTCCCCAAGTCGATAGCTGACGACCATGGGTTTCTTCAGCAACATGGCCTCGAGCGCGGTGGTTCCGGAAGCCAGCAAGACAGTATCCGCCGCCTCCATTGCGACCAGAGACTGTTGTTCAATCAGTGTTACGGGTAAATCTGGCCGCTGTGCGATAAGCGCGCTTAACTGCCGGTGTCGGTCAGCGTTGGCCGCCGGAATAAGCAACTGAAGTTGCGGTAGGCTCTCACGCAAGCGACTGGCGACATTGAGGAAAAGTTCGCCCATCATCGCCACTTCGCCACCACGGCTGCCGGGCATAATGGTCACAACAGGGTTATCAGCGTCCAACCCGAGACTCTGACGCGCGACCCTGCTGTCCGGCGCTCGCGGAATTTGTCCGGCCAACGGGTGGCCGACAAAAGCAACTGGAACCCTGTGTTCTAGGTAAAAGGCTTCTTCAAACGGCAGTAGTGTGAGCATCAAATCGATACTGCGCTTGATGCCTTTTATGCGACCTTGGCGCCATGCCCACACCGATGGACTTACATAGTGAACCGTTTTAACCCCCGAGTTATGCAGTTGTTTGGCAATTCCAAGGTTGAAGTCCGGTGAGTCAATACCGATAAAGGCCGCCGGCTGACAGCGTTTGTAGCGCTGGACGATATCGCGGCGAATCGCCAACAGTTCCGGAAGACGCTTTAAGGGTTCGACAAAGCCCATCACTGACAAGCGCTCCATCGGATGATGGGAGACAAAACCTTCTACAAGCATCTTGGGTCCACCAATGCCTTCAAAACGGGCAGTGGGGAAAAGTTGTTTAAGGGCGCGAATCAAGTCTGCTCCCAAGGTGTCGCCGGAAGCCTCCCCTGCAACCATGGCAAAAACAGGTGCATTCGTGGAGCTGGTTAGTTTGCTGGGACTGCTATCGAGACTGTCGCGTTGGACACTCATGGCTTAGCGAATAATACCGCGGGTAGATTTTTCAATCGAGCCTAAGAAAAGCTTAATGGCAGGGTCATCGCCGAGCTTGGCAATCGCCTCAATCGACTCCTCGAGCAGTAATCCACGCCGATAGAGTAACTTGTAGGCCTGATTGGCGAGTGAAATCTGATCTGCGCTAAAGCCCCTGCGCTTAAGCCCCTCGCGATTGATCGTACGCGGTTCGGCGGGACTGCCAAATGCGGTGATAAACGCAGGAACATCGTGATAGACAAAAGCCGCGGGGCCAACAAAGCAGTGGACACCGATATGAACATACTGATGCACCAGCGCATAGCCGGATAAAATCGCCCAATCGCCGACATAGACATGACCTGAAATGCTGGCATTGTTGACCATAATAACGTTATCACCAATCACACAGTCATGGCCAATATGGGCATAGGCCATCAACAAGTTATTACTGCCAATGACCGTTTCACTCCGGTCTTGCACGGTGCCGCGGTGAATCGTCACGCCCTCTCGAATAACATTGTTGTCGCCGACAATCAGGCGGGTAGCCTCGCCTTGATATTTAAGATCAGGGGTATCATCACCAATGGTGGAAAACTGATAGATTTTGTTGCCAGCGCCAATCTTAGTCGGGCCTTTGATCACCACATGGGATGCAATATCGCAGCCCTCGCCGATCTCGACATCTGCGCCAATCATCGTCCACGGCCCGATAGAGACGTTATCTGCTATCTTGGCGCTTGGGTCAATAACGGCACTTGGATGAATCACTAAACTTTGTCTCTATCCTGGTAGGCACACAGCAGCGTCGCTTCGCAGGCAAGCTTACCATTGACTGTGGCACGGGTTTGGAAGCGCCAGATATGACGTTTAACCGCAACAACTTGTGAGGCTAGCATCAACTGATCGCCTGGCACGACTGGCATTTTAAAGCGTACTTTATCGACACCGGCAAAGAGATATAGCTTACCGTCATCCGCCGTTGTATTAGTCGTCCTAAAGCCAAGAATACCGGAGGCCTGTGCTAAGGCTTCAATAATCATCACCCCGGGGAAAATAGGCGCACCGGGGAAATGACCGTTAAAAACATCTTCATTGCCGGTAATATTTTTGTAAGCAAGAATCCGCTCGCCCTCAATCAACTCGAGCACTCTATCGACTAACAGCAATGGATAGCGATGAGGTAACACCGCCATAATCTGGGTAATATCCATTGCGCCATTAGACGCATTTGCATGATCAGATATACTCTCGCTCATTATGCCTTCCATAAAAAATGTATTTTTTCTTGCCAGAGTTGCCTGCCAGTGACGCAGGCAAAAAAATCACTCTATCTCTGAATTATGTCTTTTTTTCCAACGTCTTTAGACGCCGGGCAATGCTATCAAGCTGTGTTATTCGCACCGCGTTTTTGCGCCAGTCGCGGCTTTTCATCAATGGTGTGCCAGATGAATAGGACCCCGGTTCGGTAATCGACTTAGTCACCAGTCCCCGCGCTGTCACTTGGACATTATCGCAAACATGCACATGCCCAACCACGCAGGCATCGCCAGCTAATATGCAGTTGTTGCCAAGTGTCGCACTACCAGCGAGGCCTGAATATGCGGCAAGCGCACAGTTGTCTCCGATAACAACATTGTGCGCAATTTGCACGTGGTTATCGATGATCACGCCATTGCCGATACGCGTATCGCCAAGTGCCCCTCGATCAACAGTGGTGCAGGCGCCAATTTCAACATTGTCACCAATATCGACACCACCGATTTGGTAAATTTTCTGCCACTTGCCAGACCCATCGGGGGCAAAGCCAAATCCATCCGCACCGATCACCGATCCGCTGTGGATAGTGACATGACGGCCAATCATTACGTCGTGATAAATTGACACATTGGGCGAAATTCGCGAGTCATCGCCGATATGAGAGCGCGCGCCTATATAGCTCCCCGCGCCCAGATAGCAACCCGAGCCAATAATCGCATGATCTTCCACCACCACGTTTGCTGCGATCACCACATCGGCGCCAATCGTTGCCGAATCAGCAATCACCGCGGAGCCATGGACGCTCGGAATCAGCGGTGGCGAGCGATCAAACCATTTTGAAATCTGTGCATAACCGAGGTAGGGGTTATCCAAAATAAGAACAGCGCCTTTAAATCGACCCGATTGCAGCTCGCCAGACACTGGATCCGACACACATTCCGGCAAGTGCTTAGCGGCTATAATCACCGCCGCCGCGTCACTTGAGCGCAGTTGGCTGGCGTATTTCTCATTAGCGAGAAAGGCCAGCTGCCCAGGGCCTGCATCCTGAAGTGTGCTGAGCCCTGTCACCCTCAACTCACCATCACCACACAACTCGGCACCGAGATGCGCCGCTATTTCAGCCAGCGAATAACCTGCACGCATCAATGATTATTGCGTCTTTTTGTTCAGACGATCAGCAACTTTAGCGGTCAAATTGCTTTCGGGCCCAGCCAACATTACCGCGTCAGCTCTAAGCAGAATTGTGACGCCCTCTTCCTGAACCACTTCTTGCAGTGACTCCTGCGCTTTGGGACCCAGTTCCTGCATGATTTTCTGCTGCAATTGCTGCTGCTCAGCCTGAATTTTTCGACCTGCTAACTCAGCGTCAGCTTTGGCGTATTCCATTTTCTTCTGATGGCCGAGTGCCTGTTCCTGGGACCAGGTAAGACGCTTGCTTTCAGCTTCCTTTGCCAATGACTGTAAATCCGCTGTCGAGCTTTCATATTTTGCTTTCAAGGCAACAAAGTCAGCACTGGTCTCAGCCTCTTTGAGCCTAGTTTGCGCGAGGTCAGAGCTAAATATCGCTCTAGCGATATCGACAACCGCAATTTTATCTTCAGCGAATGCCGTCATTGACATACTGCCCGCCACTCCCACTACAACCGCCAAAAATAATGCTTTTAAATTACGCAAAATAACTCTCCCTTAACTGATTAAAATTGATTACCCAGCGAGAACTGAAACACTTCCGTTTCATCGAACTCATTTGAATTTAATGGCTTGGCCACACTAAAGGTGATCGGACCAAACCCGCTCAACCATGTCGCACCCACCCCTACCGAATAGCGCAATTGCCCGGCATCCGGTTTGTAGCAATTGACCTGCGAATCGCCACATTTAGTGTTGAATATATTACCAGCGTCGACAAAGAATGTTGACTGCACTGAGCGCTGATCTTTCAGGAAAGGCAGTGGAAAAATAACTTCTGCGCCAAACTCTACCTGAACATTACCGCCGATTGGATCAGGATCATCATTAACGCCAGGAGCTGGCGTATCTTGGGGGCCCAATGTGTTGCGCTTGAAACCACGAACTGAACCAAAACCTCCACCGTAAAAATTCTTGAAGAAAGGCATCTGCGTGGTATCGCCGTAGGACTCACCATAGCCGATATCGGTTCTCAATTTGAGGGTCAAGCCACGAAATAACGGCCGTAAATGTTGCCCGGAGTACGTCACTTTATAGTACTCGAGACCGGAACCCGGCAGTGCGATATCGACACCTAGGCGCTGTGACGATCCTCGCGTTGCAAACACACCACGGTTGAGCGTCGATTTAATCCAGTTGACGTTGGCATTAATTACATCGAACTGCGAGCCATTGTCGGCGACAAAGTCAGCAATTTCTTTTGACGCAAATACACCGGTTTGCAGGTCGAGATTCTCATAGCCGAGACCAAAACCAATGCGCTGTACCTCGGACACGGGATAGCTCCAGTTGACCGCCGCACCATAGGTATTAGTCGAAAAACTCGCCACATTAATTCGATCATAATCGGTTTCACGGGCGAATAGACTGTAACCGACGCTGACACCGTCCACAGTAAAGTAGGGTTCGGTGTAACTGAAGTTAACCGAGGTCTGATAAGTACTTCGATTTAGACCGACGCCGACCTGTTTACCGGTACCGAGGAAGTTGTTTTCGCTCAGGTTTGCGCCGAGTATCAGGCCTGTCCCCTGGGCGTAACCAACACTGGCTCCCACCGAACCCGAGGGCTGCTCTTCGACGCTAAACACGACGTCTATTTGATCGTTGGTGCCGGCGACTGGGACATTCTCGACATTGACCTCTTTGAAATAACCGAGCCGCTCAAGGCGAACTTTCGACATCTCGATCAGCGCATTATTCGCCGAGCCGGCCTCCATTTGACGCATCTCACGACGCAACACTGCGTCGGCGGTTTTGGTATTGCCGCGAAACTCTATCCGCCGGACGTAGGCCCGCATACCTGGCTTGACTAGATAGGTTATTTTGGCGGTTTTGTCATCCTCATCGACATCAGGAAATCCCTCAACCTCGGCAAAGGTATAGCCTTCATTCCCCAAGCGTCGGGTAATGTACTCACTCGATGTGGTCATTAAGGTCTGCGAAAAGGTCATGCCCTCTCGCAGAATAATCATTGCCCGCACCTGCTCTTCTGGAATGACCAATTCACCCGCCAGCTCTACCTCATCAATAGTGTATACATCCCCCTCATCGATATTAATGGTGATATACACGGACTCTTTTTCGGGGCTGATAGAGACTTGCGTCGAAGTGACTTGGAACTGTAGATAGCCGCGATCCAGATACCACGATTCGAGGGTCTCAATATCACCTGAGAGCTTCTCTCTAGCATATTTATCATCGCTGGTGATCCAAGACAGCCAACCAGTGGTCTTCTGCTCAAATGACTCGAGCAGCTCGGCTTCACTAAATTGGCTGTTACCAACTATGTTGATATGACGAATTTTGGCGACGTCGCCCTCGTCAATATCAATATTCACCGCAACGCGGTTGCGCGGTAACTGCTTAACTTCGGTTTTCACCAAAGCGCCATAGCGACCTTGAGCCACGTACTGTCGCTGCAGCTCTTGAGTCATGCCCTCAAGAATCACCTGACGAAATATCTGTCCTTCAGCGAGGCCGTTGTCGCGGAGGGCGTCGAGTAACTGGTCGGTCTCGATGGCTTTGTTACCGTCGAGATTAATTTCCGTTACCGCAGGCCGTTCAACCAGACCAATGACTAAGACGCCATTTTCGCGCGCCATAACAACATCGGAAAAGTAACCGGTGCGAAACAGTGAGCGTGTCGCAGAACGAATAGTCGACTCATCGACCAGATCACCAACACTGACCGGCAAGGACGCGAAGACAGTACCAGCAGAAACCCGCTGTAAACCTTCGATACGAATATCATCAACTTGAAAGACCGCAGCGTAGGCTGAACTGGAGACGACAAAAAACGCGATCAAAAGGCCATTTAAGAGTTGCTTCATGTGATTATATAAATCCAATTTTTTAGTTGTCTTCTGACCGGTTTAAAAAGACCGCATCACGTCGTTATAGGTGGCAAACAACATCAATCCCATGAGCATAAAAAATCCAATTTTATACCCTACTAGCTGAACCCCATCCGAAACCGGCGAACCTTTAATGATCTCGACAAGATAGTAAACAATATGGCCGCCATCGAGAACTGGAATAGGCAATAGGTTCATCACGCCGAGCATTATACTGAGAATGGCGATGAAACGAATAAAATTGTCAAAACCGGATTTTGCCGAATCACCGGCTACCTTGGCGATAGTAATGGGACCACTAATATTTTTTGGCGAAAGGTCTCCCACAACCAACTTGGCAAGCGAATCGAGAACAAAGAAACTCGTCTCTTTGGTTTCTTCTATGGCTCGCAACACGGCACCAACCAAGCTGTAGTCTACATTGCGCAGCAGCTCTTGCGGATAACTTCCCTCTGACGAGAGTTGCACGCCGAGTTGACCGAGCTGCTTGCCGTCTCTTTCGACCAGCCGAGGAATCGCCTCAATGGTCAGTTGCTGCCCTTCGTCGCGCTCGACAATTAGTTGCACCGCTACGCCTGCACTGCCGGAAATTGCTTGGATAAATTGCTCAACACTGAGCACATCTTGGCCATTGATCGTGACGACCCGATCACCATCTCGCAGCCCAGCGCTGAACCCGGCGCCATCCTCTGCGACAGTCACTAACTTGAGCTTATCGAGTTTATAGGGCGGGGTAATTCCCAGTTCGCGCAGAGGCGAAGGTTCCTGTGCATCGCGCAACCACTCGGTGACGGGCACAGACAGGTCGTACTGAATACTGGACTCGGGATAGGTTACGGTAAATGGAATATCTCCGCTGGTGCCAATATAGCCAAACAATTGACGCGATACCGCACTCCAAGTCGTGGTCGGGTGACCATTGACTGCGACGATCTCGCTTCCTGCCTCAAATCCGGACTGTTCAGCCAGAGAACCGCTGATAACAGAGCCGGCCACTGGCGCAATACCGCGCTCACCGGCGAGAAAGACAATCCAAAAGGCCACCACTGCGAGCAAGAAATTGGCCGCCGGGCCAGCAACAACAATCGCTAAACGCTGCCAGACACTTTTTTGACTAAACGCATGGGGAAGATCTTCTGCAGAGACATTGCCCTCGCGCTCATCGACCATTTTTACATAGCCGCCTAAAGGCAGGGCCGCCAAAACAAACTCAGTACCCTGGGCATCGTGCCAGCGCAGCAGCGGCGTGCCAAAACCAATTGAGAAACGTTGAACCTTAACCCCGCAGCGCCGCGCAACCCAGAAATGGCCGAATTCGTGGAAACTGACCAGAACACCCAATGCAATCATGGTGAAAAAGAGTGTCTGCAAAAGATCCATAAATTATTTCTCTAACCGTTTGATATAAGAACTACTGTACAGGCGAGCTGCGCTGTCGGACTGTTGGACCAACTCAAGTGATTCTGGTTCACTGAGGACCTGCCCATTTAATGTCTGCTCTACCACCTCGGCAATCTGAGTAAACTCAATACGCTGGTCAAGGAAGGCCTGTACAGCGACCTCATTGGCCGCATTGAGAATAGTCGCGGCATCCCCTCCCGCTCTGGCAGCGGCAGACGCGATCGCCAGACAGGGAAAGGCTTGCATATCGGGCTGCTCAAAGTCGAGTCGCGCAATATCAAACAGATCCAAATCCGCGACACCGGATTCAATCCTCTGCGGCCAAGCCAAAGCCTGCGCTATGGGTGTTCGCATATCCGGGTTACCCAGTTCAGCGAGCACAGATCCATCAGTATACTGCACCAATGAGTGCACGATGCTTTGCGGGTGCACCACAACCTCTACCGCCTGCGCCGGAACGGCAAATAACCAACAGGCCTCAATTAACTCCAAGCCTTTGTTCATCAGGGTGGCAGAATCCACCGAGATTTTGCGACCCATACTCCATTTCGGATGCGCGCAAGCCTGCTCTGGGCTGACGCTGCGCATTTGCTCCAGTGACCAGCCGCGAAAGGGTCCGCCCGAAGCCGAGAGTAATAACTTTTTGACACCACTACTAACCGCGCTGCTGTAATCTGTTGGCAGACACTGAAATATTGCATTGTGCTCACTGTCGATCGGCAGCAGAACACAACCGGACTCGGCCACCGCCTGCATAAACAGGCCCCCAGCCATCACCAGAGCCTCTTTGTTGGCGAGCAGTACTTTCTTGCCCGCCTGCACCGCCGCCAAGGTGGGGACTAGACCCGCAGCGCCGACAATAGCCGCCATTACTGTGTCTACGCCATCATCACTGGCTACCTGGCACAGAGCTTCAACGCCCCAGAGTACCTCAGTTGCACAGCCGCTCTCTGCCAGCAGGGCTTGCAAACTAGCCGCTGCAGCGGCGTCTGAAACAACGGCGTATTTCGGATTAAATTGCCGACACTGCAATGCCAATGCAGTAATCTGAGAGTGCGCAGTAAGGGCAAAGACGGAGTACTTATCAGCATGTCGCGCGATCACATCGAGCGTGCTCACCCCAATTGATCCGGTTGCCCCAAGTATGGTGATCGTCTGCATGGTTTAAAGCGGGCTCAATAGTAAAAACAGCAGGATAAAAAGTGGTAGCGCAGCCATTAGTCCATCAATTCGATCGAGCACACCGCCATGTCCAGGCAACAGGTGACCACTATCTTTTACCCCGCTATGACGCTTGACCATGCTTTCAAAGAGATCACCCACCACCGAGTAGAGCGCGACAGGAATCACCAGTGCGACTAAAGCGGCCAATGGAATTGCAGAGGGCAATACCGGCGCAACCGCGGCAATGAGTCCACATTGCAGGATCATACCTCCGGCAAACCCTTCCCAGGTCTTACCGGGGCTGACAACTGGGGCCAACTTATGTTTGCCAAACAAATTTCCGGCCACATAGCCGCCAATATCAGCTAACGCGACAATCACAATAGCAAATAGCAGCAACCAGGGGCCGTGAGGCTGATGAATAATAAGTGCGATAGCAACCCACGTAAAACACAAAAGCACGATACCCAGCACAGCTAAGATCGGTTGCGGGGACCAAAGTATCGCGCTGGATGGATAGCCCTGAACCCAGAGAAAGATGATGGCCCAAAGTACCGATGCAGCCAGCGCCAGGTATTTGCCAAGCTGCATATCCAGCGTGCCAAACAGGTCGAGTGCCAACGCACTGATAGCCAGGCATAGGCCGAGACAAGCGAGATAAGCAATTTTTCTGCTGCGGGTTTTAATCGTCAGTAAATTGGCCCACTCCGACCCTGCCAGTAATACAACCGGGGCAATAACCAACGAAAAATTGAGCGGACTTAAATTTAATAAAAGCGCCAAAAGGCAGGCTAAAAGAACAACTGCGGTAATCACGCGTTGTTTAAACACGCGCTATCTCTCCCCGAGGAGCACCATCACTCTCAACAACGTTATCGCTACGGAGACCAAACCTCCGCTGCCGTGAATAATATTCATCGATAGCTGTATTAAGTGCCGCGGGATCGAAATCAGGCCAGTAACAGTCGGCAAAATAGAGCTCTGTATAAGCCATCTGCCAGAGCAGGAAATTGCTGATACGCTGCTCACCAGCCGTTCGAATACAGAGATCAGGGTCGGGCAAGCCATTGGACTGTAAATGTTTCTGGACGGTAGCCTCGTTGATATCCCCCGGCCTCAAACGCCCCATTTGAACCTCAGAGGCAATCTTTTGGGCGGCATTCGCAATGTCCCAGCGTCCACCGTAGTCGACACACAGCACCAACGTAAATTTGCCACTCGCGGTGATTCCCTCAGCGTCGTCAATCAGGCGCTTGAGACGGTCGCTAAACTGGCTTCGGTTGCCGAGTACCCTGAGACGCACACCATCATCGCGCAAGGCCTTGGCTTCATTTTTAAGGTAGGAGGAGAAAAGTGACATCAAACCGCGCACCTCGAGTTCCGGACGCTTCCAGTTCTCACTACTAAACGCGAACAGAGTGACAACTTCTACGTTACGCTCTTTGGCGGCACGCAAAATATCGCGTATGCGCTCAACTCCGGCTTCATGGCCAGCAATACCGGAGAGGCCTCGCTGCTTTGCCCAACGGTTATTACCGTCCATAATCACCGCAATGTGTTTCAGCGGATGGGTATAACTCTCGGAAGTAGACTCAGGCATTATCGTCGTCACCTTGGAGATCAAATCTCCATAAGGTCCTTTTCTTTGGCCACTAGCGCCTCATCGATTCGCGCAATGTAGTGATCGGTGATTTTTTGAATCTCGTCCTGACCTTTGCGCTCTTCATCCTCACTGATGTCTTTATCCTTTAATAAACCTTTGAGGCTAGACAGCACATCACGACGAATATTACGCACTGAAATACGTCCATTTTCGGCTTCGGCCTTGGCCTGTTTTCCATAAACTTTGCGCGTCTCTTCCGTTAGCGGCGGCAGTGGAATACGAATCACAGTGCCTGCTGTTGCAGGGTTCAAGCCCAAGTCTGACTTCATAATCGCTTTTTCGATCGCCGGCACCAGACTTTTTTCCCAAGGTGTTACCGACAGTGTGCGTGCGTCTTCGATAACAATCGATGCCGCCTGCGCCAGAGGCGTGTTGACACCATAGTAGTCGACATGAATGCCATCGAGCAGGCTCGGATGAGCACGGCCGGTGCGGATCTTGTTAAATGCGTTACCCAGAGCCTCAAGCGCCTTGGTCATGCGTACATCAGCTTCTGTTTTTAATTCATCAATCATTATTCGCCCTCTTCGATCAAAGTGCCCTCACTGCCACCCACCACCAAATTAAGCAGCGCGCCCTGCTTGGACATACGGAAAACACGCAGTGGCATACTGTGCTCGCGACAGAGACAAATCGCGGTCAAGTCCATTACACCGAGCTTTTTATCCAGCACCTCATCATAGGTGAGATGATCGTATAATTCTGCCTTCGGATCGAGCATCGGATCAGCAGTATAAACGCCATCGACCTTGGTTGCCTTGAGCACGACATTGGCTTCAATTTCAATGCCACGCAGGCAAGCCGCCGAGTCGGTGGTAAAAAATGGATTGCCAGTACCGGCTGAGAAAATCACCACATCGCCATCTTTTAGGTAGCGAATAGCACGGCGACGGTCGTAGTGCTCGACAACACCACTCATAGGAATTGCCGACATAACATGCGAGGAAATATTGGTGCGTTCAAGGGCGTCGCGCATTGCCAGCGCATTCATCACGGTCGCCAGCATACCCATATGATCGCCGGTAACACGATCCATACCGGCTTTATTTAACGCCGCGCCGCGAAAAAGATTACCACCGCCAATGACCAGACCTACCTGAACACCAATACCCACCAACTGACCAATTTCCAATGCCATGCGATCGAGCACTTTGGGGTCTATGCCAAAGCCCTCTTCTCCCATCAACTCCTCACCACTGAGTTTTAGTAGAATACGCTTGTACTTTTTCTCTTTGCCAGTCGGTGGCATATCAAACCTCATTTAAGTGTATCGCGCCGCTTTAGCTGGCGCTCTTGACCTGTGCTGCTACCTCAGCCGCGAAATCGACTTCTTCTTTCTCTATCCCTTCGCCGACTTCAAAACGCACAAATCCTACAATTTCCGCACCACCAGCCGCAACTAATTTTCCCACTGTGATATCTGGATCTTTAACGAAAGGCTGGTCGACAAGACTGCTTTCCTTTAAGAACTTGCTAACACGTCCTTGCACCATCTTCTCAACAATCTCCGCGGGCTTACCGCTCTCGGCCGCTTGGGCGACAAAAATAGCGCGCTCAGCTTCAATCACTTCAGCTGGCATCTGGTCAGAGCTAACCACTGCCGGATTAACCGCTGCAACATGCATCGCAACATCCTTAGCCAGCGCTTCATCACCACCAGTCAAACCGACAACTACCGCAATTCTGTTGTTGCTGTGGACATAACCGCCAACCACTGCTGCCTCAATACTACCGGCACGACGTGGAGAGATGTTTTCGCCAATCTTTTGCACCAGAGCCTCACGAGCAGATTCCAGATCACCGGCCATAACGGTGGCGATATCGGTCTGCTTGCCAGCATAAGCCGCGTCAAGAACCGCGCCAACAAAGCCTTGGAAGCCCTCATCGCGAGCGACAAAATCGGTCTCACTGTTCACTTCAAGAACCAGCCCATAGCCGTTCTCTGCCTTAACGGCCACGAGGCCGTCGGCCGCCGTGCGACCTGCTTTCTTAGCCGCCTTCATACCACTCGACTTGCGCAGCTCTTCAATTGCTTTTTCAATATCACCATCAGACTCAGCCAGCGCTCGCTTGCACTCCATCATGCCCAAACCTGTGCGATCTCGCAGCTCCTTTACCAAAGATGCTGTTACCTGTGCCATTGTATTCCTCTCTAAATCGTAAAATTATTTTTGAAAAAAGGGGGCAGCGGCCCCCTTTGATATTACTTTTTATTTGACCTCGACAACTACTCGGCTGCAGCTTCCTTCGCCGCAGGCGCTTCATCAGCCGCGGGCGCTTCAGCAGCAGGCGCCTCGGGCGCAGCTTCTTCAGCCACTTCAACAAACTCATCTTTGCTTGAGACTGTTGCCGATTGCGCCTTGCCCTCAAGCACTGCGTCAGCAACTGATGCAGCGTAGAGCTTAATCGCACGGATAGAGTCATCATTACCTGGAATAACGTAGTCGACGCCATCAGGGTTGCTGTTGGTATCAACGATGCCAACCACTGGAATACCCAGCTTGTTTGCTTCATTAATCGCAATGCGCTCATGGTCAACATCGATCACGAAGAGGATATCGGGCAAGCCGTTCATATCCTTGATACCACCGATTGAATTTTCCAACTTGTCCTTCATGCGCGTGCGCATCAAGACTTCTTTCTTAGTCAGGCGCTCAAACGTACCGTTTGCTTGCTGAGTCTCCAGCTCGCGGAAACGACGAATAGACGCACGGATAGTCTTATAGTTAGTCAACATGCCGCCTAACCAGCGATGACTAACATAAGGCATACCACAGCGCTCAGCCTGCTCTTTAAGAATTTTTTGTGCAGCACGCTTGGTGCCAACAAAAAGAATTTGATTGCCTTTGGCAGCCTCTACACGCAGCACTTCTAGTGCTTCATTGAAGGCGGGTACAGTTTGCTCAAGGTTGATAACGTGAACTTTATTGCGTGAGCCGAAGATGAACTGGCTCATTTTTGGATTCCAGAAGCGGGTTTGGTGACCGAAGTGAACACCAGCCTGCAACATATCGCGCATACTTACAGAAGACATAATTTTTCCTTTTGGGGTTAAGCCTCCACGTACCCCAGAGATCAACCATCAAAGCTATTGCAACTGCTTATCAGGCACCCAGATCGCTGTGTCGGAACGTGTGTGTCGTTTAGTTAATATTACGTCTGATGAGACATCTCAGCAGACGGCGCGCTTTATACCATATTGAAGAGCCCAGTTAAAGCAAAAAAGCTCACTTACAGCGCCTTGCCAGAGACCTGACTGCCGGCGGCAGCGGCCGACGCTGCGCCAGGTTTAGCGCTGGTAAACATGACCGCTAACTGATCCTGGTAGATAGTTGAATAATATGGCCTAAGGTACTGCCTCAACGTCGAATAGATGCGTACAATAGTCGTCTCTACAAGTACGAAGGTGCGCAATGACTATACAATTACGATCGGCGGATGATCTCGCCAAGATGCGTGAAGCTGGACGGTTGGCAGCTGAGGTTCTGGAGCTGATCGGTGATTATGTTGTTCCTGGCGTGAGCACAGAAAAGCTCGACAGTATCTGCCACGATCATATCGTCAATGTCCAGAAAGCCATCCCAGCCTGCCTCGGCTATCGAGGATTCCCGAAATCGGTCTGCACGTCGGTCAATCAGGTGGTGTGCCACGGCATCCCCTCGGAGAAAAAAATTCTCAAGAATGGCGATATTATTAATATCGACGTCACGGTTATTAAAGACGGCTGGTATGGCGACACCAGCAAGATGTATACCGTTGGCAGCGTCGCTGCGCACGCGCAGAGACTGATCGACGTATCCCAAGAGTGTTTATACAAGGCCATTGACTTGGTTAAGCCGGGCATAAGATTGGGCGATATAGGCCACCTTATTCAGACACATGCTGAAGCAAATTACTACTCTGTAGTGCGCGACTACTGCGGTCACGGCATTGGCATGGAATTCCACGAAGAGCCACAGGTGCTGCATTACGGAACACCTAACACCGGTTTGGTATTGGCTGAGGGCATGACCTTCACGATTGAGCCGATGGTCAACGCTGGCAAGCATGGCACTAAACTTAAGCCGGATGGCTGGACGGTTGAAACTCGTGACGGTCGCCTCACCTCGCAGTGGGAACATACCCTCGCCGTGACCAGTGACGGCGTTGAAGTACTCACCGCACGCCACGAAGAACACTACAAGAAAAAATAACCATGCACCCAAAATCTTATCTCGTGCCACTTTTCTTTGATGAGAAACGCTTTGTTGCGGATATCGAAAAAGACAACCCTATCAATGTATTTCGGGCCGCATTAAGTGGCGCTAATAATCATTTTAATAATCGTTTCAATGAGGGTGAAGATGTCCATCGCTTGGTTAATGAGCGCGCGCAGTTTGCTGATTTAATTCTGCGATATGCCTGGAACCGTTTCGAGTGGGACACTGATATTAGCCTGATCGCGGTTGGTGGCTACGGGCGTGGTGAATTGCACCCGCACTCTGATATCGACTTGTTGATCCTAATGCGCCGCAATAAACCCGAAAAGTATCGCCAGCGCATCGAACAGTTTTTGACCTTTCTCTGGGACATCCAGCTTAAAATTGGGCACAGCACGCGCAGCCTGACACAGTGTGTCGATGAAGCCCGTGGCGACATTACCGTTGCAACAAACCTAATGGAAACACGACTGCTTGCCGGCGATGACAAACTGCTGGCAAAGCTCGAGGTTAAAACCGGGCCGAACAAAATATGGGCGTCAGAAAAGTTTTACCACGGCAAAATTGACGAGCAGAAAGCGCGCCACCGCAAGCATGGTGGCACCGAATACAATCTCGAACCCAATATCAAAGAAGCCCCTGGCGGCCTTAGAGATATACAGGTGTTTAACTGGACGGCGAAACGCCACTTTCAGGTACACCGACGTTCGCTGCTAATTGAAGAAGGCTTTTTGTCCGAAGAAGAATATGCCACCTTGCGTCGAGACGAAGAGTTTCTCTGGAAAGTTCGCTATGGACTGCACCTGATAACAGATCGTCCGGAAGAGCGTCTACTGTTTGATTATCAGCGCAAGCTGGCGGTAATGTTCGGTTATAAAGACAGCGAAGAGCGACTCGGCGTCGAAAAGTTTATGCAGCGCTACTATCAGGTTGTCATGTCGATTCGCGAGCTCAACGAAGTGCTGTTGCAGTACCTCAACGAAGCCATCTACCGCAAAAACAAAACCAAAGTGGTCACCAAAATCAACTCGCGCTTTCTGATTCGCGACAACTATCTTGATACTGCCGACGAATCGGTCTTTATCAAACAACCATCAGCCCTACTCGAGCTGTTCGCCATTATGGGCGAGAATCAAAGTATTGAGGGCATTCGCGCATCGGCGATACGTCAGATTCGGCTGCACCGGGGGCTAATAGATGAGTCATTCCGGCAAAATCCGGAAAACCGTGCGCTGTTTATGCGCGTGCTCAAGGCACCCTATAAACTCTCGAACCAGCTTCAACGCATGAATCGCTATGGCATTTTAGGTAGCTACCTGCCTGAATTCGGAAAAATCGTCGGTCAGATGCAGCATGACCTATTCCATATTTATCCCGTCGATGTGCACACCCTTGAAGTCGTGCGCAATGTACGCCGTCTGGTGTTACCCGAGGTCGCCGCTAAGTTCCCCGTGGCATCGCACATCTATAAAAACTTCAGTCGGCGAGAATTAATCGTTATCGCCGCACTCTACCACGATATTGCCAAAGGGCGCGGTGGCGATCACTCGCTGTTAGGCTCAGCCGATATCGCCGATTTTGCTGAGCGCCATGGTCTGCAGCCGCAAGAGATCGAGTTACTGAAATGGCTGGTAGAAAATCATCTACTGATGTCAACGATCTCCCAGCGCGAGGACACCTCAGATCCCGATGTCATTCACAAATTTGCCACTCACGTCGGCGACCAAATGCATCTGGATTATCTCTATGTGCTAACCGTTGCTGATATCAACGCCACCAATCCCCGACTTTGGACCGAGTGGAAAGGCTCGCTGATGCACAATCTCTATTTTGAGACCAAGCGTGCGCTGCAGCTGGGAACGGTTACCCCAGCCAGTCGCGCTGCCTGGGTGCTTGAGGCCAAAGATGCGGCGCTGCGTGCGCTGTTGGCAGATGACATTGACAGCGCCCAGGCAATCAATGTCTGGCGCGATGTCGATGAAGAGTTTTTTCTCCGTGAAAGTGCCGAGGATGTTGCTCAATTTACCAAAGCCATTCTCGCGAAACAGGACCCCAAGAAAGCGGTTATTCTGATCAATGATGTCGGCGTAGAGATTCCCGTTGCGACACAGATTTTTGTCCACTGCCAAGACCGTGACAATAACTTTTCCATTATCGTCGCAGCCTTAGATCGGCTCAATCTGAATATCCAGGATGCCCGTCTGCACACCACCAGTGACGGCAGCGCCTTCGATGTCTTCTATATCCTCGGCGAGCAAGACCAGCCGATAGGTAAAGACGCTCTGCGGTGTGAAAAAATCATTCGAACACTCGACCAGACGATTGCAAATCCCACAGAGATCAGCACCGATGTGCAGCAACGCACCCCACGTCAGCTAAAAAACTTTGCGCTTAAAACTGCGGCCTCGCTGCGCCATGACGCCGAATCTAACAGCTCGATCCTTGAAGTGATTACACCGGACCGCCCTGGCCTGCTGGCCCACCTGGCACAGATATTTATGCGCTTTGAACTGCGCGTGCTGAACGCAAAAATTTCAACATTGGGCGAGCGCGTTGAGGATATTTTCTATCTTACTGATAACAACTTCGAGCCACTCGCTGACAATGAGGTGAGTACCGCGCTGACAGAGGCTATCTGCAGTGAACTGGACCAGCGCAACGAGGAAGAAGGCCAAGAATACAAACTACGCAAAATGAAGGTCTGGAATTAACACGGCCTGCGTACCGACAATATTGAACACGAGTAACCTATGAATCCAAATCTAGACCTGCTGCATCGCTATCCCTTTGAGCGACTCAGTGACCTGAAAGCCGGCATTGCGCCGCCGGCTCACCTGGCACCCATAGCGCTGTCGATCGGCGAGCCAAAGCACCAGTCTCCAGCGTTTGTGAAGCAGGCCTTAATCGATAATATCGATCAGATTGCGGTATACCCAACGACCAAAGGCGGGCTTCCGCTGCGACAAGCGATTGCGCAGTGGTGTCAAACCCGGTTTACGCTTCCGACCGACAGCTTAAGTGCGGACACAAACGTATTGCCTGTCACTGGTACCCGAGAAGCGCTGTTCGCCTTTAGCCAGGCAATGATTGACTCACAGCGAAACGCGTTGGTGGTCGCTCCCAACCCGTTCTACCAAATCTATGAAGGCGCGGCACTGCTGGCCGGTGCCGAGCTACACTTTTTAGACTGTACAGCTAACAATGGCTTTATCCCAGACCTGAGCACTGTGCCGGCAGAAATCTGGCAGCGCTGCCAGTTGCTACAAATATGTACTCCGGGCAACCCCTCTGGCGCGGTGATGGGCATCGAGCAGTTACAGCAAGCCATTGCCCTGGCT
The DNA here is from genome assembly GCA_017858135.1 of Porticoccaceae bacterium. GTDB lineage: Bacteria > Pseudomonadota > Gammaproteobacteria > Pseudomonadales > Porticoccaceae > HTCC2207. The sequence continues at coordinate 1,339 of JAFMBY010000022.1, read as the reverse complement.
GACCAGTACGACTTTATTATTGCCAGCGACGAATGTTACTCCGAGATCTATCTCGACGAGCAAACCCCGCCTCCCGGTATCCTCCAAGCCTGCGCAGAAATGGGACGCACTGACTATAGCCGCTGCGTGGCTTTTCACAGCCTCTCAAAACGCTCTAATTTACCGGGACTGCGCTCGGGATTTGTCGCCGGCGACGCTAACCTATTGAGTCAATTTTTGCGTTATCGCACCTACCATGGCTGCGCCATGTCCAGCGCCGTGCAAGCGGCCTCGACGGCAGCCTGGAGCGACGAGAGCCACGTCGTCGACAATCGCCGTCAGTACCGCGAGAAATTTGCTGCCGTGACCGAGATTCTAAAACAGGTGATGACTTTCCCCGAGCCACAGGCAAGCTTTTATCTGTGGCCGGAAACACCCATCGCCGACACCGAATTTGCCGCAGGTCTGTTTGCCCAGCAGAATGTCACGGTGCTTCCGGGACGCTATCTTTCGCGTGAGACCGCAACCGGTAACCCCGGCAAAAATCGCGTGCGTATGGCATTGGTAGCGGAAACCGAGGTGTGCATAGAAGCCGCACTGCGGATCAAGGAATATGTAGAGAGTTTGACTCGATAACGGACTAATCATGTTAAAACAACAGCGCGCTGACTTTATTCTGCACAAGCTCAATGAGATCTATCCAGAAACGCCTATACCGCTGGATCACAACAATAACTTTGAGCTTCTAGTCGCCGTATTGCTCAGCGCCCAGTGCACCGACATCCGCGTCAATCAGGTAACGCCAGCACTGTTTAGTCTGGCCGACAATGCCTTTGATATGCAGCATGTACCCCTCGACAGCATCTATAAAATTGTTCGCCCCTGCGGCCTGGCACCACAAAAATCCAGTGCCATTTCTACCCTCTCAAAGATGCTCGTGGAACAGTATAACGGCGAAGTGCCGGATGACTGGAAGGCTTTGGAATCACTGCCTGGCGTCGGTCATAAAACTGCCGGCGTGGTGATGTCACAGGGCTTTGGCCATCCAGCATTTCCAGTGGACACCCATATCCATCGACTAGCACAGCGCTGGGGACTCACCAAAGGCAAGAGCGTTGCTCAAACTGAACGGGATCTAAAGAAACTTTTCCCTAAAGAAACCTGGAATGCTCTGCACCTGCAGATTATTTTTTATGGCCGAGAATTTTGCAGCGCTAGAGGCTGCGATGGCCGAGTCTGTGAAATTTGTACGACCTGCTACCCCAACCGCAAAAACCCGTTTATTGCCCATAAGCCTTAGGGGCTTGTTTTTACCGGCGTTTTTTTACGGGCTATTCTTTACGAGCCAGGTATTATGAGC
>JAFMBY010000107.1 GCA_017858135.1 Porticoccaceae bacterium | reverse complement strand
AAAGCGTGGTCATCAACTATGAGAACGTGCATGTTTTCATTCCTTGTCTTCACGTCCCTGCGTATTTGAATCGCGCTATTCCATAGCGTCGCGTCAATATAGTACCTAATAGTTGAACACACAACTTTAGGTTATTCAATTATGTATAAAGGCCCCACATTAACATATTCATAAAAGATAAATAACTTAATTAGCCACTACAGATCAATCAACGCCTCGGATATCTGAGTCTGCAGCGATTCGTCTGCAGACGCCTTTTCTCGCGCCAGCATAAGTGCTTTTTTAGCGTCACTCTGGCGCCCCATGCGGCTCAAACCAACACCGCGATGATAGTGGAATACAGCAATGGCAGGTGCCATTTTGGTTGCCCTTGCGAGCAACGGCTCCGCCAGTTCTGGCGAACCAGATTTAATCAGTGCCCACGCATAAGTATCAATAAAGTAAGGCTGCTCTGAGTCGGCAAAGCGCTCAGTGAGCTTGACAGCACGACGAATGTTCTCCGGCGACTCAAATTCATCAGTTAACAGACTGGCAAGATTATTGATCACCGCTTGATGGTCAGGGTCGATCTTGAGTACCTCTTCGTAGAGCTGCACTGCTCGGGACTTGTCACCATATTTTTCGTGTGACGAGGCCAGCAGCATTTTTAATACCCTACTGTCCGGGAGTACGACAAGGCCGCGTTCGAGACTCGCGATAGCCGCCTTAAAATTATTGTCAGCGCGATAGTTAGACGCCAACGCCGTGTAACCGTTCACCCAGGTTGCGCTCTGCTTCAAGCCCTGCTCCAGTACGTCTACGGCCATGGTGTGATCGCCGCGACGGCTGTGCAAAGAAGCAATAATCGACAGTACCATCATATTGTCAGGATTGCTGCGCCTAAACTCGCCAAGGTATGCTACCAGCATCGGTTCCTGATCAATGCGCAGATAGGACATCGTCAGTCCCTCCAGTGCCCGCGCCAAATCAGGATTGATCTCCAGTGCCTGTCGATATTGGTCAACAGCGCCTTGATAATCTCCTTGAGATTGCAGAGAACGTCCCGAGAGATAGTGACTAAAGGCCGGATTGCGACCATTTTTGCTAATCCGCGAGACAATATGATTAGAACCCTCATAGTCCTTTTTCGATAACTTAATCTGCGCGAGAATCGACAATAAGATGTCATTGTCAGGCGCTCCCCGGAGCGCGTTTTCAATCAGACGCTCAGAACGATCAACATCATTCTTTTCCAGTAGACTCTGAATAACCGGCACCGCGGCCTGAACATTGCCTGGATTAATATCTAACACCTTTCTGAAGGTGTCGTCTGCCAGCTGACTAGACCCAGACGAGAGATAGGCATTAGCCAGCATTATCAGCGCCGACTCAGATTCTGGGTTGTTGCGCAATACCGTGCGCAAATCGCTAACCACAGCGTCGATATCCTCTACTGAAAGGTGGTAGCGCGCACGCACCAGCAGAGCTTGCTCAAAATGTCGGTCGACACTGAGAATCTCATTAACCAATTGCAATGCCTTATCCTTTTGCCCAACACTGAGCTGTAAATCTGCCTTTAGCGCTTTCGCCCGAAACAAATCCTGGTCTTTAAACTCACCGCCAATAATTCTTTCCAGTTCGAGCAATACCTCGACATTTTTGCCCATGGCGATCAACCTATCGATGCGAAAGAAACGTAGTTCGGCATTCTCCGGATCCTCGGCAATATAGCTCTCGAGCTGTTTTTTCCCCGCCTCCAGATCTTGGCTCGACAGCACATCAACAATAACCATGCGCACCTCAGTGTCGCTGCCGTCGCGTCGCAGGTAGTCCTCGAGAACTTCGACTGCCTCATCGAGGCGTCCACTATCATTGAGCAGTTTGGCCAGTTTGAGGTAAAAGGCTTTCTCATCACGATTGGCTCTGATTAAGGTGCGATAATCTGCCTCGACTGCGGTGACGTTATTCACTTCCTCGTTAATCTCAGTGCGCAATAACAGCAAGTGCAGATTGTCATCACTGTGTTCGATGAGATCTGAGAGCATTGCCAGAGCCGCGTCGGTATAACCCTGTTTGTGCATAATCGATGCTTTTATCGAGACTATTTCAGCCGACTGGCTGTTTTGATCAACCGCTTTGTTAATATATTCCATCGCGACGTCATAGAGATCTTTTTGCAAGTAGGCGGATGCCTTAATGGCGTAGGCCTCAGCATTATCTTTGTCCAGTGCAAGAATAAAATCGGCCTTTTCCAACGCACTGTCCGCCTGCTGTGCCAGCAGCAACAAATAGGCGAGCTTTATCTTCGCCTGCACATGATTGGGATCCAACTGCTCGACCTTGGAAAGATTTTTATACAGGTCCTTCCAGTTTTTATGCTTCTCAGAGATCAAGCCGAGATAGTAATAGGCGCTGGCAAGCTTGGGATCGATTTGCAGTGCATTGCGCAACTCGACACTGGCCTTCGACAATTCACCCTCGGAGTAAAGCTCAATACCGCTGTTTAAATAGCGGTTGGCGGCCTCTTCTTTCGAGCCACTGCATGCCGATATCGACAATAGAAAAACGCTCACAATAAAAAATCGACTAGCTCGGCTTAACATCCTTATTAATGTCACACTCATTTTGTTCTCTCCAGAAATTTCGCCGGTAACCTTTGCGACAACTGCTCTCGACTAGCCCGAATAAACGCCTGCGCACGCAGATCAGCATCCATTGTGCTTTCATCACTCATCACCGGCGTGGTCACTCTAATCAGCGAACCATCGGTACGATTTACAAAAAGGGCGTCTTTAAATAACATCCACTTTTTAATATATTCATTGGCCACTGCAATACCGCGCTCTTCAAACCAATAATAGACAATTTGATCCTGCAACCCCTTGCGAATTAACACTCGATTAACCGGTATCTGATCCACTCTGGTTCGCGAAAAATCGGCGATCTCCCAGCCACCGCCAGGGATACAGACCTTCGGCGAGTGGGGCGACACCCCTTTGCGTTGAGAGGCGTAATAGGCGACATAAAAATTCACTGGCCGACGCTGAATAGTTTGATAATTAATCATCACATACTCGGTAAACCCCAGTTTATCGGCGACCTCTGCTTCAATACTGCCGTCTTGACCCGTCCATTCCTCAAGCTGCAATGGAAAGGTTGCCAAACCGGTTTTTTGCACATTTACGTTTTCTCCACGAGCGTCAATCGAACCGAGGCCAATCAAGGCCGCCAGTAGCAAAGGAATGACTGCAATAATCGGCACCGGCAATTGCAGATTGACGACACCCTCGGTCGCATACTGATCGGAACTGACGGAGACCGGCACAGCAAAGGCCTGACGAATGCTTAAACGCGTGGTCAGCAATTCCATGATCATCACTTCCAGCAACATCAGAGCACCGCAGGCCATAAAGATTAGCCAACCTTCAAAGTCATGCAAAAAGCCCTCGGCCATCTCTGTGCCCCAGTTGTCGACCAGTAGACCCGTAATGGCAATTCGAAGACTATTCATAAAAATTGTAATTGGAACCGTGGAGAGGAACAGAACGACTTTTTTCCACCGCGATGCCTGATATAAATAGGCGCCAATAAAACCGAGACTCATCAGTGGAAACAGGTAGCGCAAGCCACTGCAGGCCTCAACAACCTGTAACTGATAGTTTCCCAGATCGATAATATTGCCGCTCAAGAACACCGGAATGCGACATAGACGAATTATTTCAACACCCAGCTGCGAAGAGAGCAGCTGAAGTTTTGAAGTCAGCACCACCTCAATAAAATAAGGCAGTGGCACAGCAAAACCGAGCAGTGCAATGGGCACCCAGGTATGGCGAGTGGCCGAGCCCAGAAAGGCGATCGATAGGCCCAACAGCAATAAAATAAACGAGTAGTGAATTAATACATAGAGCGCACTGATCTCTCCCACCAATAAAATCGTCAATGCAACACAGATAATCAGCAGACCCCACCATGAATAACCGCGGTAACTGGCTGCAATTTGAAAGCGGCGTTCCCAGAGAATAAACAGTGACACCAGCGGAATAATATAACCGTGGCTGTACTCTTCCTGCAGCTGCCAGCGCAACACGGCTTCGGCGAGCCCGTCCCAATACAGCCAAAAACTTAACAGCAATGCGATTGAAAACAACAGCATGCTAGTATTAAACAGCCTATTTTCGGGTTGATTAGCCTTAACCTTACTGTTCCCTATAGTGATATTTTCTTCCTCTGAAACCATCTACGACTCCGACAAAAACTCTTCGACACCATGCAGTCGCATTAGACGTTTGATTCGCGGACTGGCGCCAAACAAACTGAATGTGCCGCCGCGACGCAAAATATTCGCCTTCAGCAGCATCAGGGTTCCCAGCGCGGAACTATCAATATAGTCCAAATTAGCGCAATTAATGGAAACTGTGGGGATATCCTCCTCCTGATCGAGGATCTTGCGACAGCCTGAGTTCAGCAATGCCCCATTGCCAACCGTTGTCGAACCAGCCAATACCATCTCGGCGTAAGCCCCAGTATCGCTGGCAGCCTTAGCATCGATGATCTCCATGGAAAAACCTTTATCAGTACAGCCGCGCAATCGCTTTTGATATAGCGCCAGCGGCACCGCATGAGTCATCATAAAACGTAAAAACCAAAACCCATCAACCACATAACGCTTCCACAACTGTGGCTCCTGACAGATTCGCCACAGCCACTCAAACCCTAACTTCTGCCAGCGCTCTGGCGCACGCCGCACGCTATCGCCGACAAAATTCACCACTGCACCAAGATGACTGATCACCGAGGCATTGAGTTTTTCGCGATTGTGCATAATCCACTGCTGGCCTTTTTTCGCTCCCAGCGCCACCACCAAAAAATCCGGCTCCGCACGATTGATCTGTTCGATAATCTGATCGCTGCTCATGCTCTCAACCGAACCGGTTCCGGGATTGAGTGCACCGCAGGCGATCATGCCCACAGAACTGCGATTGAGATTATCGGCCGCCTGCTGCGCTGCGCTGCCCTGGCCGCCAAAAAAGAACACTGAGATTGGTTTATCGCGACGGGTGTTTTGCAATATGTCAAATAGCGACGAACCTGCGACGCGGCAGCGCAGGGGAATACCGAGCAGTTTTGCAGTCCAGATCAGCGGCATGCCGTCGGCAACCACCAAATCACTACAAATCAGCGATTCAAAAAACGACGCATCACGTCGCGCTTGAACAATAAAATTTAAATTCGGCGTTGAGAGAAAACACCTTTGCTTGGTGACAATGGCGCGATCAATAATCTTCAGCGCCTGGTCAGTATCCACTTGATCAAATGGCAGTCCTAGAAGACTCCAGCAAACCCGATTGGTTTTATACTGAGCAGAATCATTGAGGCCCAAACTGCTCATGTCAGACTCTCATTAGCCTTGCGATAATTGTCAGGCGTCCCAATATCTATCAACCGATCGATTGAGTAATTACGCATCTGTCCAACCAGTTTGGGAATCACATCAAAGCCAAGATCCAATGCAGAGGAACTCGTCTGTTCGGCGATCGAATGCTGTGGAAAATAATCAAAGATCTTAGGATCAGCCACGTAAATGCCAGCAGCTGCGCGGTTAGAAAGCGGCTTTTTCGGCTTCTCAATAAAACCTTGAATAACGCCGTCTGAGTCGATGTCGGCAATACCACAGCGCTCGGGAAATTCCGCTTCAAATGTGCCCAGAGTTAACACTGGCTGATAGTGTTGATGAGCGGCATAGAGATCGGCTAGGTCGACATCAGAGACGTTATCACCATAGATAATAAAAAAGGGGTCGTCATCAAAAAAATGTCGGTTGGCCGCAAGTGTTCCCGCACTGCCGAGTAAAATCGGTTCATGAAAGAGTGTTACCTTGAGGCCGGCCGGCGTAAACTTTTCAACAAAATCAATCACCTGTTCAGCCAGCCAATGGGTATTTATGAGGACCTCTGTTACCCCAGCCCTGACTAACTTATCAAACCAGATCGCCAACAGCGGCTGCCCATTGATCGGCAGTAGGCACTTTGGAGTCGAGTTCGTCAAAGGGCGCAGACGGGTGCCTAATCCCGCTATTAATAACACCGCTTTCATCGAGGAATAGCTCGTAAAGATTCACCCTGCCTGCGCGATTGATGCAGGGCCTCGTCAGTGATCTTTACCGGCAACAGCTGGCAATTATCGACTTCAATCGTTTTGTACTCAGACAGCGGCCTGTCTTGAGCATAGAGAGCCACGACGCGGATCACCGCGACATGACTGACCACCAAGATAGTGTTTCCTTTGCCCTCAGCCTCAATATGGCGCATGCCAGCAATAACCCGCGTCTGCAATTGCTGTAGTGTTTCTCTCCCTCGCAGTTCCAATCGATGGGGCTGAGAATTCCACAATGTCCATTCCAGCGGATATTGCTGTTTAACCCGCGCTTCGCTCAACCCCTCCCAGGGGCCAAAGACCATTTCATTAAAGGCTTGATCAAAGCTGACTTTTAGACCGTTCGCAGCCGCCACAATGGTCGCCGTCTGGCCCGCTCGGGCGAGAGGGCTGGAAACCACTCGATCAATGGACTTTGACTTAATTAACTCAGCAGCTTGATAGGCCTGTTCAATACCGCGCGCATTTAAAGGTTCGTCGCTGCGACCTGAATAGACTTTATTGAGGTTCGAGTTAATTTGCCCATGTCGTAAAAAAAACCAGTTCATTTAACATTCCATTGTTAACTTAGAATCTCTTTCTGAAACTCTTTTAAAATGCTTGTTTGACGGATCTCAGCGCTGCTCTGCTGACTCCCTGCATCACCATTCTTAAGTATTCCTTAACTAACGTTAGGCCGATTTGCGTACTACATCCAGTTTCTGCATGGTTT
>JAFMBY010000021.1 GCA_017858135.1 Porticoccaceae bacterium | reverse complement strand
TCAATTTTCTTTGACAGATCAAAAACTTGACCCTATCATGCGCGCCTAACTGGGTACCACCTGAATTTATGGCACTGCCAACACTTGTCGATCCGCGTAAACTTGCGAACCAAGGAATTGTCCTCGAAGGACATTTCGATGTTAAGCATTTGCCGCGGTTGGCACTGGCAGTTGAAAGTATCGAGACGCCGCTATCGGCTTTGATTAGGTTCGAAGTGGATGAAGCCAGGGCAAAGGTTGTCAATGGTAATTTGACCATCTCTGTCACGGCGATATGTCAGCGCTGTCTAGATCCAGTGAGAGTGGATTTGGCCACTGACTTAGCAGCACAGGTTGTCTGGTCGGAAGATCAGATTGCGAGTGTTTCAGGTGATCGGGAACCTTGGATTGTTGGCGATAAAATGGCCGATCTAAGTGTCCTGCTCGAAGATGAAGTTTTATTGGCTCTGCCTCTAGTCAACTACCATGAACAAGGTAGCTGTACTGGAGACACCTTTCTTTCCAAGGACGGGCCAAGTGGTGACGAGAAAGACGATGAGATTGTCGCTGACAATCCCTTTAATATTTTAAAGCAGCTGAAGAAGTAACGTTGGCTGCACAGGATTATTGCTTAGGAGTAATCTATGGCTGTTCAGAAAAGTCGCAAGACACGATCAAAGCGCGGTATGCGTCGTTCACACGATGCACTTACTGCTCCTACTATTTCAGTTGATTCGCTGAGTGGCGAAAAGCACCTGCGTCACAATGTGTCCGCTGACGGTTTTTACCGCGGCCGCAAAGTTGTCGAGACTGACACCGAATAACTGAACGCACCACTCTTTGGCAAATTCACTCCGAATTGCCGTTGATGCTATGGGCGGGGACTTCGGTCCTCGCGTCACAGTGTCTGCGCTAGTTGATTTCCTCAGTCACCATCGCCAAGTTCTTGCATTGGTCTTCGGTGATCATGATCAGGTGGCCACTCAATTAGCCCTGTGTCACGATTCCAGTATTTTGTCGCGTATCGAGTTGCGTCACAGTGACTGTTGCGTTGCTGATACCGACAAACCCTCCGCTGTAATTCGCTCTAAACGCGACTCATCAATGGGCATGGGGTTGCAAGCGCTGGCGGCTAGAGAAGCACAGGCCTTTGTCAGCGCTGGCAATACCGGTGCGATCATGGCGCTCGGCCTGCACTTTCTAAAAGCACTCCCAGGTATCTCTCGTCCCGCCATTTGCACTGCAGTGCCGACAAAAACCGGCCATAGTTATGTCCTCGACCTGGGCGCCAATATCAACTGCTCTGCCAAACAACTCTGTGAGTTTGCCCTGCTTGGATCACTGATGGCGAAAGAGCTAGACTCCATCGACTCGCCGACAGTTCGGCTGCTCAATGTCGGCGAAGAGGTCGGCAAGGGGCGCGATGATATTCATCAAGCGGCAGCGCTTCTCAACGCCGAACCACTAGTTAATTACTGCGGATATGTAGAGGGCAATGGCATTTTCGAGGGCGGCACAGACGTTGTCGTCTGTGATGGTTTCGCCGGTAATATCGCGCTCAAAGCTAGTGAAGGTCTGGTCAACATGGTCGCCGCTCAGTTTCGCCAGACGGTCGGCAGTGGCTGGTTGTCACGCATCGCCCTAACATTACTCCGTTCACCGCTGAAAAAACTCAAAGCCAAGTTTGACCCCGCACTCTATAACGGCGCGTATTTTTTGGGCCTAAATGGCGTAGTAGTGAAAAGTCATGGCGGGGCATCTCAAGGCGCGTTTGTGCGGGCGCTGGACGTCGCCTGCGATGCGGCAGAACATAACTTACCCGACGTTTTGTCGCCTATACTTAATCTCAAAATCAACCAACACGGATAAAAGCAGACGCACTATGAATAGTAATTTGGCATTTGTGTTTCCCGGCCAGGGATCTCAAAAAATCGGCATGCTGGCAGATCTAGCTGCCGAGAACGCGCTAGTAGAGGAAACCTTTGCACAGGCATCCGCAGTGCTGGGCTATGACTGCTGGCAATTAGTGCAGCAAGGAGAGCAGGAGGATATTAATCTGACTGAGCGCACACAACCCATTCTACTGACTGCCAGTGTCGCGATATGGCGTTTATGGCAGCATCTGGGCGGTCCAACTCCTGGCGCCTTGGCTGGACACAGTCTCGGCGAATGGTCTGCACTGGTCTGTGCAGGCGCAGTTGACTTTGCTGACGCCGTTAATATTGTTCGCGCTCGCGGCGCGTTTATGCAGCAGGCTGTGCCTGTCGGAGTAGGCGCGATGGCAGCTATTATGGGCATTGATGACGACATAGTGGTTGATGCTTGTCGGCAGGCGGCACAACAGCAAATCGTCGCCGCGGTGAACTTTAACGCACCGGGTCAGGTGGTTATTGCCGGCGATGCAGATGCGGTAGCGCGAGCAGTGGCTATCTGTAAAAAAGCCGGCGCAAAGCGAGCGGTCGAGTTGCCCGTCAGTGCACCATTCCACACGTCTCTTATGCGCCCCGCAGCAGACAATCTGGCACAGCTCATCGAGCAAACTAACTTCAGTGCGCCACAAATTCCGGTGATTCACAATGTTCATGCTCAGGCTGAGGACAAGCCCCAGGCGATTAAATCGCTGATGCTTGAACAGATCTACAAGCCAGTGCTATGGGTTGATTGCGTCAATGGTCTCGCAGCTCGAGGCGCAGAAATATTAATCGAATGTGGTCCGGGGCGGGTGCTCAATGGCCTTTCCAAGCGTATTGACCGCAACCTGACATCGCTGGCTACGGATGATGTTGCCAGTCTTGAAAATGCTTTATCATCAGTCTGATCACGCCTCTAATTATTATTAACACAGGAATAACCAATGAATCTCAATGACAAAGTCGCTCTGGTCACCGGAGCAACTCGCGGAATTGGTGCTGCGATTGCCAGCGCCCTTGCGCAGGCAGGTGCGACCGTAATCGGCACAGCAACCTCTGAGGCTGGCGCTGCTGCGATCACGCAACGCTTTGCAGAGAGCAACATTACCGGCACCGGTATGGTGCTGGATGTCACGAGCAGCGATTCCGTCAACGCTGTGATTAAGGCCATTGCCGAGCAGTTTGCCGCGCCGACTATTTTGGTTAACAACGCTGGTATTACTAAAGACAATATCCTTATGCGCATGAAAGATGAGGAGTGGATGGATGTGATTGATACCAATCTAACCTCTGTGTTCAGATTGGCTAAAGCCTGTGTTCGTCCAATGACCAAGGCGCGCTGGGGCAGAATCATCAATATCAGTTCCGTCGTCGGCGCTATGGGCAACGCAGGGCAGGCCAACTACTCAGCGTCAAAAGCGGGAGTCGGTGGTTTCACGCGCGCCCTAGCGAAAGAGCTAGGTTCAAGAAACATCACTGTCAACACAGTTGCGCCCGGCTTTATTGACACAGACATGACCAAAGATCTGCCAGAGGCTAATAAAGAAGCCATGCTAACGCAGATTCCCCTGGCTCGACTGGGTGCACCTGAAGAGATTGCTGCAGTGGTCAGTTTCCTTGCTGGAGACGCCGCGGGCTACATTACCGGCGAAACAATCCATGTAAATGGCGGCATGTATATGTCTTAACCTATTGATTTATATAGTTAATATGATTTTTTAAAATAGGGGTTTAGCATTTTGTGTTTTGTAGGGTAAAATGCGCGCCCGAGAGAACAGATTACCGTCACTGAGAGTTTTCGCTCGGTGACAAAAATTTTAGAATACCCGTTAACAGGAGTAGAAACACGATGAGTAACATCGAAGAACGCGTCATTAAAATGGTTGCTGAGCAGCTAGGTGTTAAAGAAGAAGATGTAAAAACCACGTCCTCTTTTGTTGAAGATCTAGGTGCCGACTCCCTCGATACTGTTGAGTTAATTATGGCTCTGGAAGAGGAATTTGATGCTGAGATTCCTGACGAAGAAGCGGAGAAAATCGCTACGGTACAAGATGCGATCAGTTATATCACGGCAAATGGCTAATACCTGGCCGTTTAAAAAACCGCTCCATTGGGGCGGTTTTTTTATGCATGAAATTTATGTTTAATATGCGTCTGACCTGATCAACGCTATGCTAATTTTCATCGCCATGAAACTAGGTACTTATGAATAGTCCGAAAGCGAACATTCCGTGACTCGATGCATGGTAGATGGCCTGCCGGCTGACACTGTGCCGCTATCTGATCGCGGCGGCGCCTATGGCCATGGTCTATTCGAAACCCTGTTGCTGCACAATAGGTCGATGCCGCTTTGGCAACAGCATAGCCGACGGTTAGTTGCGGATGCCCGAGTGCTGGGCATAAACGTATCGCCAACACGCTTGCAGACACATCTGGATGCCTTCCTCGGAGGCCTCTCTGGCGATCAACTTCGCGACGGAATCATCAAAATAATTGTCACCGCCGGTAGCGGTGGGCGTGGCTATGCCTCACCTGTCGACATGACGCCGCGGATTATCTGCCAGTACTTTGAGCTACCCGCAAACGTTCGGCAGCAGCGTCGAGAGGGAATTACTTTAACCAGTTGTCATTACAGACTACCCATCAACCCTGCACTAGCCGGAATTAAGCACTTAAACCGTCTCGATCAGGTGATGGCTCGCGCCGAATGGGTTGATGAATTTGACGACGGCATTATGTTCAGCACTGAAGGACTGGCAGTCGAAACAACTCGAGCCAATCTGTTCCTGAAAGGTGCTGATGGCTGGATCACACCAGTGTTGGATAAAGCTGGCGTGCGCGGGGTCATGCGTGCACTGCTGTTGGATGAGTTATTTGCCACCTGTGGCTTGGCGGTTAGGCAAACGACGCTGACTCGAGAGCAGGTGGCTGAGGCCAATGAATTGTTTGTGTGCAGCGCCGTGCGGGGTGTGGTGCCGGTTATCGCGGCAACAGAGTGTGGCGCTCTCGCCATTGGTGATGACACCAGAGTGCTACAGACAGCGTTGCACAAGCACTGTGATAGCTTCTCATGTTGAAACACTTAAAGCGCAGCATTATTCTTATTGCAGTTGCCATGATCTGCGCTTCGGGTCTGTTATTGACCGCCCACCATCAGCTTAACCAGTCAATTAATCTGCCTGCAGATAAGGCGTCTATTACTTGGGTGATTGGTAAAGGCAGCAGCCTTACCCGCGTCAACCGAGAACTCCATGAAGCCAAACTCCTCTCGCACCCTAGGTTGCTCAGCCTCTATGCTCGACTGGTCGACCTGACCGCCATTCAGGCAGGCCAGTACCAGATTGAGCAGGGAGACTCTGCCTTGCAGTTGTTGGACAGATTTAATCGCGGCGATGTGGTCAGATATCAAATTACTTTTCCAGAGGGGTGGACCTTTCGTCAATGGTTGTCACACTTGGCCAGCGTCGAGCAGTTTGCTGAGATCGCAGAGCTCAGCAGTGAACAGGTAATGGCTGCGGCCGGGATCAATCAAGCTCATCCAGAGGGCTGGCTTTTCCCCGACACCTATAGCTATACCCTCTCGGATGGCGCTGTCGACATTCTTGCGCGAGCGCATCGAAAAATGGTGGATGTCCTCAATCAGGCCTGGACCGGTCGTGATATGGGGCTACCGTACAGGTCCGCTTATGAGGCTCTGATTATGGCCTCAATAGTAGAGAAAGAGACCGGGCTCGCCGAAGAGCGTTCGACGATTGCCGGAGTCTTCGTGCGTCGCCTTAATAAAGGCATGCGCCTTCAGACTGACCCAACCGTGATTTATGGACTGGGCGACGCGTATAAAGGCAATATTACCCGCGCCCATTTAAAGGCTCTCACAGCGTACAACACCTATCGCATCAATGGTTTGCCGCCGACACCTATTGCCATGCCCAGTGCCGCGGCGATTGACGCAGCGCTGCATCCGCAACCGGGCACGAGTCTTTACTTTGTTGCTCGCGGCGACGGCGGACATTACTTCTCTGATAGCCTTGAACAGCACCAAAAGGCGGTGCGACAATATCAGATCAATCAGCGCGCAGTGAATTACCAATCGGCGCCGCAGGCTAAAAAGTAACAGTCAGAACAGACAGCAGCGTCCCACGCCGTCACAATGGGACGATCAACAACAGATGGTGGAAGCTCGGGGAATCAAATGCGCGGAAAATTTATTACCATTGAAGGCACTGAAGGCGTCGGCAAAACCACCAATATAGAGTTTATCCAGTCGTGGATGGACACCAAGAAACTTAGCTATAGCATAACGCGTGAGCCCGGTGGCACGCCGCTGGCAGAGCAGATTCGTGAGCTACTTCTAGCGCCGCGAGAGGAATCTGTTAGCAGTACCGCGGAACTTCTGCTGGTTTTTGCCGCCCGCGCTCAGCACCTCAATCAAGTGATCGAACCGATGCTCGGAGAAGGGGCATGGGTGCTCTGCGACCGTTTTACCGATGCGACCTATGCCTACCAAGGCGCTGGACGGCTGATGCGGGATGATTTGATTAGAGAACTCGAACTGCTTGTGCAGGGTAGCCTGCAACCAGATCTAACATTAATTCTTGATATCCCGGTCCAGGTTGGGCTCGCTCGTGCCGGTGAGCGCAGTGCTCCAGATCGCTTTGAACAGGAGCAGGTAGCGTTTTTTGACCGCGTACGCAATCGCTATTTACAAATTGCTCAGGACAATCCCCAGCGCTGTATCGTGATCGATGCTTCGCGCTCCCTCGAGGGGGTGCAGGCACAGATTGCTGAGGCCTTGGAAAGCTTTTGGGAGACCGTCTAATGTCCGCTCTGCCATTGCCCTGGCAGGAGTCTGTGTGGTCTTCTCTAAATAGCGCTATTGACGCAGACCGGTTGCCCCATGCGCTCCTGATTAGCGGTGACAGCGGCATTGGCAAGTCTCGCCTGGCTAACGCGTTGGCGCAGCGGTTAACATGCTCAGCTGAGATGGTTAAATATGCCTGTGGTACCTGCAAAAGCTGTCTGCTACTGGCTGCTGGAAATCACCCTGACGTATCCTTTCTTGAGCCAGAAGACAGCGGCAAACCGATTAAAATTGACCAGGTCCGCGCGCTCTGTCAGTCACTGTCGAAAACGGCACAACAGGGCGGCTGGAAAGTGGCGATTATCTCGCCGGCAGAAGCGATGAATATCAACGCGGCTAATGCCCTGCTTAAAAACCTCGAAGAGCCACAGGCAAAGACCTTGCTAATTCTAGTCTCCCACCGTCCCAGCAGACTGTCGGCGACTATTCGCAGTCGCTGCCAAAAACTCAGCCTGCCGACGCCGGACAGCATCAGTGCTCTTAGCTGGCTTACCGAGGTGACGGGTGATCGCGGCGCAGCAGAGCAGGTGTTGCCGCTCGCGGGCGGGAGACCACTGTTAGCGCTTGATTATTGTCACAGCGACAACCTGCAACAACGCAATGATTTTGAACGCTTGGTAAGCGAGGTTCGCGAAGGATTAGTCTCACCTCTAGCGGCAGCCCAACAGTGTCAAAAACTCGATGGCGACCAAACCATAGACTGGTTTAGCCGCTATATACATCGACTGGCGACCACTGAGCTAGCTGATCGGCCCAATACCGCGTTATTTGACTTTTCAGACAGTTTGCTTCGCGCCCGCAACTGGATTCTCAGCGGTAATAATCCCAATCCACAGCTGCTCTGGGAAGAGCTCTTTATGGATTGGGTTATGGTGTTTAACGCTCGCAAATAAGCCGTTCTAAGGTTTTGTGCTAAGCTAAAACAAGTATCCATGGAGAGGTGATAAGGATGTTTAGCAGCGGCAAAAGCGGTATTTTATCGGTAGAAATCAATGACGAAAATGCGCTTTATCAGCACTATATGGCCTATGTGCAGGGCGGCGGTATATTTGTACCCACACAAAAAAGTTATGAGTTGGGCGACGATATTTTCTTTCTGCTGAGCGTCTATTTGCGCCCCGACCCGATCCCGATGACCGGCAAAGTAGTCTGGGTCACCCACCAAGGCTCAGGGAACTTTAAGACCGAGGGTGTCGGTGTGCAGTTAAGTGCTGAGCATGAAGAATTAAAAGTTGATATTGAACAGGCTCTGACCGGTACGGTACACTCGCACAAGCCTACACTAACGATGTAGAAATCAATCCTCTAAAAAGACTTTTCATACTATGCTGGTAGACTCTCACTGCCATCTCGATCATTTGGATTTAAGCGATCGGGACGGTGGTCTAAGTGGTGTAATCCATTCCGCCGAGGCTCGTGGCGTGACGCACTTTCTCAGCGTCGCTGTCGATATAGCCAATTCGCGTTCACTTATCGATCTCACCGCCGAGTTTGACAATGTCTACTCCTCGGTTGGCGTCCACCCACTGCAGAAAACCACGCAGCCAGTGCCCAGTGTTGAAGAGTTAATAAGTCTCGCGCAACAGCCGCGAGTCGTTGCCATAGGTGAGACAGGGTTAGATAATTTTTACAGCAGCGAGACCATAGATTGGCAGCGGCAAAGTTTTATCAACCATCTGCAGGCCAGCCAGCAAATTGGCAAACCGGTCATTATTCATACCCGTGATGCGCGCGAGGAGACCATTCAGCTGATGCGTGAATACACCCCAGCCGCTGGCGGTGTGATGCACTGCTTTACCGAGACATGGGAGATGGCAGAGCAGGCGTTGGCGCTGGGCTTTTATATTTCCTTTTCTGGTATCGTCACCTTTGCCAGTGCCGAGCAATTGCGTGAGGTTGCGGTAAAGGTACCGCTAGAGCGCATACTAGTGGAGACTGATTCGCCTTGGTTGGCGCCAGTACCACATCGCGGTTCACAGAATGAGCCGCAGTATGTCCTCGAGGTAGCCCAGTGTATGGCTGATCTGCGCGGCATCAGCCTTGAGCAATTGGCGCAGGCAACCACCGATAATTTTAATCGTCTTTTTCAACTACCGGTTTAGAGATAGCATTTATGTCACAACAGACTAACGGAAACACACCTTGTTCTGATCCACAGAGTTCTACGACAGAGCAATCCAATTTTATTATTCGCACTTTTCCGGTCGGACCGCTGCAGTGCAACTGTTCAGTGATTGGTGACCGACTCAGCGGCAGGGCACTGGTGGTGGATCCCGGTGGTGATGCCGACAAGATATTGGCGCTACTCAACGAGTTAAACCTCAAGGTTGTTGCCATTATTCACACCCATGCTCACCTTGATCATATCTTGGCCGCAGGCGAGATCAAAAAGGCCACCGCAGCACCGATCTATTTACACAAAGGCGATCAGTTCTTATGGGACATGGTCGAGGAACAGTGCGCTATGTTCGGCGTGCCGACTGTCAGCCTACCCGAGCCAGATCACTATATAAATGACGATCAGGCGCTGGACTGCTGTGGTGGCGTGGCAATTCACACCCCAGGCCACACTCCAGGCTCAGTCAGTTTTTGGTTTGATGAGTACAAAACATTAATTGCCGGCGATACCTTATTTCAAGGCAGCATTGGCCGCACCGACCTGCCTGGCGGCAATTTTGATGAAATTAAACAATCCATTAGCGAGCGACTCTACAGTCTGAGTGAGGATGCCGTGGTGATTACTGGACACGGGCCCAGCACAACGATTGGCGTTGAAAAACAGAGCAATAGTTTTGTTCGAGCCTAAGATTAAGCGCCAACAGAAACCCATTAACAGGACATGCAGATGAAACAGCAACAACTACTCGCCATGCTTGAATTGCAAAACGATATGAATAGCAAGGTGCATGCCGATTGGCAGCAGCAGAACTTTGAATGGTATCGTGCAATCTGGGTAGAGTGTGCCGAACTGCTCGACCATTACGGTTGGAAGTGGTGGAAAAAGCAGAACCCAGACATCGGCCAGATTGCTCTTGAACTCGTTGATATTTGGCACTTTGGCTTAAGTATCATGCTGTTGACGGGCGATACAGCAGAGACGATCGCCGAGCAAGTTACCGCAGCATTTTCCACGCCGCAAGACAATGGCGACTTTCGCCTCGATCTTGAAGACTTTACCCATTACACCTTAGCCAGCAAAAGCTTTGATGCAGTGCGCTTTGCCAAGCTAATGCAAGGTATCGATATGGACTTTGAGCAACTCTATGTCGGCTATGTCGGCAAAAATGTGCTCAACTTTTTCCGTCAGGATCACGGCTATCAGGATGGCAGCTACCAAAAGCAGTGGGGCGGCAAAGAGGATAATGAGCACCTGGTGGATATTGTGGCGCAGCTGGATACCTCGGCGAGCGACTTTAAAGATCAACTCTACCGCCGCATGCTGGCCACCTATCAAGAGCTGTGTGCTTAATCGCAGCTCGCGGATAAGCCGGTAGCAACCAAGCCTCTAGAAAAAGGGGCTATTGTTTCTGAAAATGCTCCACATTAGTCTGGCATTGATGCATTTTCGCTGTGCATCCTTATAATAGCGCCCCGAAATATAGCGATACGATTGTGTCGCAACCAACTAGGCGTACTCACTTTTCCGGAGAACCATTTTGAAATCACCCGTTCGCGTAACTGTTACAGGGGCCGCAGGCCAAATTAGCTACTCTTTACTATTTCGCATCGCCGCTGGCGAGATGCTTGGTTCAGATCAACCGGTTATTTTACAGATGCTGGAGATCACACCAGCGTTGGAAGCTCTGAAAGGTGTTGCGATGGAACTTGAAGACTGCGCATTTCCGTTGCTAGCCGATATGGTTTGCACTGACGATGCTGCGGTGGCTTTCAAAGACACTGACTACGCACTGCTTGTTGGTGCTCGTCCGCGTGGACCTGGTATGGAGCGCAAAGACTTGCTTGAAGCCAATGCGGCGATTTTCTCTGCACAGGGTAAGGCGATCAACGATAACGCGTCAAAAGCAATCAAAGTACTCGTGGTTGGCAATCCTGCAAACACCAACTCACTGATCGCTCAGCGCAATGCGCCAGATATTAACCCGCGCCAGTTCACCGCCATGACTCGCCTCGATCACAATCGAGCGCTGAGCCAAATCGCTGCAAAAACCGGCACCACGATCAATGATGTGACCCATATGACTATCTGGGGTAACCACTCAGCGACCCAGTATCCAGATATTCATCAGACTAAGGTCAATGGTCAGGCGGCTATCGATATGGTTGATCAGGACTGGTACGAAAACGACTTTATCCCCGTCGTACAGCAACGCGGTGCAGCCATTATTAAAGCTCGCGGCGCTTCAAGTGCGGCATCTGCTGCCAATGCCGCGATCGCGCATATGCGCAGCTGGGCTCTGGGAACAGCAGAGGGTGATTGGGTTAGCATGGGTGTCTACAGCGACGGCAGCTACGGTATTACCGAAGGGCTGATCTATTCCTTCCCCTGCGTCTGCAAAGATGGCGATTGGGAAATTGTTCAAGGTGTTGAAATCAATGATTTCTCTCGGGCCAAGATGTCTGCCACCGAACAAGAACTAACCGAAGAGCGCGACGCAGTTCAGCATCTGCTGCCATAGCCAGCTAACTCCGCCCGTTTTAAAGCCGCTTATTGGATCTTCGATAAGCGGCTTTTTTACGGACAAGCTTTTTATCGTTAAATAACCTCTCAACCCAGCTTTTACTGGTTGCCGAGAGTATTAATTTGCTACAGTAAGCGACCTTAAAAAGATCCTCTTAATTGGAGAGAAAGATGGCGTTTTCTGAAATTGGAACCGCGGCCACAGACTTCTCGCTGGTCAATCAGCGTGGAGAAAAGGTTAGCCTGACAGATTTTCGCGGCAAAAAAAATGTCGTTTTATATTTTTACCCCAAGGCCATGACACCAGGCTGCACTGTTCAAGCCTGCGGCATCCGCGACAGCAAAGATCAGTTCGATGCACTTGATACCGTGGTGATGGCAGTCAGCCCAGACTCCGTCGACAAGCTCATCAAGTTTGAGGACAAGCAAGAGCTCAATTTCATCTTGCTCTCCGATGAAGACCATCAGGTTACTGAAAGTTATGGCGCGTGGGATCTGAAGAAATTTATGGGTCGTGAGTATATGGGTGTGTTACGCAGTACGTTCATTATTGGCAAAGATGGCCTGATCAAACATGTGATGCCAAAGGTTAAAACCAAAACCCATCACGACGACGCATTGGCGTGGATAAAAGAGAACTTATAGCACTGTAACGGCACCCAGATTGTTTTAACTGTAACCGCCAAGACACAACAGTGTCGCGGCACAAATAAACCAACACCAAGGATTAATTATGTTTTTTATTTCCAGCGCTCATGCTCAATCGACGGCCGCAGCTGGCGACCCTGGCCTTACCGGCTCGCTAATCATGTTTGGCGGACTGTTTATCTTTATGTACCTGTTTATTATTCGCCCACAGCGCAAGCGTCAGAAAGAGCACACCGATTTGCTCACTGGGCTGAGCAAAGGTGACGAGGTGACTATGACCAGTGGCATACTCGGCAAGGTCACCAAGATTGAAGGGGAATATGTCGTCGTCGAGGTCAATGACAAACTTGAGCTCAAGTTTCAGAAGTCTGCGGTCCACGCGGTGCTGCCAAAAGGAACCATCAAGGCAATCTAACAAGCTAATCTAAAAAAGGGTCGTTAACGCGGCCCTTTTTGTTAGCCTGCTTTAGAACATCTTGTTACCAGAGCCCAGCCAGATGATTGATTACCCTGAGAGACTTAATCTCGCGCAAACGCCGACGCCGTTCTACCTGTTAGAGCGTCTTTCCGAGCAACTGGGTGGACCGCGCATCTGGATTAAGCGCGACGACCTGACTGGCGCCGCGACCTCTGGCAATAAAATTCGCAAACTCGAATTCCTGCTCGCCGACGCTTTGGCGAGCGGCTGTGACACCGTGATCACCTCCGGCGGCGTGCAGTCCAATCACTGTCGCGCTGTCGCTATCCTCGGAGCACAACTTGGTCTTAAGGTGCACCTTTTATTGCGCTCTGACATCGAACCCGAACCAGTAGGCAATCTACTCCTCGATCACTTGGCTGGGGCCACCATTAGCCACTACAGCGTCGATGAATTTAGAAAGCTGGGCAAGCTCTTTGAAGAGTGGCAGGCCCACTACGCTGAGCTCGGAGGTAAGGCCTATGCGATACCCACTGGCGGCAGCAATGGCACCGGCATGTGGGGCTATATAGCGGCCGCAGAGGAGCTGTTGCAGGACTTTGAGCGCCACGCTATAACCCCGCAGGCAATTGTTCACGCGACCGGCTCAGGAGGCACTCAGGCCGGTTTAATGCTTGGCTGTTATCTGCATCAAATCAATACCTGCATTAAAGCCTACGCGGTCTGTGACGACAGTGCTTATTTTGCTCGCAAAGTGCGTCAGGATCTTGAACAGTGGCAGAGTCAATACAGCCCGCAGACCGATATTTCGGGACTGATTGCCGATACCTGTGATGCATATGTCGGCCCCGCGTATGGCGTTGCCGATGAAGAGATATTCGATACCATTAAACAGGTTGCCGCCACAGAGGGAATTCTGCTCGATCCGGTTTATACCGCAAAGGCATTCTTTGGCATGATGGAAGATATTAAACAGGGGAAATTCTCCGGCCAGGACAGCGGTGATATTGTCTTTCTGCATACTGGCGGGCTATTTGGACTGTTTGCTCAGCAACATCGGCTGGGTTACTAATAACAATAATATGAGGTGGGTATGTTTGAACAGGTAATCGACACGATCAATAGCGTAGTCTGGGGCCCGGTTATGCTAATTCTGCTACTGGGAACCGGCATCTATCTTTCGATCGGCCTAAAAGGCATCAGTGTGACGCGCATTCCCTACGCCTTTAAACAATTATTCAAAGGCCGCAAGGGCAGTGGAGAAGGGGAGATCAGTCCCTTTAATGCATTGATGACGGCGCTCTCATCGACTGTTGGAACGGGAAATATCGCTGGCGTCGCGACCGCCATCGGCATCGGTGGTCCCGGTGCGCTGTTTTGGATGTGGTGCACTGCAGTAGTGGGGCTGGCCACCAAATTTGCCGAGGCGGTACTGGCGGTTCACTACCGTGAGACCGATGAGTTGGGCAAAAAAGTCGGCGGCCCGATGTATTACATTAAAAACGGTCTCGGCGAAAAGTGGAAATGGCTCGGCGTGCTGTTTGCCTTATTTGGCTCTCTCGCCGGCTTCGGTCTCGCTAACACCGTACAATCCAATGCGGTGTCACAGGTGTTAGAGACCAATTTTAATGTTCCCACCGTCGTCAGCGGCGTTGTTATGTCGGTTTTAGTCGGTATTGTTTTACTCGGCGGTATCAAACGTATTGCCGATGTAGCCGGCAAGCTGGTACCTCTGATGGCAATGCTCTATATCTCGGCAACGCTGTGCATCCTGGTGGTCAATGCCGCAGATATACCTGCCGCGATCGTCTTGATCGTTGACAGTGCATTCAATGGCGCGGCAGCGACTGGAGGCTTTGCTGGCGCCGCAGTGATGTTGGCGCTGCGCATGGGCGTGGCACGAGGAATTTTTTCCAATGAGTCAGGTCTTGGATCCGCTCCAATTGCGCATGCGGCCGCGGAGACCAATAGTCCCGTTAGGCAGGGCACGATTGCAATGCTGGGGACCTTTATCGATACACTGATTATTTGTACCATGACCGGCCTTGTGCTGGTGGTGACTGGCGTTTGGAGCGGCGAGCCACAGGGTGCGGCGATGACACTGGCAGCGTTTAAGGCTGAACTCCCCTATGGCGATATTATCCTGTCGCTGTGTATTGTACTGTTTGCCTTTACAACCATGCTTGGCTGGAGCTATTACGGCGAGCGCTGTGCCGAGTTTTTGCTTGGCCCAAAGGTAATTATCCCATTCCGGACACTGTGGGTTATCGGCATCTTTCTCGGCACGCAGATGAGCCTGGGGCTGGTATGGAAGATGTCAGATGCATTGAACGGCATGATGGCGATTCCCAATCTAATTGCACTGGTACTTCTAGGGCCGGTTGTGTTTCGCTTAACCAAAGAGTACTTTAGTGCTGAAGAGCAGCATAATAAAAGTCAAGTAGCGCCAGAAAATGCAGGGTAAAGAGCCTCAATTAAACGGTCCTAAACTAGTTATCGCGATCTCCTCGACCGCATTGTTTGATATGCGTGAAAGCCATCAGATCTATGAAAGTCAGGGTGTGGCCGCCTATTCTAAATACCAGCGCGAGCACGAAGATGACGTATTGGAGCCGGGCGAAGCCTTCCCGCTGGTCACCAAGCTGTTGCGTATCAATGAGAAACTCGGCGGTGAGCCGCGAGTAGAAGTAATATTGCTCTCACGAAATTCGGCTGATACCGGACTCCGCGTGTTTAATTCGATCGCCCATCATGGACTCAATATTACTCGCGCGGCATTTTCAGGCGGTAACTCGCCGTACCGATATGTCTCCGCCTTTGCCTGCCATCTATTTTTGTCCACCAATGCGCAAGATGTTCGCAGCGCACTGGACAGTGGTATGGCCGCGGCAACTCTGCTGTCATCGCAGAAGGGGCCGAGTGCCTCAGACGAGCTGCGCTTTGCCTTTGATGGTGACGCGGTGTTGTTCTCCGATGCCTCTGAGCGAATCTTTAAAGAACGTGGCCTCGACGCCTTTACCGCCAATGAAAAGGCGTCTGCACACACACCGCTCGATCCCGGACCCTTTAAGAACTTCCTGCAGACGCTGCACTCTCTGCAAGCGGAATTTCCGATAGATGAATGTCCAATTCGAACCGCTCTGGTGACTGCGCGAGCTGCGCCAGCCCATGAGCGCGTGGTCCGCACCCTGCGAGAGTGGGGCATCCGTATTGATGAAAGTCTGTTTCTCGGAGGGCTCAGCAAAGGCGACTTTCTTAAATCCTTCGGCGCAGATGTGTTTTTTGATGATCAGCAAGTTCACTGCAGTTCCGCCAGTGAACATGTGGCCACCGGCCACGTCCCCCATGGTGTAGCGAATGAGTTGCAAGAGAAGACCTGAGTTGATGGTAGAGCGGTAATCAGTGGCGGTCTTGCGTTCAAAGAAGTATCTGCGGCTGTCCGACACGGAGATACTGAAACTATATAGCGACCGGCCCAAGGGTGAGGCTCTACATTTTTTGAGTATAGAAATTGAGCAGCGCAATCTCTCCGAGCAAGCAGAGACATTACTCAAGGAGTCACGCACGCGCTCCCGACACTCACTGCTTTACTATCTTTTCTACGCGGTAATGTTTGCCTTTTTCGCAGCGCGCTTCGGCCAAGATCTACTCTAAATACGATTCAACATTAACACTGCCTAAAACACCGCAAACTTAATGCCCATGCCCAAAAGCAGGGTTGCGATTGCGGTTTGCAATATATTACTGGGGATTCTACGCGCCAATCTGGTGCCGAAATGAATCGCCGGCAGCGAGCCCAGCAACAGGCATCCCAACAACATAAAGTCGACGTTGCCCAACCAGAACAGATGACCGAGACCGGCCACTAGAGTCAACGGAACCGCATGAGCAATATCAGTACCGACTATTTTTAACGCTGGCATGTGTGGATAGAGAACCATCAACACCGCAGCACAAAAGGCGCCAGCACCCACCGATGACAGGGTAACGAAAACGCCCAAAAAGATACCTACAAGAAATATGATAGCGTCGGTATGACGATCAAAAAAACCATCTCCAGGCACAGTCTTTACTGCAGCAGAGCGTCGCAAGCGACCATTGAGTAGAATCACCGTTGCGGTCAAGACCAGCATCACGCCGAGACTGCGGGTCAATATACTCTCGTACTCGGATGAGTCGTTAAACACCTGATTGAGCAGCAGTGCGGTGAGAACAGATGCCGGCACGCTACCCAACGCCAGCATGCGCACGGTGCGCCACTGGATGGTTTTTTGCTTATTATGACTGGCAACACCGCCGGCTTTGGTAATCGCTGCATAGAGCAAGTCTGTGCCGATGGCGACATTGTAAGGAAAGCCAAACAGGATCAGCAGCGGGGTCATCAGCGAGCCACCGCCAACGCCAGTTAATCCAATCGCCAAGCCAACGGCCGCGCCAGAAGCGATATACAATAAGATGTCAGTCATGGTCGGTGCGCTATCACTTAAAGCGTAAATTGAGCTGATCACTCTAGCAAGCATTGACTATGCTCAGAAGGAATAGTTTTGTATATTTTTATAGCTTTATCGTATAGATAAAGGTATGTTTCAAACAGATAAGAGAGCTGAGTAAGCTCACGTTAACGGGTTAGCGTTGATATAACCTTTGAGGAGATGCGATGAAACTGCAACAGCTACGTTATATCTGGGAAGTCGCCCATCACGATTTAAATGTCTCTGCCACCGCACAAAGTCTCTATACCTCTCAGCCTGGCATCAGCAAACAGATCCGTTTGCTAGAGGACGAATTGGGCGTGGAAATCTTTTCACGCAGCGGTAAGCACCTGACAAGGGTAACGCCAACCGGGGAGGAAATTTTAAAAATCGCCGGCGATATTCTGCGTCAGGTTGAGAGCATTAAACAATTAACCCAGCAGCATAACAGCCCCAACAAAGGCAGCTTGTCGATTGCGACCACCCATACCCAGGCGCGCTATGCGCTGCCGTCGGTCATTCAAGGGTTTATTGCCAAGTACCCCCAGGTGTCGCTGCATATGCATCAGGGCACGCCAGTACAAATCTCCGAGAAAGCCGCTGATGGCACCGTCGACTTCGCCATTGCCACAGAAGCTATGGAGCTCTATAACGATCTGTTAATGATGCCCTGTTACCGCTGGAACCGGTGCATCTTAGTACCCAAAAATCACCCGCTCGCCAAGCTGGAAGAACTCTCCATTGAAGATGTCGCCGCACATGAAATCGTCACCTATGTGTTTGGCTTTACCGGACGCTCGCGGCTCGACGATGCCTTCAGTGAAAAAGGGCTAGAGCCCAAAGTCGTCTTTACGGCTACCGATGCCGATGTCATCAAGACCTATGTTCGGCTGGGATTGGGAATAGGCATTGTCGCCCATATGGCCTATGACCCAGTATTGGATACTGACTTGGTAGCAATAGAAGCAGGGCACCTGTTTGAGTCCAGCGTCACTAGTATTGGCTTTCGCAAGGGGACCTATCTGAGAGGCTATATGTACGACTTTATCCATGCTTTTGCGCCGCATCTAACTCGCAATGTCGTGGATGAGGTCATGGCGCTACCGAATAAAGACGCACGGGAACAGTATTTCGCTGATATTCAGTTGCCGACCTATTAGGCTGTCGATCTATTAACCTGTCGATCTAATAAATAGTGCAAACGCAGTGTAATGACCCACGTAGCGCTCGTCTGCTAGAAATTATCTGCTATAAAAAGTCGAGATCGACATCATTCATAATTTCGGCGATCTCTTCGTCCTCGCTGGTCTCGGCGTCTAGAACCTCTTTAACAAATTTAAAATAGACGGTGTAGACCTGTGCCGGCTGGTCGTCGCGCTCGACAATAAAGAAAGGCGCGCGGTCAATATTGTACCGTGCGGCGAGCTGCATTCCCTCTGACTGATTATCGGCCTCGTCGGCCACCAGGGTCTGGTCGATGCGCGCGAGCTGTCCTGCTGCGCGCATTTTCTCCTCAATCTCACCACACTTTTTACACGGCGAGCCATCGGCAAATACTTTTTTGACCATGGTGATTTTCATGGTGATCTCCAGATAGTAAGAGGCTGTAAAACTGTTATTTGCGGGCGATCTATTGATTGCTGTCGATTAAAACAGCGTTGCAACAGTGCGCCCAGGTTGTTATTTGTCGATATTCACCGCATGCAATCCGCACTCTTTCATCGTCGCTTCTTCCCACCACCAGCGGCCTTCGCGCTCATGTTGACCAGGACCAGTAGGGCGGGTGCAGGGTTCACAGCCAATACTGACAAAGCCCTCATCGTGCAATTCATTATAGGGCACGTTATTTTCGCGGATATAGTCCCACACCTGCTTAGACGTCCAATTTGCCAGGGGATTGAATTTAGTCAGGCTATCATCTGGGCGGGCAAACGCCTTGTCGTCCTGCATGACCGGCACAGCGGCGCGGGTTCCAGGGCTCTGATCGCGGCGCTGACCGGTGATCCAGGCGTCCACCGTTAATAGCTGTTTACGCAGGGGCGCAATCTTACGAATACCGCAGCACTCTTTATGGTCGTCTTCATAGAAGCTGAATAAGCCTTTTTCTTTCACCAGCTTTTCAACTCGGCTGGCTTCTGGCATAACCACGTCGATATCAATGCCGTAGTGCTTGCGCACGGCCTCGATAAAGCGATAGGTCTGTGCATGTAGACGCCCTGTGTCCAACGAAAACACTTGCAGGTCTTTGCGGATTTTGTAGGCCATATCGATCAGCACAACATCTTCTGCGCCACTAAAAGAGATAGCGATGTTGTCAAAGCTCTCCAGCGCGTAGCGGAGAATTTCTTGCGGCGATTGCGCTGCAAGCTCAGAATCAATATTGACGATATTCAAGGGGGTGACCATGTAAGGTATCCGAAAAGGTTAGCAGGACCGGTACTATAACAAGGCGTCTAGGGTAGAAAAAATAATAAGAAGCTATACCCTTATAACTTTTTGTTAGTCCGTGCGGTAATTGCGCAGCCCTGATGAACCGCGTAAAGTGCCAGTCAAAAATTAGCCTTGGGAGTGTTATCTGTGGAAATCGCATGTCTTGATCTTGAAGGGGTATTAGTACCTGAAATTTGGATCGCTTTCGCCGAAAAAACAGGCATAGAAGCGTTAAAGAAAACCACTCGAGATGAGCCGGACTATGATGTGTTGATGCGTTACCGTTTAGATATACTGCGCGAAAATGGCCTCGGACTGAACGAAATTCAAGACGTGATAGCAACGCTTGAGCCGCTCCCCGGAGCAATCGATTTTGTCAATTGGTTACGAGAGCGCTTCCAGGTGGTGATTCTGTCGGATACATTTTATGAATTTGCCAGCCCGCTAATGAAGCAGCTTGGCTATCCAACCCTGTTGTGTCATAAGCTCGAGACCGCTGCGGATGGTGCCGTGGTTAACTATCATCTGCGTCAGGTCAACCCGAAACGGCAAGCAGTGGTCGGCTTTAAAAGCATGTATTACAGAACCATTGCGGCGGGTGACTCGTACAATGACACAACGATGCTTGCTGAGGCAGACGCCGGAATTCTCTTCCATGCGCCACAAAACGTAATTGATGAATTTCCGCAGTTTCCTGCTGTGCACAGCTTTGACGATTTAAAGAATGAATTTATTCGTGCCAGTAACCGAGAGCTCAGCCTTTAGACATTGTCTTTGACTGCCTTTCGGTTTCTAATAGTGGTCTTAAACATTGGTTAAAAATGTTGTTGATATGAATAGCAAAAGCTCCAGCGCCGATCGAATACGCGAAAAGAAGAAAGTCTTTCTCGGTCGCGAGCAGAAGATTATCGATGCTGCACTGGCACTGTTTTTGTCTGACGGCATAGACCGCGTCACCGTCTCCAGCATTGCCGCCAAAGCCGGTATCGGCAAGGGCACCGTCTACAAGCACTTCCTCACCAAGAACGAAATACTTGTGCGCATTATGCTCGACTACGAGGAGAGCATTACCAAGCGACTAGCCGCGGGGATTGCAAAAACTGAAGCGGGGGAATCAGGCGCTGCAGCTAAAGCTTACTTTGAGTCTCGTCTGGCGCGTCCCGAACTTGATCGTCTGGTGCAGCACTTGGAAGTGCGTTTGATCGATGCGCAAGATGTCGCTGAGCAGCTTGACCAGTTACATATCATGCGGCGCTCCAACGAAGACTCTTTAAACAGCATGATTACCCGCCTAATCGATCGTGGCGTGCTTGAAGATGTTCCGCCTCACTATCATTATCTTGCCTGCTGGGCATTGGCTCAGGGTGCTGTAGAGCTGTGTTTTAGTCGCAGCTGGAATTACCGTTTAGATAGCGAAGACTTAATGAAGTTTATTACTGGCGTGGGCGTCACAATCGGCAATCGTGGCCAGTACCGCGATCCCGCTGATATGAAAAAATAATCACGCTTGATGACATCCACTAGTCTCGACAGCCTATTTTCCGACCTACTGACCTCGCAGCAACAATCATTTGCTACGCTGCCCCCGGTGCACCTCTGGAAGCCAGAGCTAAGTGGCGATATCGACATAGTGGTTGATCGCGAAGGCCGCTGGATACACGAAGGCGGAGAAATCAAACGCCCGGCACTGGTCAAGCTTTTTGCATCGATATTAGTCCGTGAAGAGGGCGTTTACTTTTTAGTTACGCCCGTCGAAAAATGGCGCATCCGTGTCGACGCAGCCCCGCTGTTTGTGATTGCTGCCGAACGAGAGATACGCGATGGGTATCAGACGATTAAACTGACCACGCGAACGGATGATGCCGTGGTGCTAGGTAGCAATCATCCGCTCTGGATTGAGTCTATAAATGCATCTCAGGAGCCACTGCCATTCGTTATGGTGCGCGGTAATTTGCCCGGGCTCCTCAGCCGCAATGTCTTCTATCAGTTAGTCGAATGGGCTGCAGATGAGGCTGTGGAACCGGTGACTGGAGAGCTATTTATCTCCAGCATGGGCGAGCGATTTAGTCTCGGCCAAATCTAGACCTCTTACGCTTTACACTTTCCTGCAGTCGATTCTGCCCAAATCCTAGATGTTGCAAAGGTTTTTTTACGCACAAAAAAAATACCCGCCTCAATAAATGCAGCGGGTATTTGTTAGTGCTTGTTAATTGCCGATCCTTACATGTTCGGATAGTTAGGACCGCCCGCACCCTCAGGCACGACCCAGTTAATATTCTGACTGGGCTCTTTGATATCACAGGTTTTACAGTGCACGCAGTTCTGCGCATTGATCTGGAAGCGTTTACTGCCGTCATCGTTAGCAATGACCTCATAAACACCAGCAGGGCAGTAGCGCTGTGCCGGCTCGTCGTAGAGCTCGAGATTTTTATTGATCGGCATATCCGGGTCGGCCAATACCAAATGACAGGGCTGGTCTTCCTCATGATTAGTGTTGGACATAAACACCGAAGAGGCCTTGTCAAAACTGAGTTTGCCATCGTACTTTGGATAGTCGATTTTGGCGCATTCGCTGGCTGGCTTTAATGTCTCGTGGTCAGCCACCTTGTCGGACAGCGTCCACGGCAGCATGCCATTAAAGATATTGATATCGATAAAGGCATAAGCCGAACCGATAATATTGCCAAACTTGTGCTGTGCAGGCCCAAAGTTGCGCTGCATATGCAGCTCTTTATAGGCCCAAGAGCTCTTGTACGCCGCGGCATAGTCCTCAAGGTCAGTGTTGGCCTTGTCTGCTGCCAGCGCTTCGGCCACTGTCTCAGCAGCAACCATGCCGGACTTCATTGCAGTGTGACTCCCTTTGATCTTGGCAAAATTGAGCGTGCCAGCATCGTCGCCCACCAGTAGTCCACCGGGGAATGACATTTTTGGCTGTGACTGCAGTCCGCCTTTGAGCAGTGCGCGGGCACCATAGGTTATTCGTTCACCGCCCTGAAGATACTTGGCAATCTCGGGATGGTGCTTATAGCGTTGAAACTCATCGTAAGGGCTAAGGTGCGGGTTGGTGTAGGAGAGGTTAGTAATTAGACCCACGGCGACCTGATTGTCTTCGAGGTGATAGAGAAAACCGCCACCCAATGATTTGCTCTCATCCAGCGGCCATCCAGCGGAGTGGACGACTAGACCGGGCTTGTGCTGGTCGGCCGGAATTGTCCACAGCTCTTTAATACCAATACCATAGTGCTGAGGATCTTTGCCCGCATCAAGCTTGTATTTGGCGATAAGCTGCTTGCCAAGGTGACCACGACAGCCCTCAGAAAACAGCGTGTATTTGGCGCGCAATTCCATGCCCTGCATATAAGAGCCTTTTTGCTCGCCATTGTGACCGACACCCATGTCGCCGGTGGCAATGCCCAGGACCTCGTCATTTTCGCCGTAGAGTATTTCTGCTGCGGCAAATCCAGGGAACACTTCGACACCGAGATTTTCCGCCTGCTCAGCCAGCCAGCGGCACAATTTGCCGAGGCTGATAATATAATTGCCGTGATTGTGCATGGTCTTGGGAGCAAACATACCGGGAACCTTGATACGTTTGCTGGCACCGGTAAAGACGAAGATGTCGTCCTCTACCACTGGCGTCAGCAGAGGGGCGCCCATCTCTTTCCAATCGGGAAACAGCTCATTTAGCGGCGTCGGTTCAAACACGGCGCCAGACAAGATATGTGCACCCACTTCGGAGCCTTTTTCCACCACACAGACGGTCAGCTCGGCATTGACTTGTTTCAGTCGACAGGCTGCTGCCAGACCTGAAGGGCCGGCGCCAACGATGACAACATCGTAATCCATATATTCGCGTTCCAAACTTACTCTCCCAACTTGTTAACGTTTTCTGAGCGTATGTTACAAGCATCATATGGGCATAGCTATAGTCATTATAAATAACCACAATTTATAACCATGACCGGCCGTCCGAGCTGACTCGTCGGTCGCGTAAGGCACCGCAGCTGCTTGATTTATGGAGGTTAACTAGGCAATATGACGGCTCCTGAAATTGAGGGTCTCGAGCTAAATTTTTTGACTCTCTATCGCCAAAAAAATTATTCATAGATGTGGAAGAAAAACCATGAAAGTTCTGGTAGCCGTAAAGCGTGTCGTTGACTACAACGTCAAGGTTAGGCCCAAGTCTGATGGTACAGACGTCGACTTAGCCAATGTGAAAATGTCCATTAATCCATTTTGCGAAATTGCCGTTGAAGAAGCCGTTCGCCTGGCAGAGAAAGGTATAGCAACAGAAGTTGTCGCCGTATCAGTGGGTGCTCAGCAATCTCAGGAGCAGTTGCGTACGGCCCTCGCCCTGGGCGCTGACCGGGCGATCTTGGTCGAAACCGACCAGCCACTCGAGCCCTTAGCAATTGCTAAATGCCTCAAAGCAGTCTGCGACTCAGAGTCTCCAGATCTTATTTTAATGGGCAAGCAGGCTATTGATGGTGACAACAACCAGACTGGTCAAATGCTCGCCGCGCTGCTCGGTTGTGCTCAAGCCACATTTGCATCAGAAATCACCGTGGAAGATGGCAAAGCCAGCGTAATCCGTGAAGTCGATGGCGGTCTACAAACTGTTGCACTGACACTGCCTGCAATAGTCACCTCTGATCTGCGCCTCAATGAGCCGCGCTATGCCTCACTGCCAAATATTATGAAAGCCAAGCGCAAGCCGCTGGACGTAACAAACCCAGCTGACCTAGGGGTTGATATTGCCTCGCGAGTAACACTGTTGGGCGTCGAACTCCCGGCAGAGCGCCAGGCCGGAATCAAGGTTGATGATGTCGCCATGCTGGTAGACAAACTTAAAAACGAAGCGAAGGTGATCTGATGAGTATTTTAGTTATCGCTGAACACGACAATGGCAGTCTTAAGCCTGCTACATTGAACTCAGTTACTGCCGCCCAGGCGATTGGTGGCGAGATTGATATTCTAGTTGTTGGTAGTGACTGCCAGAGCGCTGCTGAGCAGGCTGCTCAGGTAGCTGGTATTGCCAAGGTATTGGTCGCTGACAACGCTGTCTACGCTAATAGTCTTGCCGAAAATGTTGCTCCGCTGATCGCTGAAGTCGGCGCCTCATACAGCCACATTCTTGGGACTGCCACCACGACAATCAAAAATATCCTGCCGAGGGCCGCTGCGTTAATGGATGTCCAGGCAATTTCTGAAATCAGTGCTGTTATCAGCGCTGATACGTTCAAGCGCCCAATCTATGCCGGCAATGTTATTGCAACCGTGCAAAGCAGCGATGCGATTAAGGTATTGACCGTGCGTGGCACAGCGTTTGACGCTGCAGTAGCTGAGGGTGGTTCTGCCACGATCGAAGCCGTTGCGTCAGCGCATGACGCAGGCCAGTCTGAGTTCAAGGGTGAAGAGGTCGCCAAGTCAGATCGTCCAGAATTAACCGCGGCTAAAATTGTTGTTTCCGGTGGACGCGGCATGGGCAACGGAGACAATTTCAGCATGCTCTACAGCATTGCCGATAAACTTGGCGCGGCCGTCGGTGCTTCACGAGCAGCAGTAGATGCTGGCTTTGTGCCCAATGATATGCAGGTCGGTCAGACGGGTAAAATCGTTGCTCCCGACCTCTATGTTGCTGTGGGTATCTCCGGTGCGATTCAGCACCTTGCCGGGATGAAAGACAGTAAGGTAATCGTCGCCATTAATAAGGACGAAGAGGCTCCGATTTTCTCGGTTGCTGATTACGGCCTGGTTGCAGACTTGTTTACCGCCGTGCCAGAGTTTGACGCAGCGCTCTAAGTCGCTGCTTAATGGCGCCGCGATAGCGGGCGCTAAGATAAAAAAAGACTCTTTTTGGGAGTCTTTTTTTATGCCTGCTGAAATTGACGAAACCGACGCTAATCATGCCGCTCTGGCTGTTTTTTCTTAAGCTTTTTCAGTTGCTCTCGACGCTCCTCTGGCGGTAGTTTACGTAACTCTTCGAGAAGAATATGTCTCTCCTCAGGTGGATAATGTCGCAGCACACGACGCGCTTTGACGGCCTCGCGGCGCTCCTCTTCTGACATGTTTTGCCATCGTTGGCGCAACTCTTTACGCTTTTCCTCCGGCATGTCCTTAAATCGCTCACGGCCCTGTTTAATGCGCTGACGCTCTTCTGGCGACAGACTTTTCCAGCGATCGGCGCTGTGTTTATAGGTTTTGTCCGCCACTTTACGCACCAGGCGGTGTTGCTGGCGCGGTTTTAACGTATCCCAGCGCTCCGCTATTGGCGCCAGTACTTCGCGTGTATCGGCCGGCAGGTCACGCCAAGCTATCGCATCATCACGATCATCGGCATAGGCGGGCAGGGTCGCACACGTCAGTGCGGCCATTAGCGCTAACATTCTCAGTTGATTACTTTTCATTACCTGCACCCTCACTTAGCTCTCCACATCCGCCAGCCAATCATAAAAATCAAGATCATCATAGAGATCAAAATTTTCTTCAGAGAGTTCTGAAAAATAATCATCGCCAGCGATGTCAGTCGGTGGCGACATGATCGACACCACAGGACTGTACAGTACTGCGATCAATACCACGCAAGCGAATGACGTTGCCAATGCTGGCCAGAGTAGCCTCTGAACTGTCCTGCGATTTTGTAGCAGAGCATGTTTACGCGCCTGGGCGAGACGAAACAAATCCTCGCTGGAAGTTTTATGCTCTAGCTCGATCAGATCATCCCGTAATCGCTGCTCTGTGCTGCTATTCATATCTGTAATCCTCCAATGAAGCTCTAAGAGAGTGCATGGCTCTCGAGTAGTGGGTCTTGACGCTGCCCTCACTGCAGCCCATCGCCTGCGACGTTAACGCGGTACTCATTCCGTCCCAGCAGCGCAGCATAAAGGCTTGACGCTGGCGGCCGGGGAGCTGCGCCAAGGCTTTAGAGAATATTGTCATTTGCATTTGTCGAGCCAGCATCTGATCAGGGGTGTCACTGCGATGCCCCTCTGCGCGATCAATAAGATCAGCACCGTGATCGCCTGCCCGCATACCAAAGCTAGCAAGACTGATAAGCCGGTTTTTGACCGCATTGCGACGATAGTAGTCCGTGATTTTGCTATTTAAGATTCGATAAAACAGCGGACGCCATTCGCTTGAGTTCTTGTCAGAATACTTTTCCACTAGTTTAAACATCGCGTCCTGAACAATATCCAAAGCATCCTCGCGGCTGCCGGTCGCCATTTTCGCCATATGGAAGGCGCGGCGCTCTATATCTTGGAGAAATTCTTCCATCGACCTCTCGGTCGCAAGCTCCCTCGAGCAGGGTGCACTTTTCTCAGCCTCAACCCCAGTTTCCTCAACCATAATTCGGTCGCCCTTGCGGTTTTTAAACAGTGCATGCGTTTCTGACGGTGTCATGTCCAGCTCCACAGCAGTCACTCCAAGGTTAGCGGTAGTCGTCATCTAAAATTTCATTGAGTAACAGCATTGTTGCAACCCATTCGAGGTAGTCATCGTTATGCTGGTGATGGCTGTGTTTCTGACCTCGATGATAGCGTAGATAGTGCGTTCTGTAGCGCTTGTGAGAATCGTCATAATAGCGGTGCCCATAGTCACGACGGTTGCGCCAATGGTGATAATTATTACCGCTAAAATGATGATAGGCAGTCATTCTAGTGCGTGGATCTCTGCTCCGTTTATGTTGTCTCGCGCTGTTTTCTCGATGCTTTTTATCGCGATAAATTTTGCGCTCATGACGCACTAAATCAAACTGATGTCGATGATCATTAAAATGATAAAAACTGGCCACCTTATCGCGCTCTGCCTGCGCAGTCATGGGAAGAGCCAACAAACCGGTACTGAGAGTCAATATAATGAGTAGCTGTCGCATGTTTATCTCCTTATTAACCTGTCGCCACATTCAACGGCAAGAGGGGAGATCGGTTGACCTAATGCGAGAATTATCTACAGGCTCAGGTCGGTCCAAATAGGGCAGTGATCTGACGGTTTCTCAAATCCCCGGGCCTGCGTGTCTATGCCAGTACCCTCGAGTTGCTCGCTCAGAGAAGATGACACAAGAATGAGGTCAATTCGCAGACCACGCTTGGGCTCCTGCTCAAATCCTCGACTGCGATAGTCAAACCAGCTATAGCTATTGTCTGCTGCATTTTGTAGTCGAAAGCTATCCTGCAAGCCCCAGTCGAGTAGACCTTGCAACCAGTCTCGCTCTTCTGGCAGAAAGGCGCACTTACCCGTTTTCAACCAGCGCTTGGCATTGTCTGGAGCGATACCGACATCAAGATCACTGGGCGCTACATTCATATCGCCCATCACAACAACTAGATCATCAGCGCTAAAGGTGTTCTTTAGATAGGCTAATAAGTCAGCGTAAAATTTTTCTTTGGCGGGAAACTTTGAGGGATGAGCGCGGCTCTCACCCTGCGGAAAATAACCGTTAATAACATGCAGTGTCTGACCATTAATCTGAAACTCGCCGTGAATCATGCGCCGTTGCGCATCCGCTGCATCCGATGGATAACCTCGGGTAACGGCAGTGGCGGGGGACTTACTCAGCAGGGCGACACCATAATGGCCCTTTTGACCGTGATAATGAACGTCGTAGCCGAGCTCTTTAATCGCTTCGTGGGGAAACTCTTCATCACTGACTTTGGTTTCCTGCAGGCCAATAATATCCGGGGAGTGCTGCTTGATCACCGCCTCTAGCTGATGCAGGCGCGAGCGTAAACCATTAACGTTGAATGAAATAATCCGTGCCGTCATAACTATTTCTCGCGCTTTTGGTTTTGCACCAACAGTTGCCTGTTCTGCGGCTTGCTCAAAAGGCGAATATGATCAGCGAGAATATGCCCGGCCTCCTGCAGCATTGGGTCAGACTCGGCAATATTTTCTTCTTCATCGACTTTCGCCTTGTCTTCCTGCCCTTCAGCGCCATCTAAAAAGCCGTTAGCGTTGTCTGAAGCGCCTTCGCCATCAACGGGGGTGTCCTGAGTATCAACGACCAGTTCCTCCTCATCTTTATTCGCCGCTTTCCAAGCTGAAACATCTGCGTGGAGTTCGAGACCTTTTAACCGACGACGTTTGTTCTCAAGCAAAAACTGTTGCGTGTCCCAATCTTTGTTTCGCGCCTTGCGCTTTGCCATATTCAGCGAAACAGCCTTATCAGCATCCCAACTATTGCTCAGTGCAAGCTGATCGACAAGATAGACAAAGTCAGGGTCGCGGGCGATGCGTTGCTGATGTTCCGCAGTCAACGTCTCGATATATTGCTTCACGCCGCGCGATGGCTTAAAGGGCACGCTGTGGATATTATCCCAGGGCAGGGCATTATCTTGCTGGCTCTCGCCAATTTCATCCTTATCGTAGACAGATGGAAATTCAATGTCAGGAAGCACGCCCCGGTGTTGAGTACTGTCACCGGAGACGCGGTAAAATTTAGATACAGTGAGCTTCAGCTGACCACTGCTAAGACCGGTGACGTCCTGCACCGTGCCTTTGCCAAAACTCTGACTGCCAACCACGATAGCGCGGTCGTAATCCTGCAGTGCACCGGCAAAGATTTCCGATGCAGACGCGCTAAGTCGGTTGATCATGACAACAAGGGGACCACTATAAGCGGCACGCATGGTCGCACGCTGGTCACGAGATACTCGTTGATAGGCGTTGCGAATCTGCACCACAGGGCCCGCATCGATAAAAAGATCGGTAAGCATCGTTGCCTCATGGAGCGAGCCGCCGCCGTTATTGCGCAGATCCAAGACAATGCCGTCAACTTGCTCCTCACGGAGCTCCATCAGCAGGTTATAAACGTCGCGCGTGGTACTTTTATACTCTGGGTCGCGCTTGCGATAGGCCTCAAAATCCATATAGAAGGCCGGAATATCGATCACACCGAGCTTTAATTCAGTGCCATCCTGATCGATTTTAATAATTTTGCTCTGCGCAGATTTTTCTTCAAGTTTGACCTTGTCACGCACAATCGCAATAACCTTGGTGCTGTCAGACGAATCGCTACCGCCTCCAATCACTTCCAGTCTAACGGTTGAATCCTTCGCGCCGCGAATAAGCTGCACCACATCATCAATTCGCCAGCCGATCACATCGACCAGTTCGTCGTCTTCCTGACCCACGGCAATAATTCTATCTTCGGCCTTCAATATTCCCTGCAGATCAGCTGGTCCACCAGGAATGACACGAGCCACTTTGGTGTACTCGTCTTCCGTTCGCAACTCGGCGCCAATTCCTTCCAGAGACAATGACATATTAATCTGGAAATTCTCTGTGGTACGTGGCGAGAAGTACGACGTATGAGGGTCATAAAGCGAGGCGAGGGCGTTGGCATAGAGTTGGAACACGTCCTGACTGTCGCGCTGCTCCATTTGCTTAATTTGGTTATTGAAGCGCTTTATCAGTAATTCGCGGGCTTTTTCCGGCTCTTTGTCATTTATCAGCAGGCGGATCATTGAGTCTTTAATCCGTTTGCGCCAGTAATCTCTCTGCTGTTCGGCTGACTGCATCCATTGGCGATCCTCTCCGTCCAGGACGATCACCTCATCGACGCTGTAATCGAATTCATAGTCGCTCTCAAGTAGCTCAATATTGGCCTGCAACTGACCGAGCATACGATCGCGTAGGCGATTAAACATGTAAAACCCTGGGGTCACATCACCGCGGCTGGCCAAATCGTCGAGCGTAGTTTGCCATTGACTGAAGTCATTGATATCCGCTGCGAGGAAATAACTTTTCAATGGATCTAACATTTCGATATAGGTCGAAAGATAACGCGCGGAAAGCTCATCATTGATTTCTTGACCACGATAATGACGGGTGGCGAGGCGATCGAGAATCTCGCGATAAAGCGCAGTCTGTTCTGATTGCTTTTCGATTGGAGCGATCGCTACAGCAGCTAGCGAGAATGACAGTGTGAGTAGCAAGGCGACGATAACGCGCGACATAATATTAGTCCTTGTCAGTGTGGATCTAGTTTACCAGAAGTCGATTTAACTACTATAGACAACTTGTTTGTTCGTTAGCTCAATTGCAAAATAGCCGCTGTGTGCTGTAGGAGGGAATAGACCGCGAGGCTACCTAGATACTATGTCCTCTAATCTCAATTAGTGGACTTTAATAGACAGGGCCTAAGCAGGCTGATACAGTCCTGTATAACCCGTTCTGCCACCAGCCACAACCAGAGCCACAACCAGAGCAAGAGCCAATGTCAAAAGCGTTTAATGCCTGCCCACTGTTCGATGCCCACAAAAGCTTTGTGCGTCAGCCGATGGCAATGAAGATGCTCGATGACTACCCAGACTCAAAACGGTTTTTGGACAACATCAGCAAACAGATTCCCGACGCACGCGAAGACTTTCTCTACACGCAATCATTTTTAAAAAGTTACAGCCGTAAAAGCGAAGCCACCTATCGCGGTTACCGCAATGAAGTTGAGCGCCTGTTGCTCTGGGCCTGGACCGTCGTTGGTAAAAGCGTTATTCAGCTCAAGCGCCCGGATCTTGAGGGCTATTTCGATTTTGTCCACAATCCACCAGCAGCCTGGGTTGGTGACTCAGTGCAGGATCGCTTTAAAATAATCGGCGGAGAGTGCCGTCAAAATAAAAATTGGCGGCCATTTGCCGGCAAACTCGCCAAGGAAGACCGCAAACAAGCCATGGTGGAGGGCGCTGATATCAAAGTGTCGAGAGACGGGCACACGCTGAGTCACGAGGCCATGAAGATCTGCTATTCAGCGGTATCCGCTTTTTATGACTATTTAACCGATGAGGGCTATGCCTTCGGCAACCCTATTCCGGCCATTCGCAAACAGTCGCCCTACTTGATTAAAGGCACCACACAAAAAAATATTAAGCGCCTGTCTGATCTGCAATGGGACTTTGTCCTCGAATGCGCCGAAAAAGCGGCCGATAAAGACCCGCTACACGAGCGCACATTATTTGTTATTGCGACCCTAAAAACCCTCTATTTAAGGGTATCTGAGCTGTCCGACAGGACTAACTGGCAGCCCGCATGGAAGCATTACTGGCAGGACACTGACGGTAACAACTGGCTGAAAGTACTGGGTAAGGGCAACAAATTGCGCGACGTATCAGTGCCGAGCGCCCTTTTGCCCTACATTGATCGCTACCAGCGCTATCGCACCTCGCTGAGCTCATCATTTGGTATTAACTCTGCGATGGTCGCAAAAAACCGCGGCTCAGGCGGCATGACGTCGCGGCAACTGCGGCGCATTGTTCAACAGGCCTTTGATCTCGCTTACGATCAGATGGTTGCGGAAGGATTCGGCAGAGAAGCCAAGGCCTTGCGCGAAGCCACGACACACTGGTTACGTCATACTGGCGCCTCACAGGATATTGCCACCAGGCCGTTAAAACATATGTCCGATGATCTCGGCCATGCGAGCATGGGAACCACTGACCAAGTGTATATACAGTCGGATATGAAAGAGCGCGCCAAGTCTGGAAAAGGACGCGACGTTTAGATATTTATCAACTAGTTACACAACTATATTAAAGTGATTTATAAAAATAAAAAAACGCCAAGACGATAAACCTTAAAGGAGAACAAAGCCCGTGACGATCAAAATTGGCCTATTGCGCGCAGACGATGTCGCCCCGGATCTAGCTAAGATCTATGGTGAATACCCGCAGATGATCAAACAACTGGTACTTGCCGCCAATCAGGCCAGGGGCGCTCAAGCAGAAACACTGGAATTCAGCACCTATGCCGTCAATCGAGAGCAATACCCCGCCGATATCAATGAAGTCGACGCCTACATCATTAGCGGCAGCAAAAGCAGTGTTTATGACCCAGAACCCTGGATCCAAAAGCTCCACAACTTTGTCGAGACTTTACATAACCGTCAAAAGAAAACCGTTGGTATCTGTTTTGGCCACCAGATCATTGCCTCGGCACTTGGCGGTAAAACCGAAAAAGCCGCTGCCGGATGGGGGTTGGGCGTCAAGCCGACGATTCTCAATAGCGCCGCCAAAGAGGCCGGCTTAACCGGGGCGAGCATCAACCTGCTTTATAGTCATCAAGACCAGGTTACCGTCCCCGCCCCTGGCAGCACCCTGCTCGCCTCAACCGATATCTGCCCAGTAGCGATGATCTCAATTGGCGAGCATATTCTTACCTTTCAAGGACATCCTGAGTTCTCGCACAGCTATGCCAAGGCACTCTACACGTTACGTGAAAAGAACTATCCACCAGAGGTATACCAAAACGCCATGACCTCACTGCAAGAGCAAGAGCATGGCGCGTTGGTGGCAAGCTGGATTATTGACTTTATATCGAGCTAGGCTCTTTAACGGGCCCGGCTCCTTATCGAGCCCGGCTC
>JAFMBY010000020.1 GCA_017858135.1 Porticoccaceae bacterium | reverse complement strand
CGTGCTGGAATAGCGGCGACGGTTCCTTCGCGCACGCCCATATAGGGAAATGCCTCGCTGCACAGATCAATATCGGAGCAGACCTTTGCGAGCACGTCGCGCGCTTTCGGTCCGGCAATATTGACCCCACAGTAGGCCGAGGTGACATTGGCGATATCGACATCCAGACGCCACTGCGCATTCCACTTGAGCATGGTTTGATAGACGCGGTCGACGCCGCCGGTGGTGGCGGTGACATAGTAATGCTGCTCACTAAAACGACAGGCAACACCGTCATCGATCACGACTCCGGCTTCATTGGTAAGCAGCGCATAGCGTGCACGACCCACCGGCTGCTTTAAAAATCCAAAAGTGTAAAAGCGATTTAAAAACTCCGCGGCATCAGCGCCGCGTACTTCGAGTCCGCCCAGTGTCGAGACATCGACTAGGCCGACGTTATTGCGCACATTATTCACTTCGCTATCAATGCAGTTCTGACGATCATCAGTGCTGCCGTAATAGGCCGGTCGATACCAGGCACCGGCCTGCAACATCTGCGCGCCAGCTTCAATATGGCGATAGTGCATATTGCTGCGTCGTGCCGGATAAAAACTGCGTCCGGCACTGTGCGCCAGATGCTCGGCAGAAAACGGTGGTCGCGCGGTAGTGACACCGGTCTGTGCAACGGTTCGATTGGTCGCGGCTGCCACCAGGCGCGCGGTTGCCAGCGCCGAGTGGCGACCCTGTGACGGACCCATGCCGCAGGTGGAATAGCGCTTGACCAGTTGGATATGTTCGTAGCCATCGCGAGTGGCATTAATAATGTCGGCAATCTGTAGGTCTTCGTCAAAGTCGACAAATTCCTTGCCCTTTGGATGGGCAAAAATGGGCCAGCTAAAGTTGGGACTGTGTTGCAGTGACACGGCAACCGGCTCGGGCACAGGGTGTGAGCTAAGTTGCAGTGCATTGGTGGCAATCACTGCGGCACGTTGAGCGTCGGCAATAACATCAGCGAGCTGCCAGTGGCTATTCACCGATCCGGCAATCTGGCAATCCTGCGGGCAGTTGGTCAGCGTAAACATCGAGGTATCGTCGTTGTAGCTGAGCTGGCCGCCACCCTGACAGATTAGCTGATAGGTGGGGGTGTAGCCCACTGACATGCACAGTGTGTCGCAGTCGATGGTTTCGCCCTGAGTCGCGCAGGTGCCCTGACTAATGATTTCGCGCACCTCGACCGAACCGAGATGCAGGCCGCTACGGTCTTTATTGGCCGCGTAAACCGCATGTCCGGTTTTGATAGTGAGGCCTTTGCTGATAGCGTGATTGGCAATCGCATCATATTCAGGCTGCTCTCGCAGGTCGACAATCGCCTTGACCTCGACGCCGGCATCGAGCAGATCCAGTGCTGTCGCATAACCATCATTATTGCCAGTGACAACCACCGCACTGTTACCCGGGCGCACCGCATAGAGGTGCATCAGTCGCTGGGCCGCGCTGCTCATGATCACCCCGGGCAGATCATTGTTGTGGAACACTGCCTGCTGTTCCAGGGCGCCGACGCAGAGGATGGTCTGCTTGGCGCGCACTTTATAGAGTCGCTTGCCGCGAATAATGGGCAACCAGTTATCAGCGAACCAGCCATTACAGGTGGCATTGGTCATCGCGGTGATATTGGCGCTGGCCTCAACGTCGGCAACCAGACGCTCGCGCAGTTCGCGGCCTTTTTCGCCTTCGGCATCAAAACGGCTGTAGTTGAGTGATCCGCCGAGGCTGGGGTTTTCATCGACTAGCAGCACTTCGGCACCGGTTTTCGCGGCGTCCAAGGCAGCAGATAGACCCGCGGGCCCGGCGCCGATAACGGCGACGTCATAAAATTGATACTGCTTGTCGTAATACTCTGGCTGGTACTGTTGGTCAATTACCCCGAGGCCGGCTTTTTTGCGAATCAGTGGCGCCCACTTTTCCCACATACCGCGGGGCTTAAAAAAGGCTTTGTAATAAAAACCAACCGGTAAGAATTTGGACACCAACCCGAGCAGGGCGCCGCTGTCGCGATTGAGGCTGCCGCTATAGTTTTGTCCCATCACCTCGAGTCCATCACTGATCGCGACACGATCGGCGAGGGCATTGGGGTCGGATGGCAGCTGAATCATGCTGTTGGCATCTTGCCCGGCCATGGTCAATACACCGCGTGGCCGATGATACTTAAATGATCGACTCAGCAGCCACTGGTTATTGGCGGCCAGAGCGCTGGCGATCGTGTCGCCGGCAAAGCCCTGATAGCTCTGCTTTTCAAAGCGGAAGTTAATTGCTTGTTGTCGGTCAATCAGCGCGCCGAAGGGTGCCGGTAAACGTGAGTTGTTTGACATTATTGATTCTCTCCACTGGCGGGCTGCGTGAACTCAACGCGCTGCTGAAAAATCTCATCGGCGGCGAAGGTGCGCACGATCTCGTCACTGATGGTATTGCGCTCAGCTAAAAACCAGTAAGAGCTGGCACTGTGGCACCACCACTCGGTGACCACAGCGGCGGCGTTGTCATGGAAAAACACATGTTCTGCCCACTCACGAGCAGAGACCTTCTGGTGGTCAGGCATGGGATGGTACTCGCCGCCATAAGTAAATTCGCTGATATTGCGCGGGCCGTTTAGAGGACAGGTTAATAGTTTCATGGTTGTCTCCCCTTAGTGACTAGCGGCGGTCGCGCCGGCTTCGTTGATCTGTTCAAAGCGATAGAAACGCTCCAATTCGAAGGGCTTGATAATCTCCGGGACTTTTTGCGTCGCCACCAACTCGGCCATGGTTTTGCCGCAGATCGGTGTCGCCTTAAAGCCCCAGGTGCCCCAGCCGGCGTCGAGGTAATAATTTTCCACTGGGCTGAGGCCCATAA
Source organism: Porticoccaceae bacterium (assembly GCA_017858135.1). Taxonomy (GTDB): domain Bacteria; phylum Pseudomonadota; class Gammaproteobacteria; order Pseudomonadales; family Porticoccaceae; genus HTCC2207. The sequence goes on along the minus strand of JAFMBY010000020.1, from coordinate 30,270 downwards.
TCGGGCTGTAGTCTGGTGTCATATCGGTGGTGCCCGCCCACTGGCGCAACATGCGTGCCTGAGCCAAAAAGGGGAACAGTTCCAGTGCCGCTGCGGTCAGCGACTCGCGCTGATCGAGCGTCGCTCTAGTGTTGTAGAGCGGGTAGGGGTCAGAGCCACCACCGATCACAAACTCGCCGCGTGAGGTCTGGTGCACGTAGACATGCACATGCGGGGAACTGACATGGGGAGTCAAAATCGGTTTGTAGGGTTGGGTTACCATCGCCTGTAGCGGGTAGGAGTGAATGGGTAGGGGAATACCAGCCATTTTGGCGACCACAGAACTGGCACCGGCGACGGCCTGAACCACGCAGCCACACTCAACACGTCCGCGATTAGTTTTTACCGCGGTGACTCGACCGCTGGTCACTTCAATATCCTGCACCTCGGTTAGCTGATGCAGTTCCACGCCGCGCTCGCAGGCACCTTTGGCGTAGCCCCAGGCCACAGCATCGTGACGCGCGGTGGCGCCATCGGCATGCCAGAGTCCAGCCATAATCGGAAAGCGCGAGTCTTCAGACATATTGAGGTTGGGAACCATCTCGGCAATCTGCTGGCGGTCGATCAGTTCGGAGCGCACGCCCATATGCTGGTTGACCTCGGCGCGCCAACGGAAACTGCGAATGGCGGCATCGCTGTGGGCCAGAGTTAGCTGGCCGCGATTTTCCATCATTACGTTGTAGTTAAATTCATTGCTCAGGTCTTGCCACAGCTTGACCGACTCGCGGTAGAAGGTGACACCCTCTTCGGTGAGATAGTTAGAGCGTATAACCGCGGTGTTACGCGCAGTGTTGCCACTGCCGAGATAGTTTTTTTCCAGCACCGCAACATTGGTGATGCCATGGTATTTTGCCAGATGGTAGGCGATGCCTGTACCGTGACCGCCGGCGCCAATAATCACCACGTCATAGTGCTTTTTAAGCTCTGTGGCAGGGGTGAAATGGTGTTGCGCCGGGTACTCGCTATTGAGCCCGTACTTTAAAAGTCCAAATGGCATAGAGCCTCCAGAATGATGTCAGCGGTGTTTAGCCGCCGAGAAACACCACGGTTTTATTGCCGTCGAGAAACACTCGTCGTTCAATGTGATAAGTAATTGCTTTGGCCAGCGCCATGCTCTCATTATCGCGGCCGACCCTAACGAGATGTTCTGGCTTATAGTTGTGGTTAACCCGCGTCAAAATCTGTTCGATAATTGGCCCTTCGTCGAGATCAGACGTGACGTAATGCGCGGTCGCGCCAATCACTTTGACGCCGCGCTCGTAGGCCTGATGGTAGGGCTTGGCGCCTTTAAATCCAGGCAGAAAAGAGTGGTGAATATTGATGCAGCGTCCGGATAGCTCGGCAGACAACTCGTTGGACAGAATCTGCATATAGCGCGCTAAAACCACCAGTTCGGTACCGGTTTCGGCAACAATTTCGAGCAGACGCTGTTCCTGCTGAGTTTTGGTGTCTTTGGTCACCGGCAGGTGGATAAATCGAATGCCTTCACGCTCCACCATGGCACGCAGGTCAACATGGTTTGATACCACTGCGGTGACTTCCATATTAAATTCGCCTTTGCGACGGCGATACAAAATGTCGTCGAGACAGTGATCATACTTGGAAACCATAATCAGGGTTTTAACGGCCACCTTAGGATCGTGGATGCGCCATTCCATATCGAACGCATCAGACACTTGATTAAAAGACTCTCTGATATTCTCGATGGAGGGAGAGCCCTGTTGCGGACGAAACACGGCACGCATAAAAAATTTGTTGGTGGAGTCATCGTCAAACTGTTCCAGTGCGCAGATATAACAGTTGCGCTCAGCCAGATAACTGGTGACCGCGGCAACCACCCCACTGCCCGCGCGGCAGGTGCCAGTGAAAATATAGTTGTTAGCTTCTTGTGGCATGGTAGTCATGATAAACGTCCGCGGATGAATGAGCTGTCAAGTATAGGTTATACGTCGGGTAATCAAAAAAGCTTTCCCGCCCGCGAATAAAGCGCATGAATAATGCCGTGAAGTCTGTAAAATGGTCAATCAAACTGGGAGAAAATTAGCAAGTCTACTGCTGACAGATAGATCTGCTAATTATCTATGCCACGAGACTATTTTCAGACAATAAAATACTTAAAAAATGCTTAAAAAACACATTTTAAAACTGTCTGTATCAAAGGTTATTTTGCTCTGCGCAGTATTTGCTGTGTCGAGTTGCGCCACCTATAAGCCGTCAAAGATCGACGATGTTTGTCATATTTTTCGCGGCGAAACGGATTGGTATAAAGCCGCGCGCAGTGCCAAAAAACGCTGGGGAACGCCCATTCCTGTGATGATGGCGATTATCAAACAGGAATCCAGTTTCCGTCACAATGTGCGCCCCGACCGACCAAAATTTTTGTTTATACCCCTGCCACGCAGATCCTCTGCCTACGGTTATGCTCAGGCTCAGGATCCGGCTTGGAACGACTATCGTCGCGATACCGGCAATTGGACGCATGACCGCGACGAATTTTCCGACGCGATCAACTTTGTCGGCTGGTATACCGACAAGAGTCATAAAAATCTGGGCCTATCAAAGTGGGATGCCTACAAACAATATCTCGCTTATCATGAAGGCTGGGGCGGTTATAAAAGCGGCAGCTATAAAAAGAAAAAGTTTTTGAGTGGCGTTGCGGCCAAAGTAAAACGCCAGGCCGATACCTACAATGTGCAACTCAAGAAATGTCAGCCAGCGTTGGATAAAGCCGTCAAAGGCTGGTGGCCATTCTAAAACAGGGCGCTTGGCAATGTCTCCGAGGAGACATCGATTTTTGTCTTTAGGGCCTAAACTATTGCACTAACAAGTAGAAAAGATCGCTTATGAATCACTTTGATATGATCATTATCGGAGCCGGATTATCGGGTATCGGCGCAGCCTGCCACTTGCAACTAAAGCACCCCAATAAAACCTACAAAATTGTCGAGAGTCGCGAACGTATGGGAGGCACCTGGGATCTGTTTCGCTATCCCGGTATTCGCTCCGACTCAGATATGCACACCTTGGGCTACAGCTTTAAACCCTGGTTAAAGGCTAAATCGATTGCTGATGGCCCGGCGATTCGAGACTACATCAAAGAGAGCGCTGCAGAGTATGGCGTTGACCAACATATTCACTATCAGCGTAAAGTGGTTGCTGCCTCATGGGACAGTGCAACAGCAAAGTGGACACTGGCACTAGAAAGCACCGCAGCATGCGAGAATCAGCAGCCTGAAACGGAAACACTAACCTGTAACTTTGTGTACAGCTGTACCGGTTATTACCGCTATGACAAAGGATACACGCCCGACTTTCCCGGTGCCGATCAGTTTAAAGGGCAAATTATTCATCCGCAGTTGTGGCCTGACGATCTGGATTACAGCGGTAAGCGTGTGGTTGTGATTGGCAGCGGCGCGACAGCAATAACGTTGGTGCCGTCAATGGCCAAGACCGCAGCCCATGTCACCATGTTGCAGCGCTCGCCGACCTACGTTATTTCAAGTCCCGCGGAAGATGCGGTCAGCCATCGCTTGAGAAAATGGTTCTCTACACAGTTAGCCTATGATTTAACCCGTTGGAAAAATGTCACTAGACAGGCACTGCTGTTTCAAATGAGCAGATACTTTCCCAATGCGGTCAAGAAACTGCTGCGCAAAATGGTGCATCAGTGGTTGGGCGATGATTTTGATATCGACACCCATTTTAATCCCCGCTACAACCCCTGGGATCAACGCCTCTGTCTGGTGCCTGACGGCGACCTTTTTCGCTCATTGCGCAAAGGTACCTCAAGCATCGTCACCGACCATATTGAACGGTTTACCGAGAAGGGTATTGAGCTTAAGTCCGGCGATTTTCTCGAAGCCGACATTATTATCAGTGCCACGGGTCTGGAGATGTTGCTGTTGGGTGGGATAAAAATTGCCGTGGACGGGGAAGAGAAAACCTTGTCAGACAGTCTCACTTACAAAGGTATGATGTTTAGTGGTATTCCCAATCTTGCGCTCGCTGCCGGTTATACCAATGCCTCATGGACACTCAAATGTGATTTGACCAGCGCCTACGTCTGTCGATTACTGAGCTATATGGATAAGAAAAACTATCAATACTGTGTGGCTGAAAACAGCGACCCCAACGTCAAGCGTCTGCAGTTTATTGATCTTGCGTCTGGTTATGTCGATCGCGCTATGGATCAGTTTCCCAGTCAGGGTGACAAAAGCCCGTGGCGGCTGCATCAAAATTACCTGTTGGATATTATCAACCTGAGGCTGGGTTCTGTGCGCGACAAGGCGATGTTATTTTACAAAACTGGAGCGGAGTGACGGCGCTGAACGCGGATTTACTCGCAGACCTCGCGGTCAACCGACGGGTCTCCAAGCAGCTTGATAAGCTGTTGACGGTCGAGCGACTCGTGTTTCAGCAACGCATCGATTAATTGCTGCAACTGCTCTGCGTGGCTGCCTAATAATTCGCTGACGTGGGTTTCGGCCTGCGTCAACAGCTTGCGTACTTCCTGATCAATCAGTTCAGCAGTGGCTTCACTGTACTCCTTGGGTTCACTGAGCTCCATGCCTAAAAATGGGTGCGCTTCTCCAGCGCGATAGCCCACCGGCCCGAGTGCGTCGCTCATTCCCCAGTTCATTACCATGTGACGCGCTAACTTAGTTGCCTGTTGCAGATCATCTGCGGCGCCGGAGCTGGTGTTGTTGAAAAGCTGTTTCTCGGCGCCACGCCCGGCGAGCAGAATAGTGAGTCGATCGCGCAGGTAGTCATCGACGAGGTTGTGGCGCTCCTCTTCTGGTAGTTGTTCGGTCATGCCCAGCGCTCGTCCTCGTGGAATAATTGTCACACGCTGCACAGGATCACTGTGTTCGGCGTAAAACGCGGCCAGCGCATGTCCGGCTTCGTGGCAGGCGATACGCTGACGCTCGCCGACGACGATCAGATCTTTGCGTTCGGCGCCCATCACCACACGGTCGCGAGCATAGTCAAAGTCACTGTTGTCGAGTTGTTGTTTGTTCAGACGGGCGGCATGCAGCGCCGCTTCATTGACGAGATTTTCGATGTCCGCGCCGGAAAATCCTACGGTGGCGGCGACAACGTTATCCAGATCCACATCCTCGGCCAGAGGTGTGCCTCGGGTATGCACCCGGAGAATATCTCGTCGTGCTTTTTTTTGTGGCAGCTCGAGGATAATCTTGCGGTCAAATCGCCCAGGGCGCAGCAGAGCGGGATCCAATACATCGGGACGGTTGGTCGCGGCGAGCACGACTACTGCTTCGTCGGCACTAAAACCATCCATTTCCGCTAGCACCTGATTGAGCGTCTGCTCGCGCTCATCATTGCCGCCACCCATGCCGGTGCCGCGCACCCGACCAACTGAGTCAATCTCATCGATAAAAATCAGCGCTGGCGCTTCTTTGCGTGCCTGCTTAAACATATCGCGCACCCTCGAGGCACCGACACCGACATACATCTCGATAAACTCTGAGCCGCTGATGGAGTAAAAGGGGACCCCCGCTTCGGCGGCAGTCGCCCGAGCAAGCAGGGTTTTGCCGGTACCCGGCGGGCCCATCATAAGAATGCCTTTGGGCATTTTTGCCCCCAGCGCCCGAAATTTTTCCGGGGTCTTCAGGTAGTCGATAATTTCCTGCAACTCTTGCTTGGCGCTCTCTAGTCCAGCGACACTCTCGTAGCCCGGCCCCGATTCCTTTTTATCAAAACGTCGTGCCCGCGATTGAGTAAAGCTAAATGGGCCGCTGGAGCCGCCAATACGATTGCGCATCATGCGCCCGCTATAGACAAAAAAACCAATAATCAGCAACCAGGGGAGGACCCCCATCAGCAGTTGCAGCCAGGTCGGTGTCTGGCTGGATTTGATCTCGACAGCGACATGATTGGCGCTGAGAATATCCAGCAGCTGGTGATCAATAAACTCGGGCAGGGTGGTCTTAAAATCATAGCCACTGGTTGCCCCGCGGCTTCGTCCTCGCAGCTGCAGACCTTGGATCTCAACCGCTGTGATCTGACCTCCCTCAACCTGATTGAGCAGTTCTGTGTAGTTAAGTGTTTTGATGGCCTGGCTGTTTTGGTTGAGGCTAAAAAAATAGAGACTGGTGGTTATCATGATCAACAACCACATCAGGTATTCATAGCGTCCAAATAGAAAGGGTTTTTCCGAGGGGTTTTTTTGATTGTCCTGATCGTTATCGTCTGGGTCCGTCATGATTCTCTTCAACTAGGTTGCTCTAAATGTTGTAGTCGCTAACCGGCTGATATTCAACTTATCCAAATTAACTAGTGGTCTTCGTTTATGGGTTATCAAAGCCGTTGGCCTAGATCTAGTCACGTCATGATGGTCTCGGCGCTAGCCTCGTTAGGTTCAATTTGGCATACTGTAAACAATAGAATCATGCAGTGATAAGAGAGTATTTAATGCGGCTGACACATTTTTTTGCAATTATTTCAGCGGCATTTATGGCCGCGGTTAGCGGCAGTCTGATTGCCGACGAGCCAGTTAGTGACGAAAACAGCTGTTATGTTGATGGGTTGAGCGATCGTCTTCGCTGCGGCTATATTACAGTCGCTGAGAATCCGCAAAAACCCAATGGGCGGCGGATTCAGATCCACTTCGTGGTGATTCCGGCAATAAAAAATATCTATCCGGACCAGGCTTTTCTGGCAATCTCGGGCGGCCCGGGTCAGTCGGCAATTGATCAGGCTCCAGTGTTTGAGCGCGCTTTTGGCAAGGTACGCCAGCAGCGCGATATATTGTTGATTGATCAGCGTGGCACCGGTCGCTCCAATATACTCGAGTGCAACGAAGACGAAATAATATCTCCTTTGGAATTCGCCTACGAGGAGATTGCCAGTGCTGACGAGATTCAGGCCTGCCTCAATAGTATGGATGCCGACGTCTCGCAGTATGGCAGTGAGACTGCGCTGGCCGATTTTGAGGCGGTGCGCCGACATCTTGGGTATACCACCCTGCATGTCTATGGTGTTTCCTACGGCAGTCGCATGGCACAGCTTTATATGCGGCACTTTCCCGAGGTCTTGGCGACGGTGACGTTGGACGGTGTCGTGCCGATGCAGCAATCAGTATTAGCGGTCGGATTAGCGGTAGATCGAGGGCTTGAGTTACTGATCAGAGACTGTGAAGGAACGCCAGCCTGCCATAGCCAGTTTCCGCAGTTGCGCGATCGCTTTGCACAACTCGATAGCCGTCTGGCTGAAGGACCTATTCGGACAGAGGTTTTCCATCCGATGACCGGTGAGCGCACTCCCTTTGTCTTGACTCGAGACAAGTTCCTTGGCGCGCTGCGGATGTCGATGTATGCGCAGAATATTCGCCAGCTCCTGCCACTGGCAATTGATCAGGCGGCAGTGAAAAACTACCAGCCGCTTTTAGGCCTTTTCTCGCTGACCATGGAGGGTATTGGTTTGGCGATGGGCATGCATAATTCCGTGGTCTGTGGGGAGGATATACATCGCCTGTCAGATACGATGTTGCAGCAGATGGCTGATTCTTATATTTCCTCGCTATTGGTTGATAGCATGTCTGCCGCCTGTGATCAGTGGCCGATAGAGTCCGTGGGCGAGGCCTTTTCAGCACCGATTGTCAGCGCGCTACCGACGTTGCTGTTATCCGGTGCACTGGATCCTGCAACACCGCCTGACTGGGCCGATATGGCCATGGTCGACATGACCAATGCAGTGCATCTTGTTGCTACTGATGCAACCCATGGTGTTGCCATGCAGTCCTGTGCTGGTGACTTAATTGCTGATCTGGTTGAGCAAAGCTCATGGCAAAACTTGGACAGCAGTTGCCTGGAAGAGGGGGCGAGGGGCGGGTTTTATCTCAACGCCAGTAGTGTCGAGGCGGCAACTGAAATTCTGTCAGTGCAACAGGAGCCACAGCCATGATAAAGGTTGCCAACTTATCAAAATTAATCGGCGATGTTCAGGCGCTGGATAATCTCAGTTTTAGTGCTGAAAATGGTCAGATCACCGGCCTGCTCGGCCCCAATGGCGCCGGCAAGACCACCTGTCTGCGGATGCTGTTTGGCTTATTAAAGCCCGACAATGGCAATGCCGAAATTGACGGCATTGACGTCGCAGTAGACCCTACCGCAGCCAAGCAGCAGCTGGGCCTGTTCCCCGACCCTTTTGGCCTCTATGAGCGCCTAACGCCGCGAGAATATATTCGTTACTTTGCCGAGATCAGCGGGCTGTCAGTTGAGCAGGCGAAGCGCGCGACGGCCGATGTCATCCATGACTTGCAGCTCGAGGATATTGCCGATCGTCGCTGCAAAGGGTTTTCGCAGGGGCAGCGCATGAAAACGGCGCTGGCGCAGGCGATTGTGCACAAGCCGAGCAATATTGTTCTCGATGAACCGACCCGCGGCCTCGATGTGATGAGTACCAGAGTGCTGCGCGGGCTGCTCCGCGATCTCAAGGATCAGGGGCACTGTGTGTTGTTCTCCAGTCACGTGATGCAGGAAGTCTCCGCGCTCTGCGATCGCGTTATTGTAATGGCTGCTGGCAAGGTGGTGGCAGTGGGCAGTCCCCAAGAGCTCTGTGATCAGACCGGACAAGGTTCGCTGGAAGAAGCCTTTATCACCCTGATAGGCAGTGACGAGGGGATTGCCGCATGAATTCTCGATTTGTTAGCCTGGTGCGCAAGGAACTTCTCGATGCCGTTCGCGATAAACGCTCGGTGATGGCCGGCCTCTATTATGCCGTGTTTACCCCATTGATTATGTGTGGGCTGTTTATGGTGCTGATCACGCAGATGTCGAGTCCTGATGACCTTAAAATTACCATCGTCAATTCAGAAGGTGCGCCAGATTTAATCCGGCACTTAAATAATAATGGTATTAGCCACAGCGATGATGCCAGTCAGCGCAAAAAAATCAGCTTAATCATAAGCGATGACTACGCCACACAGATGCTCGCCGCCAAGCCCGCAGAAGTTGCTCTGCAAGCGGATAGCTCAAATGAAAAATTGGCCGATTCGATTCGCCGAGTAAGCCGAAGCATAGAGCGCTACAGTTCTGAAATGGCGGCCTTAAGGCTGATAATAAGAGGTATTAATCCGAGTGTGGTGCAACCGATAAAGCTCAACAAGCAAGATCAGGCCACCCGTGATTCCAAGGGCGGTATGATTCTCGGTATCGCTATTTTTACCATGATTTACTCGGTGTTTATCTCCGGTATGAATCTCGCTATTGATACCAGCGCGGGCGAGCGAGAGCGCAACTCGCTGGCACTTTTGCTCAGTCATCCGATCAGCGTTCGACAATTGGTCCTGTCAAAAATTACCGCGGTGAGCATCTTCGCCATGCTCGGGTTACTGTTGATTTTGCTGGTTTCAAAAGTTGCTTATATGCTCGTGCCCTGGCAAGAGTTAGGTTTTAGTGTTGGCATTAGTAGTACGTTTATTATCGCAATGTTAATCATCGGCCTGCCGGTTGCCGTGATGGCCTCAGCCCTGCAGCTGTTTGTTTCATTTATGGCGAAAACCTTTAAAGAGGCGCAGTCATATCTGACTATTGTGTTATTTGTGCCGCTAGCGCTGTCGATGGCAGCCAGCTACAACATTGCACCGGATCAGTTGCGCTGGGCACCGGTTTCAGGCCAACAGCAGGCCCTGATGGAGCTGATTAAGGGTAAAGAGATTCCGCTGTTGCAACTGTTGGTATCTTGCGGATTTACATTACTGATTTCGATTGCTTTGGCGCTGGGGATTGAGCGCATGCTGAAAAGCGAAAAGGTGGTGTTTGGGCTTTGATAGGGTGCACTCGGGTGGAGTGACTAGAAACACCCTCGGGGGTGTTTCTACCTCTGCGGGCTCACCGCGTTGCGGTTCGGTCCAAACTTGCTGTAGCAAGTTTGTCGAACCGGGTGGTTCTCACCACCGTTGTTCTCCATATACAGAAAACCCCACTGCAAGCAGTGGGGTTTTCTGTATATGGTGCACTCGGGTGGATTCGAACCACCGACCGCCCGGTTCGTAGCCGGGTACTCTATCCAGCTGAGCTACGAGTGCGTTGCTGTCTCTCTTCAGAGGCCGCGTACTATAGGTGAGCGGGACGAGTGAGTCAACAATTCTTGCGGTGCTTTTAGCGCATTTTTTAGCCGCTCTAGCGGCAGTGTGCGATCGGCAGTTGCATGCTTTCTTTGAGCTCTTCCATGACCACATAACTGGTTGATTCTTGCACCGCAGGGAGCTTGAGAATACTGCTGCCAAGCAGTTCTCGATAGGCGGCCATGTCTGCGACACGGGCTTTGAGCAGGTAGTCATAGTTGCCGGAGACGAGGTAGCAACTCTGCACATCTTCGAGGTCCAGAACCGAGCGACGGAATTCTTCAAAGTTTTTCTGTGAGGTGTGGTTGAGACGTATTTGTACAAACACGACGAGCCCGGCATTTAGCAGCTCCGGGTTGAGTTTGGCTGTGTAGCCTTGAATATAACCGCTGCGCTCAAGTCTTTTTACCCTTTCTATGCAGGGGGTGACTGAGAGGCCGACTTCTCGTGAGAGATCGGTGTAGCTGATGCGTCCATCGCGTTGCAGTATGCGCAGTATATTGCGATCTATCTTGCTGAGTTTATGTGCTGAGTTTATTTCGCCGTTAGTCATAGCCAAACATTATCCTGTTTAAATTCGCTTATTAGCAAAATATTCTATATTAAACCGTAGATAATCAATAAATATTTTTATCAAAGCCTAAAATAGCAAAAATAAATGATAAAGCTATGTCTACGCATATGGCTGCTACCTGTGTCGGTCATAAGGATAATTTAAGGGGTTTTCAAGATGTTGATTGGTGTGCCTAAAGAGATTAAAAATCATGAGTATCGAGTGGGTTTGACGCCTGCTTCGGTCATTGAGTTGGTGGCTCGTGGTCACCGGGTTATGGTTGAGGTGAATGCCGGTGCTGCGATTGATTTTAGTGACGACGAATACCGCGCAGCGGGTGCAGAGATGGTCGCTAGCGCGGCGGAGCTTTTTGCCGTGGCGGATATGATCGTTAAAGTAAAGGAACCGCAGCCGACGGAGTGTGCAATGTTGCGCGATGGCCAAATCCTCTATACCTATCTGCATTTAGCGCCAGATCCTGAGCAGACAAAATTGTTGGTTGAGTCCGGGGCAACCTGCGTCGCCTACGAAACCGTTACCGACAATCAGGGCGGTCTGCCGTTGTTGGCACCGATGTCTGAAGTGGCCGGACGTATGTCGGTGCAGGCGGGTGCCCACCATCTCGAAAAAGCTCAGGGTGGTCGCGGCGTGTTGCTCGGTGGTGTGCCCGGTGTGGCGCCAGCAAAGGTACTCATCATTGGCGGTGGCGTGGTGGGTGATAACGCGGCGGCGATTGCGGTGGGAATGGGGGCTGATGTGACGATTCTCGATCGTTCGATTGCGCGTCTGCGCCAGCTCGATGCGAAGTATGAGGGTCGAGCGCACTGTGTTTATTCGACGGTGGTGGCGATCGAAGAGTATGCCCTCGAAGCCGATTTGGTGATTGGGGCGGTGTTGATTCCCGGCGCTGCGGCTCCCAAGCTGTTGACTCGCGATATAATCGGCCGTATGAAGAAGGGCGCGGTGGTGGTCGATGTGGCGATTGATCAGGGCGGCTGTTTTGAAACATCACGTGCAACCACTCATCAGCAGCCGACCTTTGTGGTGGACGATATTGTCCACTACTGTGTGGCCAATATGCCTGGTGGTGTCGCACGCACCGCGACCATGGCACTCAATAACGCTACGTTACCCTATGCTCTGGCACTGGCAGATGATCCGGTGAATGCACTGTTTTTGGATAAAAACCTACAGAACGGTCTCAATGTGCACAAGGGGCAAGTGACCTACAAGGCGGTAGCTGATGCGCTTGGATATCACTATATTCCCGCCGATGAAGCATTGAAGATTTAATTATTTTTTAACTTGGATCCAGAGGTGCTCGGCTCTTGCCAGCACCTCTCCTTCAGCAGTGCACAGAGCCGCCGCCGAGTAGTGCTTGCGGCCATCGATAAAACGCTTCCAAGCATAGATTATTAGGGGCTGATCAGCGGATATCGATTTGTCCACGCAGGCAGTCATTTCTCCGAGTAAGCAGACTGCATTGGGATCGACGGGGATGTCCAATGCAAAGTAGCTCGGACAGTCGAGAGCTGACCAGACAAATTCATGTTTTACATGACCGCTGCTATCGAGCAGGTCTGCCTGTGGCTGCCAGTCACAGGCGACGAGTTCGCGCCCGCTAACCTTGCCGGTAAAAAGCCGTAAGCCATCTCCGGGTTCACGGCCGGTGCCACAGACAAAGCACTGGGGAAAGCTGTGCTCGCCATAGCCTGTGTAGGTTTTTCTCGCCTCCCGCGCTTGCTCAAGAGACGGTGGGCTGGGGGCAACCATATCAAGTTGCGCTGGAATTGCCGTGCCGATCAGTTGCGTACCCTGTTGCAGCAACCAGCTACCATTGACCTGACTGATGCTTAAGTCACTGTCCAGCGGCGGTGGCACGTGCAATCGAACTGTACTGGCCCCGTCAATCTGTTTGCCGAGCAAGCCGCAGCTATAGCCGCCATTGCCCGATTGAGGTGGCCCGCAGAAGCGCCGAGCAATAGAGGTGGTGAACATAGTGGGGCCCTTGCATTGAGGTTTAATTAAGCTCGTTATCCTGCCAGAATTTGGTGCCTTTCACGGTGGCTTGCAGCGCCAAACCAGATTCAGTTAGCTGGTAAACGGTGATATTGTCAAAGGTGGCCTCGCCCCCCACTGCGCCTCCTTTCTCGCTAGCTTTGGCTGCGGCGTCGGCATTGACGCCAAAAGCCCAGCCACTATCGACAAACTGGGTCAGGGCATCGCGGCTGTGGAAGACAAATACCACACGGAAATCTTTGATGCCGAAACCGAGGCCGACACCGGCTTCGCCCATTTTCATAAAGGTATTTTTGCCACTCTGGTTGTCATGCACCACACCGTGGCCAGCACCGACGCTGGCGAACACAAGGTTAATATTGGCGTTACTAAACACCGCGTAGCCCTCTGCTTTTGCAATTTGTGCTTTGACGTCGGGTTTGATTTTGTACAGATCGTTGAGCACCTGGTTGCGCATATCGATAATCACTTGACGCTTTTCCAGTGGGGTTTTGGTCGGGTTGTTGCTGCAACCGCTAATGAGTGTCAGCAGGATAATACTGAGTCCGAACAGTAATTTTTGCATAGTTAGTCCTTTTCAAAAGTGCCCTGATCACGACGGGTGGTTAGGGTGGGGTGTTGGCTGGAAACGCTGCTCTAATGGTAGCATCGAATTAGTACGGTGCCTCGGCAACAAATACGCCTCGCACTGGCGCTGGATGGCCCTCGACCGTTTTGCTGCGATCATTAGGGTCTAAAAAGTCGGCGAGTGATTCAAACTTCATCCACTCGGTGGAGCGCTGTTCGTCGACACTGGTGGCACTGATATCGACCATGCGCGGATTCTTGAGCCCGTTTTTGCGCATCCAACCGAGCAGCATATCGGGCGAGGGTATAAACCAGACATTAGGCATTTTGGCATAGCGATCTTGCGGCACTAATAGTTGATCTTCGGCGCCTTCGATCACTAGGGTCTCCAGTACTAGTTGACCACCGGGTTTCAGTAGTTGTCGCAGTTCACGGAGATGGTCCATCGGCGAGCGACGATGATAGAGAATACCCATGGAAAAAACCGTGTCAAAGGCGGCCATTTTTTCCGGCATGTGTTCAATGCCCAATGGCAGTACATCGATCGGCAGCTGATTGCCGGCAAAGCGTTTGATGGCATGAAACTGGAAGACAAATTTTGCCGAGGGGTCGATGCCAATGACGCGCTCGGCACCCGCGCCGAGCATGCGCCAGCAGTGGTAGCCATTGCCGCAGCCGACATCGAGAATAGTGCGGCCGTTTAAGGATGCCAGATGGGGCAGCACACGATCCCATTTCCAATCTGAGCGCCACTCGGTATCCAAATGCATGCCGAATAGATTGTAAGGGCCTTTGCGCCATGGGTGCAGCCCCATCAAGGTGGCTTGCAGTGCCAGTCGCCGGCCTTTGTCCATCAGGCTAATATCGCCGATCTGCACGCCGCTGCTAAAGTCAGTATGCAGTGGATCAATCTCTGGCAGCCGTGCCAGCGTTTCTTCCCACTCGGGCATATCACCCCAGCGTTCACGACGCAGCTGCTTGGCAATCAGTTCAGGCAGATCTTGGCCCCATTCGCTGAGTTCGGATTCTTCCAGCCAGGAAAAGAGAGGTCCATAATCGAGTGAGGTTGGAATCATGCGCATACCTAAAAATTAAGTGGTAAATTATAAGGTATTTCCGCTATGGTTTGACGCTTAGAAATAAGAGTTTTAGAAGCGATGAACAGTGACAAAATAGAACAGCGATTTGAGCAGCTTGAAGAGAAGCTAGCCTATCAAGAAATGGCTAATGCCGAGTTGAGTGAGGAGATCTTTCGTCAGCAGAAAGAGATTGACGCACTGACCAAGGCGCACCAATCTATGGTGCAGCGTCTGGAGGCGCTTCAAGATGTCGCTGCTGAGGGAGATGGCTCGCAGAACGAGAAGCCGCCGCACTATTAGTGACCGGTAACAGTATATGACCGATAACAGTATAAAATTGATTGTTAAAATGCCATATCATATCGTGGCACAGATTTAGGCCCATGCTGCACTGAGAAGCCTGCAAACAAAACAAAAATAGTAATAATCTAATCCATTAGGGGAGCTCCATGACCAATCCACAACTGAGTGCAGACAATAAGACTGCCATTGATACTGCTTTTGAGATGCAAAAGGGCTATGCACTGAAGCTGCGCAAATCCACCTGTGCTCAGCGCCTGGAAGCGTTGGCGCGCTTTGAAAAGGCCTTTAAAGCCTCTTATGACAAGATTTATGCGTCGGCCGCCGCTGACTTTGGCAAGCCAGAAGCCGAAGTGGATATGGCTGAGATTATGATTGTGTTATCAGAATTGTCTCACATTCGTAAGAAATTGAAGAAGTGGATGAAGCCAGTTTCAGTCAGCGCGTCGATGACCATGCTCGGCACCTCATCAAAAATTGTTACTGAACCTAAGGGCACCAGCCTGGTGATCTCGCCTTGGAACTACCCGTTTAATCTGACCTTTGGCCCGATGATGTCAGCCATTGCCGCGGGTTGCACGGTTATTATCAAGCCCTCGGAGATGACGCCGAATATGTCTAAGGTGATTGCAGAGATTGTCGAAGAGGCATTTCGCCCTGAAGAGGTCTCTCTGTTCGAAGGCGATGCCAGTGTCTCGAGTTACCTCACCAGCCTGCCTTTCGATCATATCTTCTTTACAGGTAGTCCGGCGGTTGGCAAGCATGTGATGGCCGCGGCGGCGAAAAATCTCACCTCGGTGACGCTGGAGCTGGGTGGCAAGAGCCCTGTGATTGTCGATAAAAGCGCTGATTTGAAGAAAACCGCGCGCAGTGTTTCCTGGGGTAAATTTACCAACAACGGCCAGACCTGTATCGCGCCGGACTATTTGTTTGTTCACGAGAGTATCAAAGATGCACTGCTGGTTGAACTGAAGAGCTGCATGGCGCGACAGTATGGCGAGGGCAGCGATGCTAAAGCCAATGGCGATTACTGTCAGGTAGTGAATCAGAATCACCATGGCCGTATTTCTGGGTTGTTGTCGGATGCCTTGGCCGGTGGTGCTCAAGTGATCTCTGGTGGCCAGGTCGACGATGCCGAGCGTTTTATTGCGCCGACTCTGATTGAAGGAATGGCCAGCGATTCACGAATTATGGATGAAGAGATTTTTGGTCCAGTGCTGCCGATTATGACGTTTAGCGAGCTGGATGAGGTGATTGATTTTATTAACAGCAAACCCAAGCCTTTGGCGCTTTACTTCTTCGGTCGAGAAAAGGCCGCAATCAACAAAGTACTCGAGGAGACCAGTGCTGGAGATACCTGCATCAATCAGACCGTCATGCACTTTGTGCACCCCAATTTACCCTTTGGCGGTGTCAACAATAGTGGTATTGGAAAGTCTGGCGGCGAGTGGGGCTTTAAGGCGTTTTCACATGAGCGCAGTGTGTTGCAGGACAAGTGGAGTAGTGGTCATATGATGCACCCTCCCTACACGCCAAAGGTGAAAAAAATGATCAAAACTATCACTGGATTGGTCAGTCGCTGATTATTTAACAGCGACTAGTGAGGCAAAGTTAAAGCATTGAAACCAAGGGCTTGCGGAGTTAAATCCGCAAGCCTTTATTCTATTGATATGGGTCTCGAGTGTTTCCGGGATAAGAATATTTTCCAGTGAATCGCGCTTCTGGCTGATCTCCAAATCACTGTAACCCTGAGCGCTTTTAAACTGATGATGCAGTTCCGAGAGCAACTGGTTTAATGATTCGGGTTCAAATAAAAGCTTTTCAGAAATCACCAGACAGCCACCCGGGTTGAGGCCTGCATAGATTTTTTCCAGCAGCGCCTGTCGCTTTTCAATGGCGATAAACTGCAGGGTAAAATTCATCACGACCAACGATGCATTGTTAATCTCAATATCACAGATATCCGCTTCTACGAGCTCTACCGCTGTTGCAGCCTGATCAGATTGCAGCAGTGTCTGGCAGCGTGCGAGCATGGCCGCAGAGTTGTCGACTGCAACGATGGTGACGCCAGGCTGTTGAATTTGCTGACGAATGGCCAGTGATGAGGCGCCCAGTGAACAGCCGAGGTCATAGCAGTTGCTGTCGGCCTGTACAAAACGCGCTGCCAGTTCGCCACAGAGATTAATAATCGTCTGATAGCCGGGCACCGAGCGTTGAATCATATCGGGGAACACATCCACCACCGCCTGATCAAAGGCGAAGCGCGGGATATTGCCCAGCGGACTGGCAAACAGATCGTCGCGGGCTGAGGGTCTATTAGCGTCGCTCACAATGCTTACACCGCAATAATATCGAGACCGGTTTTGCTGGCCAGATCGCTATTGGTAATCACTGCCGTCTGAGCTAAATCCTGACGCAGGTAATCGCTGGCAACACGCTTGAGATCGGCATCGGTCACCGCTAGCACGCGATTGCGAAATTCCACCATGGAGGCTTTGCTGCGTCCATTGCGTTCGCCATGAAATGCCTGCATCGCTTCTCCTGCGGGTGAGGCTGGTTTATCGAGACTGCCAATCACACCGAGTATTGCTTCTTCGACCTTGTCGTCGCCAAGCGGTTTTTCCAGCAGCCACTGAATCGAGTGATCAAAGTCGGCCAGCGTGCCTTCAATTCGCGGATCGCGATAGGAGTAAAAACGGAACGCGCCGGATTGGTTGTCCTGCGATGCACCGCCACCATAGGCACCACCCTGTTCACGGATGGTGCGATGCAGATAACCATTGCGCAAGACGCCGCCGAGCACGGTCAACGCCGCGGCATCGACATGGCTTGAGGGCACTGTGGCATAGGCTTTGGCGCAGAAGCTTACCTGCGTATTGGCAGTCCAGCAGTGCTGCACTGATTGCAGTGTTGGATGGTATTCAATCAGATTGCTTGCCTCGGCCGCGAGTTTCTCATCGCCGGCAAAGGTGTTGTTAATACTTTCTTTAAAGCCAGCCAGTCGATCCGCTTCGGCGACCAGTAAATAGTGTCGCGGTTGCTGCAACACCAACTGATGAATGGCCTGGAGCTGCGCTGACAGAGACTCTAAACCGTCTTTAGACTCAAGGCTCTGATCCAGCGCTTTGATTTGCGCCAGTCCGCTCATGCCACCCCAGCGCTGATTTAAATGGGCGTTTGCTGATAGTCCGCTGGCTGCTGCGGTCATCGCCAGCACGTGGCCATTGCCAACGATTGAGGACTCGCGGTGGGTGCGGATTTGCGCAACCAGTTCACGCAGTCGCGACAGTTCATCAAAGCGTGCCTTGAGCAGCGACTCGTGCATTAAATCGCTCATCGCCTGCTGATTGCGGGCAAGACCTTTGGCGGAAAAGCTAATATTACCGTGCAGCTGATCGAGTCTGTCTTTGTCGCTGCGCACCGAGGCAGAAGCGGAGTAGGCGCCAACCACACTGGAGTGCCAAAGCTGGGTGGCCTGATAGTCTCTGTCGCCGACACCCATCTCGGTGACGCAGGTGCTGTAGAGTGGCAGCAGGTCCATTTGCTCTTCAGTCAGAGCGGGCATCGGCATAATGATTTGCTGATAAGCCAGCCCATTGGTGCCGGCACTGTAGCTGGTCAGTGGCAGCGGTGAACTGTCGCTGCTGTGCTTCTCTGCGTAGGCAATGTCTTTCGGCACATCTTCAATACCGACCTTGGGCAAAATGTCCAGATCTTCGTCCATTTCCTGGCGTGCTTTTAGAGCTGCGGCGTTGTCTACTATGGCTTGTTTTTCTGCGTCGTTAAGAGTGGCTTGAATCGCTGCCAGACGATCTTTTTCGGCCTGTTCTTTGCCGTGGGCCAACTCGCGATCGGGCTTCATGACCAAGCGAATGCGGTGTTGGTTGTCGAGCAGCAGATTGCGCGCCAGTGATTTAATAAACTCTGGATCTTCAATTTGCTGTTGTAACTTGTCCAGTACCGGATCGAGATTTAATAAATCTACCGGATCACCGCGGTGAGTGGCGCTGGTCAATGAGGTAAGAATCAAATTGAGACCATAGGGATAGCCACCACCGGAGACCTCGCGCTGAGACAGTTCTAGCTGATGAAGGCTGGCGGCGACCTGCTCATGGGGCAGGCCATTGTCGGCGACATCGCGCAGCACGTCGAGAATCATTGCTTCAACCGCATCGGCCTGCTGTGGATTCGAGCCCTCGACACCGCAGGCGAAGCAGAGCTCTTTTTGCGAGTCTTCGAGACCACACATCGGCGACGGAGAGGTGCCCAGTGCAGTGGTCTCTAAGGCCTTTTGCAGTGGCGAACCGCTGTTGTCGAGCAGCACGCTGGCGAGCAGTCGCGCCTGCATCGTCGCCTCTAAATCGGTCGAGTCACCAAGCAGCCAAGAGAGCACGATGTGAGTATGGTTCTCAAGTGGTTCTTGATCATCCGCGGCGTAAGTCTCTTCAAAATACTGCGGCGTGCTGTAACGCTGCTCGTCGTTGACGGCAATATGGCAGTCAAGTTTTTCAAAGCGACTGAGGGCATTTTCTTCAAAGGTTGCCTGATGTTCGGCCGCAGGAATATCGCCAAAGGTAATAAAAATTGAGTTGCTCGGGTGATAGTGAGTCTTGTAGAAGGCTTTAAATTGATCGTAAGTCAGATCCGGAATATCCGCCGGCTCGCCGCCACTGTTGTAGTGGTAGGTGCTGGTGGGATAGAGGTGCTTGCTCATGGTCTGCCAGAGGGTCGAGTTAATCGAGCTCATGGCGCCTTTCATCTCATTAAATACGACACCTTTATAAGTCAGTTCAGAACTGCTATCAGCGGGATCGGCAAATTCGAGACGGTGGCCTTCCTGAGCAAAATCCAGCGGATCGAGGCGAGCAAAAAATACTGAGTCCAAATAGACACTGAGTAGATTATTGAAGTCTTTTTTATTTTGGCTGGCAAATGGATAAGCGGTCCAGTCGGAACTGGTAAAGGCGTTCATAAAGGTATTCAGCGAACGCCGGATCATCATAAAGAACGGGTCGCGAACGGGGTATTTCTCACTGCCACAGAGTGCGGTGTGCTCGAGAATGTGGGCAACGCCGGTTGAGTCCATTGGCACCGTGCGCAGGGCGACTAAAAATACATTCTCTTTGTTGTCTGCGGCAAGATGGATATGTTGCGCACCGGTGACTCGATGGCGGTATTCCTGATAGCGGACATTAAGGGACGGTATCTCTTGCTCGCGCAAAAGCTCAAACGCAGGGTGATTGGTCATAGGGGTTGTTGCTCTTTGAGTTGGGCGGTGAATGATTCGTTATGCATTCTACTGCATGTAGCTTGTGGTGGAAATGCTAGCGACTACGGGTTTCTGGTTTTGGCACGCTTGCGGTATTCGATCGGTGTGATTCCCTCCCAGCGTTTAAAGGCGCGATAAAAAGTGCTCGGTTCAGAGAAGCCGGTGAGATAGACAATTTCACTGATCTCTTCGTCGGTACGCGACAGCAGGCGTCTGGCCAGTGAGCGTCGAAGATCATTGAGCAGGCGCTGAAAGCTGGTATTGGTAGTATTTAATTGATGTCTGAGATTGCGTGGTGTGATCTCAAGCCGGTCGGCAACCCGTTCTAGAGTCACATCTCCGCTTTCCAGCAGTGCCGCAATGTGGCCGCGAACATGGCGAATAAAATCCTGTTGCCGCAGCAGTGCGAGGTGCTGGTCGGCGGCTTTCATATGCAGATTTAGCAGCTCTGGCACAGCGCTCAACGAGCGATAATGGAGTATCTCTGGAGCGAAATAAAGTTGAAATGATTTTGCATTGAATTGCACATCGCACTGAAAAATTCGTTGATATTCGCTGATATCAGTATTGGGAGCGTGGTTAAAGACAATCTGCTCTGCGCTAAAGGCGCCGTCGGTAACCGCCTGAAAGGATTTAATCAGGCCCAGCACCATGGCCTCAGCCAAGTGTGAGGTGGCGTATTGGTGGTCGCTGAAATAGCTGGTTAAGCACGGCCTTGGCTGTTCGCTTAGCTGCCCGTGCAATGCATCGCTAATCAGGCGTTGATAATTGATCACTCGACGCAGACCATCACCAAAGGTGGCGCTGCTAAGAAACAGATACTCGAGAATCTGGCCTTTATACACGGGCATTTTCTCACCCAGATGCAAACCGATACAGGGGTCGCCAGACAGTTCGACAGCGGCCTTCCAAAAACGCGGTTGTGCGGAGAACTGAGTGCGCAAATTAGTTTGATAGAGTTGTTGCGGGTCGAGCCCGGAGCGACGCAATACTTCGTCGGCATCGACGCCGAGATTGGCCAAACCTTGATATGCCAACCGGACTAAAGTTCCCGCATCGGTTAAACCTGACATACACTTACCAGATGAGTCAAAGCGGCCATCATACACAATTGACCGAAATGACAAAATAGAGTTTTTTTACTGCCAATGACTACCAGGGAGGTTTCACGCAGCATGTCTAAGATGAACGCACCTAATCCAACAACGAATCAACCCCATAGCAGTCCCGCAGACTCGCGTGCCTGGGTTGCCCCTATTGTGCTTGATCAGTTGCCGAACATGCCTTCCCTGCTTGGGCGTGCGGCGTTTAAATCTGGGCACTACCAGCTTGGCGATGTGTTGCCGGCGCTGAGCACGGAGGTCAACCATCTGCGTATTCGCAGGGACCATCTGCATGCTTATCGGTCTGTTTGTGGTTTTGCAGATAATACGCTGCTTCCGGCAACCTATCTCCATATGTTGGCGTTTCCGCTGTCATTAAATCTGCTGATTCAGCACGATTTTCCGATGAAGGCGATGGGCCAGGTGCATTTGCGCAACCGTATCTCAGTGCTCGAAGAGTTCGATCTTGGTGCGTCGATTAGTATGAAAGCCACTATTGGCCACAGTGAACTGACCAGTCGCGGCGTTGAATGGGATATTGATGTGTCGGCAGTGGTTGACAATCAGCTGGTCTGGTCGAGTACATCAACCTACTTAAATCGCTGTAAAACGGGCGTGCCAGTGGTTCGTCAAAAAGAGACGTTGCCTGAAGGTGATCCTCAGTATTGGACTGTTGCCGCTGATACCGGTCGCCGTTACGCCAAAATTTCCGCTGATTATAATCCAATCCATCTATCCGACATCACCGCAAGATTGTTTGGTTTTAAGCAGGCGATCGCTCATGGTATGTGGTCCAAGGCGCGTTGCTTGGCCGCGCTGGAAGAAAAATTACCGACTGCTGGCTACAGCGTTGACGTAGCATTTCAACGTCCGCTTTTTTTGCCGGCTGACGTCATATTTAACACTGCTGAAAACCCACAAGGCGAGTGTTTTTCGCTGCAAAACAAAACCAGTGGAGTCCTCCACCTGATAGGCCATATCTCATAGGAGAGTAGCAATGCCTGATTATAAAGTCCCGGTAAACGATTACCTGTTTCTGTTCAACGATGTGCTCGATATGCAGAGCAAGTACAAACATGTTCAGGGCGGAGACGAAGCTACAACAGATATGGTCGAGGCGATCTTTACTGAAGCAGCCAAGTTTTGTGAAAACGAATTGGCGCCGATCTATCAGAGCGGCGATGAGGGCTGTACCTGGGACGATGGTGTGGTAACGACACCTGCGGGCTTTAAAGAGGCCTACCAAACGTTTATTGAAGCCGGTTGGACCACCTTGACCGGCAGCACCGATATGGGCGGCCAGGGCCTGCCAGCGTCTATTGGGATTGCCATCAATGAAATGATGACCACCGCTAACTGGGCCTGGGCGATGTACCCCGGCCTTAGCGAGGGTGCTGTCGCTACACTCGAAACCAGTGGCACCGAGCAGCAAAAGAAAGATTATCTTACGAAACTGATCAGTGGCGTCTGGAGCGGCACCATGTGCCTGACTGAGCCTCACTGCGGCACCGATCTCGGGCAGATGAAAACCAAGGCAGCGCCCAATGATGACGGCAGCTACAGTATTAATGGGACAAAGATCTTTATCAGTGCTGGCGAGCACGACCTGACCGAAAATATCGTCCACATTGTCTTGGCTAAGTTGCCCGATGCACCAGCTGGTACCAAAGGCCTGTCGCTGTTTATTATCCCTAAGTTTTTAGTGGCTGAAGATGGTTCTGCCGGAGAGCGCAATGGCGTTCGCTGTGGTTCGATTGAGCACAAGATGGGTATTCATGGAAACGGCACTGCGGTGCTTAATTTTGATGATGCCAAAGGCTTTTTGATCGGCGAGCCACACCAGGGTCTGGCGGCCATGTTTACCTATATGAATGTGGCGCGAATCGGCACCGCCAGTCAGGGTGCCGCCGCCGCCGAACGCTCGTATCAGGGCGCGGCGAAATATGCCCGTGAGCGTCTCGCGATGCGCTCTATCTCTGGTATCAAGAATCCCAATGGCCCAGCAGATGCCATTATTGAGCATCCGGATGTGCGCCGTATGTTGCTGACCCAGCGCGTTATCGCTGAGGGCGGCCGCGCCATGGTCACCTATGCCAGTCAGTTTGCCGATGTTTATCGCTCCGGTAAAACTCAGCAGGAGCGCGATGCGGCAGAAATTCGCCTCGGCTTCTGCACACCGATTTTGAAAGGCTTTATTACCGAGTTGGGTGTTGAAGCAGCCAACCATGGTGTTCAGGTTTTCGGCGGCCACGGTTATATTAAAGAGTGGGGCATGGAGCAGATTCTTCGTGACAGCCGCATTGCAACTCTCTATGAGGGCACTACCGGCATTCAGGCGCTGGATCTGGTTGGTCGTAAAGTGCTGATGGATAAATTTAAACAACTCAATTTGTTTAGCGGCGAGATGCTCAGTTTTGCTGCACAGTTTTTGCCATGGAAAAAATCGCCGCAGGCGAAGCAGATGCGCAAGCAGGCTTGGACTATTACCAAGCTGGCGCTGAAGTGGCGCTATCTAGCGTATCGCATGGCGATGCGGGCGAAAAAGAATCCAGACAATGTCGGAGCGTCGTCGGTGGACTTTTTGATGTTCTCCGGTTACGCCTACATGGCCTTTATGTGGGCGCAGATGAGTGCCGCTGCCCACAGGCAACTGGCGGCGGGTGAGGGCGACAAGAACTTCCTTGAAGCCAAGTTGCACAGCGCAGAGTTTTTCTTTGAACGCATCTTGCCGCGCGCCGATGCGCATGCGAAAACCTTGAGTGCCAACATTGAAAGTTTGATGGCAATGCCAACCAGCTACTTCGAATAAACGCGATATTCCAGAGTAAAACATTGGATGACCCCGCAGCTTGTGCTGCGGGGTTTTTTTTTGCGGCAAATCGCGCTGAAATGACTCTCGCCGTGGACAGACTTTAGATCCATTGCTAAAGTCCAGCGCAATCTAAATAGTGATGGAGCCAGAGTATGGAATTTACCGATGTTGTGAAGGCGCGACACTCGTATCGCGGATTTTTACCGAAGGCGGTCGATCAGCGGACCTTGAAAGAGGTTTTTGAGTTGGCCAGCTGGGCGCCCTCAAATTGTAATATTCAGCCCTGGCATGTGCATGTGCTCTCCGGCGACGCCTGCAATCGTATGCGTGAAAAGATGAAAGTGGCGGCTGTTGAACAGCCCAGCGGTAATCCAGACTTCCCCTGGCAAGGCAAGTTTAGCGGCGACTATCGCGAGCGACAGATCTGCTCTGCGGTCGGACTCTGGGAGCATCAGGGGGTCACTCGCGACGATCGTGAAAAGCGCGCCTGGTCGTGGATGCGTAACTTTGAGTTTTTCGATGCGCCTCATATTGCCTTTATTTTTGTCACCGATGAGTTTCCCGAATTGGTGCGCCTGGCAGGTGATACGGGAATGTATGCACAGACACTGATGCTAGCGCTTGAGAATGCAGGAATTGGATCCTGCCCACAGACATCAGTGAGTTGCTATCCCGACCTGGTGCGCCAAGAGTTGGGCGTGGAGAGTCGCTTCAAGCTGCTGATGGGGCTTTCATTTGGTTATGTCGACGAGTCGGATGGGGCCAATAATTTCCGCACCGAGCGCGCGCCCCTGGAACAGTCAACGACCTTCCACAGCTAATGTTTCTGGCAGTAGAGAGTCAGGCCGCCTGGATACAGTTGCGGCCCTTCGCTTTGGCCCGATAGAGCGCCTGATCAGCGCTTCTTAGGACCTGATCAAAGGGTCTTGGCTTATCTCTATTGCGATTGTCTCTGCTGGAATAATCGCTGCTGGCAACGCCGATGCTCACTGTTAGACGCAAGTCGCTTTTTCTTCTGCTGGCGCCGCGTCGCTTCTCCGCCTGCTTCAATTTCGTTGGACGATGCTTTTTATCACGCACCACCATGTCATAGTTGGCGATAGCCTGGCGAATGGCTTCGAGGGTATCCAGCACCTGTTGTTGTGATTTACCCTTAAATAGCAGACAGAACTCCTCTCCGCCGTAGCGAAAGGGTTTGCCGCCGTCGGCGGTTTGCTTGAGCAGAGTTGCGATGACACGCAGAGCCTGATCACCAAAATCATGGCCAAATTGATCATTTATTTTTTTAAAATAATCGGCATCGACCATGGCGATGGTGTACGGGCCGCGCAATGTTTTTGCTGCTTGTTGCAGCGCACGTCGGTTGCCAATCTGGGTCAAGTCATCGCGATAGCCGATCTGCAATAGACTAATGGTGAGGTTAATGGTGATCAGCAGACCCATGCCGGCAAACATAAACGCGGAGATGCTATTGAGCTGTATCCAGCCGTAGGTGATTAAGCTCATCAGTGCGCAGCCGAGTAGCGAGCTGTCGGCACTCTGTTGCCGATAGAGGCATAAACCGACACACAGGCTTGTGGCAATGAGGTACAGCGCCCAGGTCAGGGTCGATAAATGACTGTCTATCAGTCCATTTGCCAGTGCACTGGTGGCTGTGTGTAAAAACAGCTGCGGTTCAATCGCCAATAAGCCTGCCACAGCGATAATGATCAATGGGCTGATCAGTATCGCGACCAGCCCCTGTATCTGCCGACAACTAATTGGCGGCAACAGTGCATAGGCAATAATTAATGCGGGAGTGAAGAGGGTCAACAGGTAGAATATCTGACTGGCGGGTTGCGCGGTTAGTGGCGATTGCAGATAGCTCTGAATTAACCAATAGGCGCAGAGCAGGCTGACGGTAGCGCCAGCCTCCTGTGCATGATTGCTTAGCACGGCTATAAGTACTGCCAGCGCGAGTAAAATATAGGGTAGTTGCAGTAGTAAAAAGTGCAGGTGACTGGTTGCATCGATTAGCGATTTATCGGCAAACTGGTAGCGCAAAAGCAATGCCGCCGACGCGCAGATAACAGGCGTGATAAGACGCACTCTTGTCGAAGACATGGGATCTGATCAATGCTCCTTAATTAACACTTCCTTAATCATAGTCAATTTTTATAGCAGTCAATTGTTATCATCAGCGATCGCGCTTATTTGCGCGCTAACGACTGAGCTGAACCAGTCCAATCAGGCTGGTGCTCAATAGTACCCATCCGAGAATCTGATAGAAGCGTGCATTGCTGTGCTGCAGTAATCGATGATGAAATCTCTGTCCGATTAGGTGGCCAATACCGGCGAATGGCAGGAGCCATAGCGACGCCGCCAACTGCAGGTCAACCCCGGCTAGGGCAAAGGCACAGAGTTTGATGCTGACCAGAACAAACCAGAGGACAAACAGCGTATTGCGAAACTCATGAGCTTGAATATGACGCATGGCGACGGCAATCACCAGCGGGCCGCCGATTAGCGAGGTGCCACTGATATAGGCGCCCAATACTAGAAACAGGGTATCGAGAGCTCGACTGTTGCTCTGTAGCGGCCGGCCGATAATGTAAGTGATTGAGTAGCCGGCAATTAACAGAAAAATAATACTGTTCATCAGATTGGTCGGCAAAATCAGTAGTCCGGCAACCCCGGCAAGTTTGGGTATCAGCATCACCAGTAACGCATAGCGCACAAAGCCCCAGTTAATTGACGCTTGAGGGACATTCTCAGTCGCCGGTTTCCTAGAGGAGTAGAGCGTTAGCGCGGCGAAAAACAGCAGATGTATAGAGATAATCGGCAGGAAGAACAGCGGATCGTTGTGAATTAAAAGCAGAAAGGGAATGGTAAACAGCGCACCGCCAAAGCCGAAGCCGGCACGCACAAAGCCGCTCCAGATAAACACGATGATAATCAGCGCGTACTGATACCATTGAAAATCCATACTCAGTTATAACTCTGCGCTAGTGATCACAGCCACCGCTGCCATGCACATGGCCGTGACCGATTTCTTCTTTAGTGGCAGCGCGGATAGCAATGATCTCGGTGTCAAAATGCAGATTTTTGCCGGCCAATGGATGATTCATATCGACATCGGCATTGAATTTTCCGACCTTGATAATAGTGCCTGGCTTGACGCCATTGTCGGTGTTGACATTGATCGCCTGCCCAGCCGATAGTTTGCCTTCATGCTTGAGGTACTTCACTGGAATGCGCTGGGTATTGTTAACATTGCGCAGCCCATAGCCATCGGCAGGCATCACGCTAAAGGCACGTTTTTCGCCTACTTCGGCACCGGCAATCGCCGCTTCAAAACCGCGAATCATCTGCCGATGTCCATGCAGGTAAACCATTGGCTCATCGCTGTCGTAACTTTTATCCAATATCACGTCATTATCATCTTTAAGCTGATAGTGAAGGGTGATAACGTGATTGTGGCTGACGCGCATTGGGGCGACCTCTGTGTGCAAATATCCAAGGGCCAGCAGTTTACATGAGTTATCCCTCGTGCGACATTGGCAGCAGGGCAAATTTGATCAATAGGATTAAGGAGATTAGCGGCGATGTCATCGGCAGATAAAGACAGCCATTTGAGTGCTGACGGGCATGATGCAGATGCTCAGCAGGACCAATTTGGCGAACTGTTTGGTGATCGGGTTGAACCTCTGCGTGGCAAAGGTGCCGCGTTTGTCGCCAAGCCTTCACAGCTGACGCCTGGCGTGCTGGCGCGGCGACAGGCGGCACAGCTAGAGATGCAGGGCGACGGCAATTTTCTTGATCCAGACAGTATTATTGAGCAAGTCGCTGCGTTGGACCCCTTGGCGTTTTCGCGTCCCGGTGTGCAGCACGGTGTCTATAAGAATCTGCGTATGGGCAAGTATGAGATTCAATCTCGCCTCGATCTGCACCGTCACACCGTCGAGCAAGCGCGCACTGCGCTGTGGTGTTTTGTTGATGACTGTCAGCAACATGCCGTGCGCTGCGCACTCATCACTCACGGCAAAGGCGAGGGTCGTGAGCGTCCTGCTATCCTCAAGAGTTGTGTTAATCATTGGCTCAAACAGTTCGATCAGGTGTTGGCATTTCATACCGCGCAAAAGCACCATGGCGGTTTGGGAGCGACCTATGTGCTGATCAAAAAGAGCAGCGCAGCGCGCCAGAGTACCAGCGAAACACTCGAGCAGGCAGCGCGCAATAAGCGCTAGGGCTGCCCGCCGAGTTTGATCCTTTTACTTTGTGCAGGCGTATAGGCCAGATAACAATAATAAAGTCAGTTTTGCCTTATGAATCTGCTTATGGGTCTCAATGTGCAATTGATGTTAGAGGCAGTACCGCTGCTATTTTTAATCGCCGTCGGCGCCTGGTTAATCAGTCAGGTTTTAGAAGATGTCAGCGTCGCCTATTACATCTGGTCGTTAATGTTACTGGTCACGGCTTCGACCTATGCTTATCACTCAGGACTGCAGATTAGTTTAGCGCGCAGTGATCAGAGCAATGTCGGTTTGGCGCTGCTAATAATGGTGGCGATTTGGTCGCTACGCCTCAGTGCTTTTTTGATCTTTCGAGCTCGCAACCGTCCAGAAGACCGTCGTTATCAGGCCATTCGTGAAAAGTTCTCGCCCAATTTTGGGCTCAAAAGTCTCGCTTTAATTTTTATCTTTCAGGCTTTTTTGGTTTGGATAATCAGTTCCCTGTTTGCCCTTGTATTTGCTACTGGTGCAGCAATCAGTTGGAGCATCTGGCATTCCATTGGTGTCGCGCTATGGCTTGTGGGGATGATATTTGAGACCCTTGCCGACAATCAGCTGCACCGATTCAATCAGCTTGTGGTGCGCGATTCACAGACTCTCAGTAGCGGCCTGTGGCGCTATTCGCGGCATCCAAATTATTTTGGTGAATGTTGTATCTGGTGGGGCTGGACGGTGTTTGCTATTCCCAGTTCACTGGTCAGTGCATCGCCATGGATTGTAGTGGCACCGTTGCTGATGACGTTTTTATTATTAAAAGTGTCGGGGGTGAGTCATATGGAGCGCGGTATTACCGAGCGTCGTCCTGACTATCGCCACTACGCCGAGGCGACCAGCGCAGTTGTACCCTGGAAGCCTGGGCAAAAAGTAATAAAGGATTTATGAGGAAAAATTTGTGAGTAAAAGCTTATTAATACTCTTGTTATCGCTTTGGGTAAGTCAGGCATGGAGCGTTGAAGAGCAAGCGATGGGTGTGCAGAGAGACCTAGACTTCAAAGTGTTTGTTAATGATCGTGAAGTTGGGCGTCACCAATTTGTACTTCTAGAGCAGGGTAATTCTGTTCAAGTCTCATCAAAAATGTCGCTCGACTTTAAAGTGTTAATGATCAAACGTGTCAAGTATCTGCATGAGGCCAGCGAGGTCTGGGAGTTAGGCTGTCTTGCTTCGGTGCAAAGCGCTACTGAAAAGCAGGGAAAATTTTTTAGCGTCGACGCAAAAACCGATGACAGTGGTCTAGTGATTCAGAGACAGCAGGAGGTCGACGTTATTCCAGGCTGTGTACGTGGCTTTGCTTATTGGAACGCTGATTGGTTGCAGGGCGATCATTTGCTTAACGCAGAGTCGGGGATCTACGTTCCAGTTGAAATCAGCTCGAGGCTTTCCGAACAGGATAATATTACCCATATGACAATTGCTACGCCTAAAGCCGATATTCATCTCCAGTACAGTGCCGCCGGTGATTGGCTGTCGTTGCAGACTGAGTTGTTGATAGGCGGCACCCTGCGTTACCAGCGCGTTTTCTAATAGTCGGTAAAACGGTTGGCAGAAAAACAGTGTCGATTAAAATACGCACAACAATAGGCGATCTATAACATGACAATAATAAGACTAATGGCCACTGCCATCTTGATAACAGTACTTACGGCCTGCAGCAGTCAGCCGCCAATGGCCACAGTCGACCAAGTTGATCTGCCGCGCTTTATGGGCGATTGGTATGTGATCGCTAATATTCCCACCTTTCTGGAAAAGGATGCCTACAATCCAGTGGAGTCTTACCAGCTCAATGCCGATGGCTCAATTGCCACCACTTTTAGGTTTAATGCGGGCTCTTTTGAGGGCGAAGAGAAAATTTATCGTCCCCAGGGTTTTGTTAAAAATACCAGCAGCAATGCCGAGTGGGGCATGCAATTTATCTGGCCGATTAAGGCTGACTACCGCATTGTCTATCTCGATGATGATTACCAATACACCGTGATCGGGCGCAACAGTCGTGATTATGTGTGGATTATGGCGCGTACAGCGCAGATTCCCGATCAGGTGTATGCTGAGTTGCGCGCGTTTGTGGTGTCACTGGGCTACGACCCAGAGTTGCTACAAAAAGCGCCGCAGCAACTGCGCAATTAATAAGCCGGGCACTTAATCAAGCCGGGCACTTAATCCGGCCGGGCACTTA
>JAFMBY010000106.1 GCA_017858135.1 Porticoccaceae bacterium | reverse complement strand
TGAGGGCTCTGCAGTCCAAAGTACTCATAGGCCATGCGCGTTGCCATGCGACCACGGGAAGTGCGCATCAGATAGCCTTGCTGGATCAAATAGGGTTCCAGCACATCTTCAATCGTGCCGCGCTCTTCACTGAGTGCCGCGGCGAGACTGTCGACTCCGACCGGGCCGCCTTCAAACTTTTCCATTAAGGTCAGCAATAGCCGGCGATCCTGATGATCAAAGCCACGTTGATCCACGGCCAGCATATTCAAAGCCGCATCGGCAATTTCGGCACTAATCGAGCCATCACCTTTGACTTCAGCGTAGTCGCGAACGCGGCGCAGCAAGCGGTTGGCGATACGCGGTGTACCGCGAGAGCGGCGGGCAATCTCGCGCGCGCCCTGGGCTTCGACATTGACATTTAATATCGCGCCGGCACGCTGAACAATACTGGTGAGGTCGGCTTCTGAATAAAATTCCAAGCGCTGCACAATACCAAAGCGGTCGCGCAGCGGTGCAGTTAGCAGGCCGGCTCTGGTGGTGGCGCCAACCAGTGTAAAAGGCGGCAGGTCGAGTTTAATTGAGCGCGCAGCTGGCCCTTCACCGATGACAATATCGAGCTGATAATCTTCCATCGCCGGATAGAGAATCTCTTCAACCACGGGACTGAGGCGATGAATCTCATCGATAAACAACACATCGCCGGGTTCAAGATTGGTTAACAGTGCGGCCAGATCACCGGCCTTTTCCAGAACCGGCCCCGAGGTGGTTTTTAGCGCCACCTGCATTTCATTGGCAACGATATGAGCGAGCGTGGTTTTACCCAGTCCGGGAGGACCAAATACCAGTGTGTGATCGAGGGGTTCGCTGCGCTTGCGCGCGGCTTCAATAAAGATCCCCAACTGCTCCACCACGACCGGCTGACCAACATAGTCTGCGAGGCTTACAGGCCGCAGTGCGCGATCAAAACGCTCTTCGGCAACAGACATCTCGGGGGATATTATGCGGTCGGGCTCTATCATCTGACACCATGGTGGTTTTGCCTCGTAGCATACCTTGATGATGAGAGTTTTTCACTAACGGGTCGAGGGTTTATTGCGAATAAATCAGCGCCTAGGAAGCCATACTTTTTAGTGCCAGCCGAATCAACTCGCCGGCATCACTGACCGTTTCATTGGCTACACGACTAATGATTTTCGCCGCATCCGCGGGCTTGTAGCCCAGTGCGATCAAGGCACTCTCAGCTTCCTCGGCAATATCCGGCTTGGCCTCTCTGGCAACCGTTCCGCTACCGCTAACAGTTGTATCGATATCGCCGATTTTATCGCGCATTTCAATCAGCAAGCGCTCGGCGGTTTTTTTGCCAACACCTGGTAACTTTACTAATGTCGCAATATCGTTGTTGTGCACACAGATCGCAAAATCATTGGCTGACATGCCCGACAAAATAGCCAGAGCCATTTTTGGCCCCACGCCATTGACCTTAATCAGATAGCGAAACAGAGTGCGTTCCGACAGCGTCATAAAACCATACAGCTGCTGCACATCCTCACGCACCACAAAGTGCGTGTGCAGTGTCACTGCTTCACCAGCCCCAGGAATACCAAAAAAGGTGTTCAGCGACACCAGCACTTCATAGCCAACGCCCTGCACGTCAATCAACAGATCTGGCGCCTGCTTTTCGATTACTTTACCCTGAAGTCGTCCAATCATTTTGCCCTTGATCCTGCGTTAGTTTATTTGAGGCGCCCGCGCGCGAAGCCTGTGGCGCCGTCGATCGCTGCCAGTGCACGTGACGTCTGCGCGTGGCACAGTGCCACCGCCAGTGCGTCCGCTGCATCCTCAGCCGGAGACTGAGAGAGCTTTAACAACTGCACAATCATCATCTGCACCTGTGACTTATCTGCCGCACCGGTACCCACTACCGCCAACTTGACACTGCGCGCCGAATACTCACCTATCGACAATCCAGCATTGACACCGGCCACTATCGCTGCGCCTCTCGCCTGCCCCAACTTTAGCGCGGAACTGGCGTTGTGCGATAAAAACACTTCTTCAACGCCCATCTCCTGGGGCCGATACTGCTCCACCAGTTGGCTGACGCCATCAAAGATAATCTTTAAACGATCAGGAAGTGAACCCTCAGGCAAGCGAATAATACCACTGGTAACATAACTGACCTTGCCTGCCACGGCGTCGACAATACCGTAGCCGGTGCGCCGTGATCCTGGATCAATGCCGATTATGCGTGTCATATTGTTGTGATGGCCGGTTAGTGGTCTTGTGTTGCAGAGCATTACTGCAGTTTGGCTGCGAGTGTTGCAACCCAAAGCCAGCGAGTCAACTACTATCAAAACCGGCTACGCCCTCTTCCTCCATCTAAGCTTAAATACGCGACTAATTGATGTTTAGCTAGCAGACTCTCAGCTACTCAGCTCTGAGCGCATCGATGGGGGTCATCTTTGCTGCGCTAGCGGCAGGCTGACCGCCAGCTAGCAAGCCAATAATCATCGACAGGCTCAACGCGCCGAAGACAATGGTAGGGCTCAGCGCCACCGGTAAACCAGGCACAAACAAGTAGGTCAAAAGTAAAAATAACGCGACTAATGCAATGCCGCAGACGCCGCCAATCAAGCCGAGCACCAGCGCTTCACCTAAAAAAAGCGTACGTACCGTATTTGTCGTGCCACCCAATGCACGCAATAGGCCCACTTCCGCAGTGCGTTCACTAACCGTGATCATCAAAATGGTGGTGATGCCAACAGCACCGACCAACAGAGAAATAGCGCCCAACCCAGCGCCAGCAAATGTCAAAATGGTAAGAATATTGTCCATGGTGGCGAGCACCTGATCCTGAGTGGTAATGGTGAAATCCTCAAAACCGTGACGGTCGATTAAAAAACGGCGAATCTTATCCGCCATCGCCTCACTGGTGGCCCGAGGATTAAAAAAGATATCAATCTCCATCAGACTCTGGCGATTAAATAGCTGCATCCCTTTGCCCGCGGGAATAAACACCATGTCGTCCAGGTCAGTGCCAAGAAATTCGCCCTTTGGCGCAGCCACACCGACCACTCGAAATCGCTCGCTGCCAATGCGCACGAAGCTGCCAACCGGATTGAGCCCGGCAAATAGCTCGTCTTTAACCTTGCTGCCCAGAACCACCAAGGCGCGGGCACGCTGCAGATCGTCGGCGGGCAAGAAACGACCCTGAGCCAACTCCAGCTTCCATGCTTTATCCGCCGCACCACCGACACCGGCAACATCGGTATAGCGTGCGCGCTGACCAAATTTAACCTTGGCATTGCCCATCACTACCGGCACCACCTCTTCGACATTGGCCAGACGGCCGATGGCTGAAGCATCGCTCAGTGATAGCGGTCTGGTGGTGTTGAGCAAGCCGCCAATACCAAAGGTTTCAGTTTTACCTGGATTCACCGCAATAATATGACTGCCAAACTGAGTGAATTCATTAAGCACAAACACCCGCAGCCCTTCACCTAACGCACTCAGTAACACCATGGCCGCTATACCGATCGAAAAGCCAATAATCGTCAGTAAGGTTCTGGTGCGCTGCATCCACAATGCGCGAAAAATCCAACCGCTGCTGTCGCGCAGATTCATACCGTTACCCCCATTACGGTTGCAGCCCACGAAGAGCTAACACCGGGTCTAATGCCGCAGCTTGTTTAGCCGGCATAATTGAAAACACTAGACCTGTACCAAACGCCACAAGTAGCGCAGCGGGTACTGCCCAGACCGGCGGCTGCAGTGGAAAGCTCGGCCACAGGCGCGCGAAAATCAAGATCAAGCTAAAGGCAAAAGTAATGCCTGCGGCTGAGCCCATGGACATCAGCAATAGTGACTCACCGATAAACAACTGTTTTATCTGCCGACTGCTGGCGCCGATGGCCTTTAATAAACCAATTTCTTTACGCCTTTGGCTGACCGAAATTAGACTGATATTCATAATCAAAATGCCCGCCACCAACAGGCTAATAGAAGCGATCGCCGCGATCGCCAACGTCAGCGTGACAAGGATGCTGTCGAATGCAGCAAGCATCGAATCTTGGCTGATCACAGTGACGTCCTCCTCTCCGTCATGGCGTTTGCGAATCACGGTGAGGATCTTTTGCTCAATCTTGTCACTGTCTGCACTCGGGGCAATATCCAGAAGAATGCGAAATAAGCTTGGCGAGTCGAACAACTGTTCAGCGGTGCGCACTGGAATCAGCAACATATCGCGCATATCCAGACCCAATGATTCGCCGCGTTCTTCGAGTACACCGATAACACGCATTCGGCGATCACCGACTCGCACCCATTCACCAAGAGCACGACTGCTGCCAAACAGCTCGCGCTTTACTTTGACACCTAACACGCAGACCGCCAATGGCTCCGATCGCGAGCGCGGGCTGAGCACCCTGCCGGCACCTACATCGAGTTGACGCACGGCAAAAAACGCGTCAGTGCTACCCAGCGTTATAACCTCTCTCGAACGATTGGAGTACGCGACGGTAGTGGTTCCAGCAACAATCGGCGCGACCGCCAAGACGCCGGGAATTGTCGCTAGCGCATTAGCATCTTCAAGGGTCAGATCCCGAGGCACAGCACCATAGATAGGGGGTCCGCCGCCGGTGGTTTCTTTGCGGCCGGGCAAAACCGCCAAGATGCGATTACCCAGCGCCGAAAACTCCCTATCGACATAGCCGCGAGCGCCCTCACCCAGACTGGTGAGCAGGATCACTGAGGCAACGCCGATAGCCACCGCCAACAGCAACAGCAGTGTCCGCACCCGATGGCGCAAAAATAGTTGTCGATTAAACGTAAACTGGTCAGTCAGTCTCATCGACACTATTCTTGCCTCTCTTTTCGACTCTCTGCTGGCTTCTTGTGTCACCGCTGTGGTCGCTGTGGATCCGCCCATCGACCATGCGAATATGGCGCTTGGCGCGATCGCCCAACGTTTGGTCATGGGTGACTACAATCAAAGTAATACCGTCCTGATTAAGCTTTTCCAGCACATCCACCACCTCACCCCCGGAATGTGAATCGAGATTACCGGTGGGTTCATCGGCCAGCAGCAGCCGCGGCCGCATCACAATCGCCCTGGCAATAGCGACTCGCTGCAACTGCCCACCGGATAACTGATTGGGTTTGTGCGAGGCGCGCGCAGAGAGGCCGACCATGGCAAGCACATCGGCGACAGTATTGCGGCGCTGTTTTAATGGATGTCCCGCCAACATCATAGGCAGCTCAATATTTTCAAACGCGCTGAGCCTATTGATCAGATGAAATTGTTGGAAAATAAAGCCAATATTTTCACCTCGCAAGCGCGCGCGCCGCTCTTCACTGAGCTCTTCGGTGGCAACCGTGTCAAACCAGTAACGTCCTGAGTCAGGGCGATCAAGCAGACCAATCATATTTAATAATGTCGACTTGCCGGAACCGGAGGGTCCCATGACGCTGAGGTACTCACCGGACGCTATTTGCAAGCTAACATCGCACAGTGCGCGCAGCGGACTACCGCCAACCTGATAGGTTTTATTAATCTCTTGTAGTTTTATCACGGCGCGTCGACAACCCGAACCTCGGCGCCCTCAACAACACCCTGAGCGCCGATATTAGCAATCACTTTATCGCCTCGTTGAGCGCCGCTGAGTATTTCGCTGAAGTGCCAATTGGACAGTCCAAGTACCAGTTCATGGCGCTGTACGCGATTATTTTCGTCAAGCGCTAGGACAAATTTCTCATCCACTAACAATTCCGTAGGCACTCGTAAAGCCAGGGCTTTGGCGTCGAGGACAATTTCCATATCGGCGCTATAACCGGCTAACAAAAGCGGCATCTGCTGATCCTCGGAAAGCTCAGCCTCAACCTCAACCGTGCGTGCCTGTTTTTCCAAATCCAGCACATAGGTGGAAATGCGCCTTACCGTTGCCGCAAAACTGCGATCGCGAAACGCATCCAGGGTCACTCGGACCGGCATACCTATGGTTATATGAGAGGCATCAACCTCATCGATCGGCGCGCTAATGTAGTGGCAGTTAGCGGTGAGTAGATCAATCGCCGGGGGCGTCTGAACGCCAGGCGGTGACGGCGTTGAAAATTCGCCTAGTTCACCGGTTACTTCGGCAACGCTGCCGGCGAAGGGAGCATGAAGATAAGTTTGGGCTAATACTGCCTCGGCAAGTGTTACGCTGGCGCGGGCCTGAACCTCCCGTGCCTTGGCTGCCTCACAGGCCGCCGCGCTGGACGCCGATTTAGCCAGAGCAAGATCGGCGCGCTCAGAGGAAACCAGATTCTTGTCCAATAGCGACGCCAGACGCTGCGACTCATGCGAATCTGAGGCCGCCGCAATACAGATACTTTTCCGCTCATTACTGATAGACATCTCGGTCGCCTTGGCCTGCTCGACCTGTGCGGCGCGGTCATCATTCCATAGCGACATCAACAGCTGGCCCTCCGCCACTTGCTCACCTTCGCGCACATAGAGCTGTGCGATTTGGCCACCAATTGGCAGTGACAACTTTGAACGCTGGCAGGCTTTCACGGTCCCAGCACGGGTATTGGCAACGCTGTTCTCCACTAACCCCGCCGACAGTGCAACCAGAGTCACCTCTGGCAGTTGCGGTCGCGACACCACGTAAATACCCACGACTAAAAGCGCCACTACCACAAGCCAAATTAATCTGCTCTTCATTGCTCTCCCTTTTTCACGGTTGATGCAATGAATGTAGTGAACGGCTGGCAAGATTTCTAGCTAATCTAGCTAAGCAGTGCAGCAACGAAAACAGTCAAGGATTG
Organism: Porticoccaceae bacterium; assembly: GCA_017858135.1. Lineage (GTDB taxonomy): Bacteria > Pseudomonadota > Gammaproteobacteria > Pseudomonadales > Porticoccaceae > HTCC2207. Next base: position 279 of record JAFMBY010000106.1, on the reverse strand, counting down.
AATAATGATGCAGAACAATCTTACGGAATAAAAAAAGGCCCTTTGGCAAAATACCAAAGGGCCTGATCTATGCAAACGAATTTACTCGTCAGCTTTTGCTTCAGTTTTGGCTTTTTTCGGAGCGGCTTTAGCTTTAGGGGCCGCTTTAGCCTTTGGTGCAGCCTTGGCCTTGGGAGCCGCTTTAGCTTTTGCCTTGGGTGCTGCTTTTTTGGCAGGCGCTTTTTCTTCGGCAGCGGGTTCTTCAACCACTTCAGGTGCAGCTTCTTCAACTACTTCAGC
>JAFMBY010000105.1 GCA_017858135.1 Porticoccaceae bacterium | reverse complement strand
GATGCAGATGACCTTGATCTAGACGCGTTAGATATTGAAGACTTTGATATCGACTTAGATGATGAAGAGCAGGCAGATCCGCAGTCATTGACGGACGCCAGTGTTGGCTCGGAGTCTGGACAATTTCCCGGTAGTGAGGAGTTGGACGCAAGTCTCGCCGATGCTACCGCTGAAACCGCACTTGAGGAAGATGATTTTGCCGAGCTGGATGATCTCGATACTCTGGACTCGGTGGATATCAAACTAGATCTGGCCAAGACCTATTTGGAAATGGGCGATCCACAAGGCGCCAGAGAGATCCTCGAGGAGTTGATTGAAGAGGCCGATAAAGAGTCCGATGACGAGGGTAGGGCAAAGGCCGAGGCGCTGCTCAATAACTTGCCCAAGTAGCTCGCCTAAGCCGATCAACTACGAGATCACTTTGCAGTAAGTGAAGGCGGGCGTCTCGTCGTATCAGTGTGTATAATTTCGCGCATGACAGAATTAGATTGGGTATACAGCCTCAATGGTAAGATTCCACCGGGGCAGAGCCTTCCCGCAGGAGTCAAACGCTATGCTGCCGTCGTTTCATACGACGGCAGTGCTTTTTGCGGCTTTCAAAAACAAAAGCACAGTCCATCTGTGCAGCAGGAGCTCGAACGAGCACTCAGCTCGGTGGCCAATTCTGAGGTCGCAGTCAGCTGTGCGGGACGCACCGACACCGCGGTGCATGCTAGTTATCAGGTGGTCCACTTTGATACGCCGGCGCTGCGCACTGGTCGAAACTGGGTCAAAGGCGCGAATAGTCAGCTGCCGGATAGTATCGCTCTACTCTGGGCCGATGAGGTTGCAGAGAGTTTTCATGCGCGCTTTAGCGCCACCTCACGCACCTACCGTTATATTATTCATGCTGCCGAAGCGCGGCCGGCGATTCTTGCTCAGGGTGTCACCTGGGTGCGCTACCCCTTAAACCCCACGGCCATGCAAGAGGCCTGTCACTATTTGCTCGGTGAGCAGGATTTTTCGGCGTTTCGTGGGGCCGGCTGCCAGTCACTGTCGCCGAACCGAAATATCACTAGCGCCAAAGTCATCCAGGCCGGACAGCTGCTAGTATTTGAAGTAACGGCTAATGCATTCGTACTGCATATGGTGCGCAATATCGTTGGCTCATTGATGGAAGTTGGCTTCGGTCGGCGCAATCCAAGCTGGATAGGCGAGTTGATAAAAGGGCGCGACCGTACAAAAAGTGCCGCGACGGCGTCGCCAAAAGGGCTTTATCTGGTCGATGTCGGCTACCCAGACGACTGTGTTATTCCGCCTATGCCGCGGGGCCCGGCGTTTTTAGATTTATAGGATTTTATTAGATTTAATTATTTAAAAACAATTGGTTGAAGAGATATTGTAAAGTTATTTATAGGTTAAATTCACAGGTGAGACGATGTCTGTAAGCGTGAAAATTTGTGGTATTACCACCCCGGAGCAGGCGCTAATGGTGCAGCAGGCCGGTGCCGATGCGCTGGGTCTGGTGATGTATCGAAACAGCTCGCGCTATGTGGGGTTACAGCAGGCCATCGCGGTGCGGGCTGTGATTGCCTCAGATGTGCTCTGCGTGGTGTTGCTGGTTAATGCCGATAAAGAATTTGTTAAGCAGGTGATTGCCGAGGTCAAGCCTGACCTGTTGCAGTTTCACGGCGATGAGACAGCCGAGTTTTGCCAGCAGTTTGATTTTCCCTATATCCGCGCGCTGCGCATGCATGATGATCTCGATATTGGCGTCGAGGCGAAAGCCTATAAATCGGCTCAGAGCCTGCTGTTTGATGCCTGGCATCCGCAGCAATACGGTGGCACTGGCGAGCGCTTTGATTGGCAGCGGCTTCCTCGCGAACGCGGGTTTAATTTAATTTTGGCTGGCGGCCTAACGCCGGACAATGTGGCCGCGGCAGTGGCGGCGGTAATGCCCGATATGGTGGATGTCAGCGGCGGTGTCGAGTCAGCGCCAGGGATCAAAGACCCAATCAAGGTGCGTGACTTTATTCAGCGTGCGAAAGCGTCCAACTGAGTGAAAAAAATAACTCGGTGCGGTGTTTAGCTAGGCTAATCTGTCGTGTTAAACTGCGCCACCTGCTCAGGCCGGCTCTGTTGATTAGGAGCTCTGTTACAAGCTGGTTTAGCGGTCATGTTAACCGCTCGCTCTGGGTAAGATCTAGAGTCTAGTGTTATGAGTAATTATTGAATTTAGCGAAAGGGAAATAGATGAACTGGCTGAAGCGCATTCGACCCAACGGACCGGCGGGCACATCAAGTGAACGCTCAAACACTGTTCCAGAGGGACTTTGGAAAAAATGCCCGAAGTGCGCATCGCCACTCTACCGCCCAGAGCTGGAGCGCAATCTCGACATCTGTCCTAAATGTGAACACCATATGCGTATCGGCGCTCGCCGGCGCTTGGATATTTTCCTTGATACTGATGGCCGCAGTGAAATCGCGGAAGAGGTCGAGCCGATCGATCGGCTGAAGTTTCGCGATGTCAAAAAATACAAAGATCGCCTCATCGAAGCGCAGAAAAAAACCGGTGAAAAAGATGCACTGGTGGCAATGAGTGGTTCGATTAAAGGTATTCCTGTCGTGGCTGTGGCCTTTGAGTTCGCCTTTCATGGCGGCTCAATGGGTTATGCGGTGGGAGAAAAATTTACCCGTGCGGCGAAATTGGCGCTGGCAGAAAATAAGCCGTTGATCTGTTTTTCGGCGACCGGTGGCGCACGTATGCAAGAGGCACTGATCTCACTGATGCAGATGGCCAAAACCAGTGCCATTCTCGAGCGCATGAGATTGGCCGGTGTGCCCTATGTGTCAGTGATGACCGACCCGGTTTATGGTGGTGTCTCTGCGAGTCTGGCCATGCTTGGTGATATCAATGTGGCTGAGCCCGGTGCGCGAGCCGGCTTTGCCGGGCCAAATATTATCGAACAGACGATTCGTCAAAAGCTGCCGAAAGGCTTTCAGCGCAGTGAATTTCTGCTCGAGAAAGGGCAGATTGATATGATTATTGCGCGCCATGATATGCGCCAGCGGATTGCCAGCATACTGTCGAAGTTTATGCACCTGCCAGAACCAGTCGATGCCTGAGCGCAACTTAGCGGAGTGGTTGACTCTGCTAGAGGCGCGTCACCCCACGGAAATTGATCTCGGGCTCAGTCGCGTGGCTGCGGTCTGGTCGAGCATCGAGCAACGGCGTCGCCAGCAAGGCAATGCAATCTCCCTGCCCACTGCGATTACGGTGGCCGGCACCAACGGCAAAGGCTCCTGCCTGACCAGCATGCAAGCAATTATGGTGGCTCATGATTATCGCGTCGGCACCTTTACCTCTCCTCACTTTCTGCACTATAACGAGCGCATCTGTGTGCAGGGTCAGCCTGCCGATGACTGGGTTATTGTGTCTGCCTTTGAAGAGATCGAGTTGCTGCGTGGCGACATATCACTGACCTATTTTGAATTTGGTACGCTCGCGGCGCTGTTGGTTTTTGTCGATGCCGAACTTGATTTTATGTTGCTCGAAGTGGGTCTCGGCGGACGTCTCGATGCGATCAATATTATTGATGCCGATGTCGCCGTGGTGACCAGTATTGCCCTCGATCATCAGGCATGGCTCGGCGATACCAGAGAACTGATCGCGGTGGAAAAGCTCGGTATCGCGCGGCCATCGAGACCGTTGGTTATTGCCGAGGTGGACGGCCCAGAGGGTTTCGATAAGATGATCGCGGCAACCGCTGCGCAACCCTTTGTGATCGGCAAAGACTTTTGCCTGCAGATCGACGCGGATCACTTTAGTCTGACAGTGCAGACGCCAGACGGTGAGTCGCAGTGTTTTCAACAGTTGCCGACATCTGGCTTGCTGCCGAGCAATAAGGCGGCGGCCATTCAGGCACTGATCTGTGCCGGCGTTAAACTCGACAACCACAAGCTGATTGGCGCGCTGGATAAGCTTGGCCTTACGGGTCGTCAACAAGTATTGCAAGTGAATGGCCGTCGGGTGATTCTCGATGTTGCTCACAACCCGGCAGCTGCGAGTGTTTTAGCGGCCTCACTGACGCCAATAGCAGGGCGCTACACCGCAGTGGCCTCGGTGCTCGACGATAAGGACTGGCGAGGGATTATTCAGCCGTTGCGCGGGATTATTGCAGAATGGCGAATTGCCGAAATCGGCGACAGCCATAGAGCGACGAAAGCTCAAACATTGCACGAAGTGTTATACAATGAAGGCCTTAAAGGCGCTTTATTTGCGTCGCTTGAAGAGGCCTTTGACAATGCTATTGCCGAGGCCGGTGAGGATGACACTGTTGTGGTGTTTGGTTCGTTTCATACCGTCACGGCAGTGCTCAATATGCAGCGCCAGCGCGATGGCTGTGTTATCTGATGGGTGGGTGAAATGGGTAGTGGTTTACAGCAACGAATTGTTGGCGCTCTGGTGCTCGGTGCGCTCGGTTTGATCGTGCTGCCGATTATTTTTGATTTTGCTGACCCGCTGAAAATTGATCGCGAGAGTAAACTGCCGGCGGCGCCAGAAATTGCACCACTGGAGGTCAACAAGGCACAGCGCCCTGAGGGCGCGACCACGTTAACTGAAACAGACAGCCTGTTTAATATTGCCGAATCTAAGCCAGTTACCGATGACAGTGAAAAATTTTACGGCCTCGATGAGAATGATTTGCCGCGCGCATGGGTTCTTCAGGCCGGCAGTTTCGAAGAGCGTGGCAAGGCTGAGGGGTTGATGCAGCAGTTGCGCAAAAGCGGCTTTAAAGCCTTTATCAAGTCGGCGGTGATCGACAGTAAAACGTTTTATCGGGTCTATGTTGGCCCCAAGGCCGATCGGCGCAGAGCGATCGCAGAGAAGGCTAAAATTGATAGCAATTTTGCAACTGATGCGATTGTTTTGCAGTACGTTCCCTAAGGCGAGACGTTGAGAGCATGGAATTGGCGACGATAGATTTGATAATTGTAGGTGTTGTATTGCTCTCCGGGCTGATCAGCCTGGTGCGCGGGTTTGTCAAAGAGGCTATGTCGCTGGTGATCTGGGTCGTGGCGTTCGCCGTGGCGATGAACTTTAAAGAGCCGGCTGCGGCACTGCTGGTGAACGTGATTGAACAGCCATCAATCAGACAGCTGGTTGCCTGGGGCGCTTTATTTGTCGCCACATTACTGCTTGGCAGTATGGTTAATTATTTATTGGGGAAATTGGTCAGCTCGACAGGATTGAGCGGAACTGACAGGATGCTGGGACTGGTTTTTGGTGTTTTCCGGGGGTTGTTAATTGTCCTCGCGCTGGTGATTGTTTTGCCCAGCGCGCTGCCAGTTGATCAGGACCCCTGGTGGCAATCGTCATCGTTAATACCGATCTTTCAGGGCTTTGAAGCCTGGGGCAAAGAGGCAGCGACGGCGATTAGTGATCTTCTACTGGGTTGGGTGTAATAGATGTGCGGTGTTGTTGGAATTTCCGGGACTTCGAGTGTTAATTTGCGTCTCTATGACGCGTTGACTGTTTTGCAGCACCGCGGTCAGGATGCAGCTGGTATTGTGACCGACAGGGAGGGTGAGTTGCACGTCTGTAAGGACGTTGGACTGGCGCGTGATGTGTTCCGCAGTGAGCATATGGCACGTCTGGTTGGTGATGTCGGCATCGGTCATGTGCGCTATCCCACCGCTGGCAGTTCTGGGCCAGCGCTCGCGCAGCCTTTCTATGTCAACTCACCATACGGCATCTGCATCGCCCACAACGGCAATCTGACCAATGCCGACGACCTGCGCAAACATATTTTCCGCTCTGATCTACGACACTTGAATACCGATTCCGACTCTGAAGTGCTACTCAATGTGTTTGCCCACGAGTTACAGCTGCGGCGCAAACTCGAACCCTCTAGTGAGGATATCTTTGCTGCGGTAAAAAATGTTCATTTGCGCTGTCGCGGGGCCTATGCGGTGGTCGGCCTGATTGCCAACCAGGGCATGTTTGCCTTCCGTGATACCTTTGGTATTCGGCCGCTGTGCTATGGCTCCCGAGAGACCGAGGCTGGCATCGAGTATGCGGTTGCCTCCGAGAGTGTGGTGCTCGACAGTATGGGCTTTGGCAGCATTAAAGATTTGCAGCCCGGTGAGGCGCTGTTTGTCGACAATAAAGGTGAAATCCATCTGCAACAGTGTGCCGACAAGTTCGAGCTGGTGCCGTGTATCTTTGAGCATGTTTACTTTGCCCGTCCCGACTCGATGATTGATAACATCTCGGTGTATAAATGCCGCTTGCGCATGGGTGAAAAGCTCGCCGAGAAAGTACTCCGCCTGATGCCTGATCATGATATCGATGTCGTGATCCCGATCCCCGATACCAGTCGCGTATCAGCGCAGGCAATGGCCGAGACGCTGGGCGTTAAACTGCGTGAAGGGTTTATGAAAAATCGCTATATCGGCCGCACTTTTATTATGCCCGGTCAGACTCAGCGCAAGAAGTCAGTGCGTCAAAAGCTCAATGCCGTAAAGCTTGAGTTTGCCGGTAAGAATGTGATGTTGGTCGATGACTCCATCGTGCGCGGCACTACCTCGCAGGAAATTATTCAGATGGCGCGCGATGCGGGTGCCAACAAGGTGTATATGGCGTCGGCGGCACCAGGGGTGCGCTACCCGAATGTTTATGGCATCGATATGCCGTCTGCCGCTGAACTGATTGCCCATGGTCGCAGTGATGAGGAAGTGGGTGAGATCATTGGCGCCGACTGGATGGTCTATCAGGATCTTGACGATCTGGTGGCGTCTGCCGCTGAGGGTAACGAGACCATTAAACGCTTCGAGTGCTCGGTGTTTAATGGCGAATATATTACTGGTGATGTGGATGAGGGTTATTTGGCGTATATCGACCAGCAGCGCAATGACAATGCCAAGAGTAAAACGACTGCGCCGGATGGCAAGCAGAGTAATCAGGTGATTGGTATTCACAATAACAACAGCGCGGCCAGTATCAATTAGGTTGTGCTGCGATTGAGAGAGCTCATCAGCAGAGCTCGCTAGGAGAACAGGTCATCATGTCAGGCAATCAAGACAGCAGGGAAGGTAGCAGCGAAGACAGTTCGTCGACTGGGGCAGAGGGTGGCGGCTCTCACCACGATAGCCTTCAGCAGGATAGTTCGCAGCAGGA
>JAFMBY010000104.1 GCA_017858135.1 Porticoccaceae bacterium | reverse complement strand
GCCTTGAAAGCAAGGGGAACACAGCAAATCGGGGCAAGTGCATTTAATTTAAGCCGCCTTACGCGCACGCTTTTTGCTTTCGTAGGCACTGAGTGCATCTCGCACCCACTGGCCTTCTCTATCTACCCGTTGATGTAACTCTAAACGCTGGCGATTACAGGGGCCGTTGCCGCTAATAACGCGCTCAAACTCGGCCCAATCAATCTCGCCAAAATCGTAATGCCCACGCGCCTCATTCCACTTGAGATCTGGATCGGGCACTGTTAGACCCAGAAATTCCACCTGAGGAATGGTTTGATCGATAAACGCCTGACGTAGTTCATCGTTACTTTTGCGTTTGATTTTCCATTTCATCGATTTGGCGCTGTTAGCAGACTCGCTATCGTGAGGGCCAAACATCATCAGTACTGGCCACCACCAACGATTCAGCGAATCCTGAGCCATTTGCTTTTGCTCAGAGCTACCCTGAGCCATCACCATTAAGGCTTCATAACCCTGGCGCTGATGGAAACTTTCTTCTTTACAGATGCGCACCATGGAGCGTGCATAGGGGCCATAGGAGGTCCGTTGCAAGGAAATTTGGTTAACGATGGCGGCGCCGTCTACCAGCCAGCCAATGGTGCCAATATCGGCCCAAGTAAGAGAGGGGTAGTTGAAAATCGAGGCATATTTAGCACGTCCTTCATGGAGTGCATCGATCAACTCTTCACGGGTAATGCCGAGAGTTTCGGTGGCACTGTAAAGATACAGCCCATGGCCACCCTCATCCTGAACCTTGGCTAGCAGAACAATTTTGCGGCGCAATGTCGGAGCGCGCAAAATCCAATTGCCCTCAGGCTGCATGCCAATCACTTCTGAGTGAGCATGCTGGGACATCTGCCGAATCAGATTTTTACGATACCCCTCGGGCATCCAATCCTTGGGTTCGATTTTTTGCTCGCTGTCGATGCGAGCTTGAAATGCAGTTTCCAATTCCGCTTGATTTAATTTGAATTTTGTCATGTCTCAATCCTTTATTAAGGCCCTTTTCAACGTGTAAAGCCGCTACTTAGCAACGTCTATTTACTGTCGTTCAATAATCATTGCAATACCCTGCCCTACCCCTATACACATAGTACAAAGTGCATAGGTACCGCCAGTGCGCTGCAGCTGATGCAGCGCTGTGGTCACCAACCGGGCACCACTCATACCCAGCGGGTGGCCAAGCGCAATAGCGCCACCATTGGGGTTAACCCGTGGCTCATTATCGGCCAGGCCCAGGTCGCGCAATACAGCCAAGCTTTGCGATGCGAAGGCTTCATTGATTTCAATCACATCCATCTGCTCAAGGCTTAAGCCTGCCAAAGCCAACACTTTTCGGGTTGCCGGCGCAGGACCAAAACCCATAATTCTGGGTTCAAGACCCACCGTAGCCATTGCCACAACACGTGCTTTGGGCGTCAAACCTTGCTGTTTTGCGGCGTCTTCCGAAGCCAACAATAGCGCACAGGCACCGTCATTAATTCCCGAGGCATTGCCCGCGGTGACAGTGCCATTGTCACGGAATGGCGTCGACAACTTGGCCAGGCCACTTAAGGTTGTTTCGGCGCGGATATGCTCGTCGCTATCAACGATTAAATCGGCGCCTTTGCGCTGGGGAATAACCACTGGCACGATCTCTTCAGCAAACAGCCCCGCAGCTCTGCCGGCCGCAGCGCGGCGCTGACTCTCACAGGCAAAGGCGTCCTGATCTTCACGGCTAATGGCAAACTGTTCAGCGACGTTTTCGGCGGTCTCGGGCATTGAATCAACGCCGTATTGGGCTTTCATCAATTTGTTGATAAAGCGCCAACCCATGGTGGTATCAAAGGTTTCTATGGCGCGGCTAAAGGCTGTGTTGGCCTTGTTGGTAACAAAGGGCGCCCGAGACATAGACTCGACACCACCGGCAATAGCGAGCTGTAATTCACCAGACTTTATACCGCGACTGGCAATGCCGATGGCATCCATACCAGAACCACAGAGACGATTGACGGTGCACCCGGGTAGTTCAACGGGCAAGCCAGACAGCAGACCTGACATACGGGCAATATTGCGATTATCTTCGCCGGCCTGGTTGGCACAGCCGTAGAAAATATCATCGACTGCACACCAGTCCATATTGGGATTGCGCTGCATCAGCGCGGTCAGTGGAATAGCACCCAGATCATCGGCGCGGACAGTGGCCAGGGCGCCGCCATAGCGTCCAATGGGGGTTCGAATGGCGTCACAGATAAAGGCATTTTGCATCTTTATCGCCCCTTAAACTGAGGCTGGCGCTTTTCCATAAAGGCAGCGACTCCCTCGCGATAGTCGTCGGACCGGCCCAGCTCGCGCATGGCGTCTTTTTCATCTTCGAGCTGCTGATGCAATGGATTGGAAAAAGACTGATTGAGCAGCTTTTTAATCGTTGCCAGACCTTTAGTGGGCTGGCTGGCGAGATGCTCTGCTAGCTTGGTTGCCTCTGGCATCAACTGATCACTATCGACAGCCTGCCAAATCATGCCCCAGGCTTCGGCTTTTTCCGCCGGCAATTTATCCCCGAGCAAGGCCAACCCCTTGGCCCGAGGCAGACCCAGTGCGCGGGGTAAATTCCAACTACCGCCGGAGTCCGGCACCAAACCAATCTTACAAAACACAAAAGCAAAGGCGGCAGATTTGGCGGCGATTACTATGTCGCATGCTAGGGCAATACTGGCACCGGCACCGGCGGCTATGCCATTGACGGCGCAGATTACCGGCTTGTCCAAACCCATAATGGCGCGTATCAATGGGTTGTAATAGTTGTCGACGGACTCGCCTAGGTCGGGAGCCTGGTCGGTCACCTTTACCGCGCGATCATTGAGATCCTGACCGGCACAGAAACCCCGCCCAGCACCAGTCAGCAGCAGGCAGCGAACCGCAGGATTGATACGCACATCCTGCATCGCCAACTGCACCTCTTGGTGCATAGCAACCGTAAAACTATTGAGGGTTTCGGGTCGGTTAAGCGTTAGTAGGGCAACACCATCGTTAACGGTATATTGGATAGATTCAAAGCGCTGAACCTCTGCCATTATCAACCCTCCTTCCTGACAACCAGGGTCAAAATATCGTAGAGCGCAACAATGTCCCCGAGCTGGTTAAACACTTCGACATCCCAGACCACAACCCCGGTGGCTTGCTTTTCTTCTGGGCGTTTATCTTTGCTGATTTTTTTCTTGGCGGTGATTTTTACCTGAATGGTATCGCCAATACCCACCGGCTCAATAAAGCGCAGATTTTCCAAACCATAATTGGCCAACACCGGGCCCGGAGAGGGTTCGACAAACATCCCGGCAGCCGCCGAAATAACGAAATAACCATGGGCGACACGCTTGCCAAAAAATGAATCGACCGCGGCCAGCTCATCAAAGTGAGCGTAAAAATGATCGCCGGAGAGGCAGCCAAAGTTGACTATATCCGCTTCGGTGACAGTTCTGCGGTGAGTGGTTAGGCTCTCACCAATTTGCAGATCTTCAAAGTATTTCTTAAACGGATGAATATCATCACTAGTCGTTTTGGCACCGGCCATATACTCGCGAGTAATCGCCATCAAGGTTGTCGGTGAACCCTGAATTGAGGTGCGCTGCATATAGTGCTTAACCGCTCTGCCGCCACCCAATTCCTCACCGCCACCTGCGCGACCAGGGCCACCGTGAACCAGGGTTGGCAGTGGCGAGCCATGGCCGGTAGATTCGTCGCAGCAGTCGCGATTAATAACCAGCATGCGACCATGCCAGGGGGCGCAACCGAGAATAATATTACTGGCTTCGGCATCGTTATAAGTAAATAGCGAGCCCACCAGACTGCCCTGACCTTTACTGGCAATCTCTATGGCCTGCTCAAAACCCTCATAGGGCATGATCGTGCTTACTGGGCCAAAGGCTTCAATACAGTGGGGGGCATCAGTTTGCAGCGGATTTTTGCAGAGTAATAATGTTGGTGGATAAAAGGCATCTTTAATCGCGCGCTTGCCAACCAGCTCAAAGTTGTCATCGCCACCGATCAACAGATCGCAGTGCTCAGCCAATGCCATTACATTGGCGTGCACATCGGCTTTTTGTTGTGCGCCTAATAGCGGGCCCATGCGCACGCCCTCTTCCGCTGGGTCACCCATGGTGGTTTTGGCCAAGCGTTTTTTAAGCGCCTCAGTAACCGCGGCGACCTTATCTGTGGGAACAATAATGCGTCGAATAGCGGTACATTTCTGACCCGCTTTGGTAGTCATCTCGCGGGTAATTTCTTTAATAAACAGATCGAATTCCGGCTCCTCGAGTGCCACAGACTCACCCAGAATTGAACAGTTCAGCGAGTCAGCTTCCATATTAAAGGGAATACTTTTAGCAATAATATTCGGGTGGGCACGAAGCATCTGGCCGGTGCTGGCGGAACCGGTAAAGGTCACTACGTCCTGCTCGTTAAGATGTTCAAACAGATCGCCGGTGCGCCCACAGATAAGCTGAATCGACCCCTCTGGCAAGATGCCAGACTCAACTATTTCGCGCACCATGGCTTCGGTAAGGTAGGCCGAGTTGGTCGCCGGCTTAACGACCACCGGCACACCCGCAACTAGGCTCGGAGCAATTTTTTCCAACATGCCCCAGCAAGGGAAGTTAAAGGCATTGATATGCACCGAGACACCGCGCTTGGACACCAGAATATGCCGCGCGGCAAAGGTGCCCTTGGCGGACAATTTTTCTGGCGCGCCTTCGACAATAAACTTTTCATTAGAAAATTCACGACGGCCAATGCCAGAGTAACTAAACAGTGTTGATATGCCGCCTTCAATATCGACCCAACTATCGGTTTTGGTGGCACCAGTGGCTGCCGAAACTGTGTAGAACAGGTCTTTTTTGCTCAACAGATATTTGCCCAACGACTTCAGCAGATTGGCGCGTTGGTGCAAGGTCAATTCACGTAGTGCGGCACCACCGACGTCGCGGCCATATTTCAATAGCCGCGCAAAATCTATGCCCTCACTACCTGTGCTTGCCACCACTTCACCCGTTACCGCATGAGATACCGCAGTCCCAGGACCCTGCCCTTCGACCCACTGACCATATACGTAGCTTTTGGTTTTCATCCTGCTATCTCCCTGCTTAATTTCAACATTTGACTTCCATTTTTAACCTTCGCTGACTAACCCGATTCAGATGCCTACCCAGTAAAGCCAGTGACCTCTTTTATATCCTACAAAATCACAGTACGCTGACCATTCAACTGTACGCGCAGCTCCACATGCAGCCGTACCGCCTGGGTCAGGGCTGTGGCTTCAATATCGTGGCCCATATTGACCATTTCATCAGCACCGGCTTTATGATCGATGGGCTTCACCTCTTGCACAATAATGGGCCCCTCATCCAAATCGCGATTGACATAATGGGCCGTTGCACCTATCACTTTCACACCGCGCTCATAGGCCTGATGGTAGGGTCGCGCGCCTTTAAACCCAGGTAAAAAGGAGTGATGAATATTAATCGCACGACCCTCTAACTGCTGGCACATACCATCCGAAAGCACTTGCATATAGCGGGCTAACACCAGCAGGTCGATTCGCTCTTTGTCAATTAATGCCAAAATCTTGCTTTCTTGAGCAGGCTTGGTTGCCGCTGTAATCGGAAAATGATGATAGGGCAAACCGTACCACTCAGTGATAGATTGGCAATCAGGGTGGTTGGAGACTACCGCGACAATCTCGACCGGCAGCACTCCCGACTTCCACTTGCCAAGCAGCGCATTCAAGCAATGGTTGTATTTAGATACCGCCACCAACACTCTGGGTTTGTGCTCTAGGTCGCGCAGCTGATAATCCATATTCAACTCGACAGCCAACTTCTCCAGCTCTGCGGCAAACTGCTCCATAGGCACTGATAGCAGTCGATCATCAAACACACAGCGGTAAAAAAATCGCTCACTCTGAGGGTCGTTATAACTGGCGGTTTCTTTAATAAAGGCACCGTATTGATAGAAAAAATTCGACACCTGAGCCAGCACCCCGAGTCGATCAGGGCATTGAAAAGCAAAAATATAACAATGATGCTCTTCGGCAAGACTCTCGTTTAAATGACCCTGCATTTTATGACTATTCATTAATAGTAGATTCCCAATAACATAAGCTTAGTCAAGCCCCACCAGTGAACTCACCGACTCCACCAAATAATCGATGTTAGTTGGATTAATACCCGACAAATTAATCCGGCTCGACGCCGCCATATAAATACTCTTTTGCTCTCGCAATTGATCGACCTGGGCGGGGCTTAGGCCGAGAAAAGAGAACATCCCCTGCTGGCCAGCTATATGGCTAAACCGCTCGGCACAACCCGCCTGTTCAAACCGCTGCACCAGCAGCTGACGCATCTCAGCAATGCGCTCACGCACCGCCGCAAGCTCAGCCAACCAGCAAGTCCGCAAAGACTCATTATGCAAAATTGTTTTTACCACCAACGCACCATGGGCCGGTGGCACAAAGTAATAACCGCGAATAATATCCAGCATCTGGGTCAGAGCGTTATCGGCTTTATCGGCTGTGGCTGCGACCACAGAAAAGCTACCGACTCGCTCGCGATAGAGCCCAAAATTCTTAGAACAGGACGCGGTAATCAATACTTCCCGCAGCTGTTTGCAGAGCAAACGCAGGCCGGCGGCGTCTGCGGATAAGCTATTGGCAAAGCCCTGATAGGCAATATCAATCAACGGAATTAGTCCACGCTCCAAACAGAAATCAGCGATATGCTGCCACTGCTCAAGCGACAGGTCGGCACCACTGGGATTGTGGCAACAGGCCTGTAGCAAAATCACATCCCCTTCAGAGACGCCCTCAAGTGACGCCATCATGCGTTCAAAATCGAGCCGATTTAATCGGTAGTCGTAGTAGAAGTACTCGTTGATCGGCAGGCCGACGCGGCCCAAAAGCGGTTGATGATTAACCCAGGTGGGCGCACTCAACCACAGCGTTGCGTGAGGATTACAACGCTGGATAAACTCAGCGGCAATACGCAGCGCACAACTTCCCCCGGGGGTTTGCAGGGTTCGCACACGGCGATCCCTCAAACACGGGTGTTTGTCACCCAATAGCAGTGACTCCATTGACGCGATAAACTCACCGTCACCTGCGGGTGGAATATAGGCTTTACTCGCCTCCGTTTGCCATATCAAATACTCTGCGGACTTAACCGCCTCAAAGACCGGCGCTGCACCGCTGAGATCTTTGTAAACCCCGACACCCAAGTCCACCTTGTGGCGCTGCGGGTCGGCACTAAATGCAGCACTAATCCCCAACAGTGGATCATCGGGCAACGGC
>JAFMBY010000103.1 GCA_017858135.1 Porticoccaceae bacterium | reverse complement strand
GTCTATATGAATGACCGTGGGCTTACCCCGGTAATGGATGCGGTCAAGCGTGCCGAGGTGAAATTGGCTGAGCTGGAGAAAACCAAATCCTATCAGGGCATTGCCGGGGATGTTGAGTACAACAGCCGAATGCTGCAGCTGATGTTTGGTGACGACCACAGTATTCTCACATCTGGACGGGTGGTAAGCTTGCAGGCTCCCGGTGGATCAGGGGCTTTAAGAGTCGGTGCCGAAGTCATTCGTCGAGCTCGCCAAGAGGCAAAGTTATGGGTCGGTGTGCCGACCTGGCCGAACCATATTCCTCTTCTCGGCAGTGCCGGTTTCGATATTAAAGAATATCCGTACTACGATACCGCCAGTCGTGAGGTGAATATCGATCTGATGCTCAGGACTCTGCGTCAAGTGCCTGCTGGCGATGTGGTGCTGTTACACGGTTGCTGCCACAACCCCACCGGCGCTGATCTGACCAATGAGCAGTGGGACGCGGTCACCGATATCGCACTCGAG
The DNA here is from genome assembly GCA_017858135.1 of Porticoccaceae bacterium. Classification (GTDB taxonomy): domain Bacteria; phylum Pseudomonadota; class Gammaproteobacteria; order Pseudomonadales; family Porticoccaceae; genus HTCC2207. The sequence continues at coordinate 6,870 of JAFMBY010000103.1, read as the reverse complement.
CGCGGCTTTGTGCCATTTATCGATACCGCTTATCAAGGGCTTGGCGACGGCCTCGACGAAGATGCCTACGGCATGCGTTTGATGGCTGAAAAATTACCTGAATTGATCATCGCCTCAAGCTGTTCGAAGAACTTTGGTCTCTACCGCGAACGCACCGGATCAATTACCTTTATTACGCAAACCCCTGAGCAGGCTACTATTGTCGGTGGTCAGGCAATGTCGGTTGCACGACAGATGTACTCTATGCCGCCAGCCCATGGCGCGCTGTTAGTCTCGCTGATTCTCGGTGATGAGGAATTGTGTAGAGATTGGAAAGCCGAGCTCGAAGAGGTGCGACTGCGAATCAAATCGATGCGCACGCTGTTGGCTGATAGCATTCAGGACAATGCGGCGGGACTCGATTTCAGTCATATTAAACGACAGAACGGTATGTTCTCATTCTTGGGTATTACGCCTGAGCATTTGACGCGACTGCGAGAAGAGTTTGGTATCTATATTGTCTCTTCAACCAGAATCAATTTGGCCGGGATTAACTCAAGCAATATTGATTATCTGGCTGAGTCGATTCGCACTGTCCTTAAATAAACGCCCCTACTTCAACCGCGATACGCCAGCAGTTGCTGTACTACAGACTTTAGGGTCTGTTCCAGCGACTGCTGATCGCAGTCAATATTGATGTCCGCATACTGGCGATAGAGTGTACAGCGCTCATCAAACAGTGATTTCAGGCTCTGATTGGGCTTGCGGGCAATGCCGCGAGTGGCAAAATTGCCGATGCGCTGACGCAATGCTGGGAGTGGCACATCGAGAAAAATAATCGTTGCCGACTGCTTTAAGCGCTCCATACCCACTTTTGAATAGACCGCACTGCCGCCGGTTGCCACCACCTTGCCAGCAATGTCCTCGCTTAAAAGAACTTGCTCTTCGATCTCACGCAGGTACAGATAATCATTGTTATCGAGAATATCTTGCAGCGAACGACCTTCGCGCACCTGAATAGCGACGTCTGTGTCGACGAAATCCAATCCGAGTTCTTTTGCTAGCAGCACACCAAGAGTGCTTTTCCCCGCGCCAGGCATGCCGATAAGAACAACGCTATTGAGTTTATTATGCATAGTGATCACGCCGTTGTTTGCATTGGTGTAGACGAAGAGGCCCTTAGGTTCACTTCGCTTGGGGATAACAGCCGTTGCAGACTTGCCGCCTCAGTCCATCACTGGCTTTCATCAGCAGATATTATGCCCTAAAAAGAGTGAATTGCTGCGCTACTCTGTATAATCGACGACCAGATTTTGGGAATCTCGATAATATGCCACATTTTCAACGCATAGGTTTGCTCGCCAGTCTCGATGTGCCCGAGGTACGGGACTCACTGAACAAGCTCGAAGCCTTTCTGTTGGCTCAGGGCAGGGAGGTCGTGTACGAAGAGCGTGCGGCTAAACTAGTCGATTGGCCGGTTGATAAGGTGCTGCCGATTGGCGAATTTTCTGGCGCTGTTGATCTCGGTATTGTGGTCGGCGGCGACGGTAGTATGCTCAGTGCCAGCCGCCAAATGGCAGCAAGCAAAATTCCATTGCTGGGAATCAACCGAGGTCGTCTGGGATTTTTAACCGATATCTCACCAGATGAAATTGCCGAGCGAGTACTGCCGGTGCTGTCGGGCGAATACAAGCAAACCAGTCGCTTTGTGCTTGAAACCTCCATTACCCGTCAGGGCACCCTAATTGCCGAGGGGCTTGCGGTTAACGATATTGTCCTGCACCCGGGTCAATCGGTGCGCATGATGGCCTTTGAACTCTATGTTGATGGTGAGTTTGTTTACAGTCAGCGATCAGATGGGTTAATTGTTGCCACGCCCACCGGCTCGACTGCCTATGCGCTGTCTGCTGGCGGTCCACTGCTGTGCCCTGAGTTAGATGCAATGGTCGTCGTGCCGTTAAATCCCCACACTCTCAGTAGTCGTCCCATTGCATTGCATGGTGATGCGCAAATCGAAATTCGAGTGAGCTCAAGAAATGAGCTACATCCATTGATCACCTGTGATGGCCATAATGACTACCCCAGTGAACCAGGGGATATTATTAGCATTCGCAAACACCGTCATGAGATCATTTTGATTCACCCCAAAGATCACAATTTCTATAGTATCTGCCGCTCAAAACTGGGCTGGGGCAGTCGCTTGGATGGTGTCAAAGCTCGCAATGACAGCTGATTCATCTGCGCTTTCCCGCTGGATTATAGCGGCCAAACAGCATCCGCTAACGACGCTGCTGTTGTTGGCGAGCTTCTGCGGTTGGTTTGTTGGCAGTTATTTTTATCCAATTCCCAGACTACTGGTGTTCGGTGGGCTTGCCGAAGGTGAACTATGGCGCCTGATTACGCCGATCTTTGTTCACTTTGGATTAATGCACTTTGCCTTTAATGGGCTCTGGCTGTGTCTGCTCGGCGCGAGAATCGAGCATCTGCTTGGTTCCGTGCATCTGCTGTTGCTAGTTTTGCTGAGTGCATTGGTCTCTAATATGGGGCAATTTATCTGGACGGGTTCGGTCGCTTTTGGCGGTATGTCTGGGGTTATTTATGCGCTCCTCGGGTATATCTGGATTCGCCATTTATTGGCGCCTCATCCGCTCTTAGCACTGCCCAAAGAACTGATTGGCTTTATGCTATTTTGGTTGCTGTTTTGTATGACGGGCATTTTGGATTTTTTGTTGGGGGTCGGCATTGCCAACGCAGCCCACTTTAGCGGTTTGATCGTAGGTATGTTTTTAGGTCTGATATTTGGTTTTGTCGCATCATTAAGCACAAGGTTTAAATAGGTTATGGATTTACGTCAGTTGCTGGAAAGTATCACTCCAGATGTTTATGAAAATTTAAAGCGAGCGGTCGAATTGGGTAAGTGGCCTGATGGCAGAGCTCTAAGCGATGAGCAAAAGGCGCTATGTATGCAGGCTATTATTGCCTATGACCAGCGCAAACCTGCTGAGCAGCGCACTGGCTATGTGCCGCCCAAAACCACTGCCTGTGTGCCGCCACCCGATGAACAACCACTTAAATGGCAGAACTAACATGGCAAAACTAATATGGCAGATCTACAGGGCTCTTCAACTATGTCGATAAAGGCTTCCGGTCATTTGGAAAAAATGATTACCTCGCTCGGCGACAATGGACAGGTCGCGTATGAGTTGCCGCTAGACTCGCAGCGCATTGAACTCAATGCGCTAATTGGTAAAGCGATTTCGATCGAGCATCTCGGCGATATCCACTGCATACATTGTGGGCGACGGTCAAAAAAGAGTTTTAGTCAGGGCTTTTGTTATCCCTGTTTTACCTCACTACCACAGTGCGACAGCTGTATTATGAGCCCCGAAAAATGTCATTTTCATCATGGCACCTGTCGCGATCCCGAGTGGGGCGAAAAATATTGTTTTACCGACCACTTTGTCTATCTTGCTAATTCCTCCGGTGTCAAAGTGGGTATCACGCGTGGTACCCAGCTGCCGACCCGATGGATTGATCAGGGCGCCACGCAGGGTCTGCCGATCTTTCGTGTACAGACGCGCTATCAGGCCGGGCTGATTGAAGACTGTTTGCGCGAGCACATAGCTGACAAAACCCATTGGCAAAAAATGCTTAAGGGCAATGCAGAAGACGTTGACCTGACGGTATTGAGAGATCAGTTAATGGCAAAATCGGAATCCGGTCTAGAGCTTCTCGAACAGGAGTTTGGCCTGCAGGCGCTGCAGCGTTTGTACAGCGAAAGCATTACCACAATTGATTTTCCGGTCAGCCAGTGGCCGCAAAAAGTAAAAAGTTTTAACCTCGACAAACAGCCGCTAATAGAAGGCGTGCTGCAGGGCATTAAAGGCCAGTATCTGATTCTTGATACTGGTGTGATTAATATTCGTAAATACACCGCCTACAACGTTCAGTTTTCTGCTTCGGCCTAAGTGCCCAGCGAGCAAAATAATTTCAAGGATCGCCGCAATGAAAGATGCATTACCACAGACTATTTTTCTTCAGGACTATAAAGTATCGGCCTTTACGATTGATAAAACCGATCTGGTTTTTGACTTAGGTGTCGAGCAGACGCGAGTGACCGCGACATTAACAGTGGCGCGCAACCCTCTCAGTGATGAGCAGAATGCCGATCTGGTTCTACACGGCAGTCAGGGGCTCAGCCTGCAAGCAGTCTCTGTCGATGGCCAGCGTCTGCAAGAGGATGGCTACCTTTGTGACGAAGAATCCCTAACTATCAAAGGTTTGGCTGGGCACGCGGTGATAACAACCGAGGTGTTAATCCAACCGCAAAATAACACCACCATGATGGGGCTCTATCGCTCGCGCACCATGTATTGCACGCAGTGTGAAGCTGAGGGCTTTCGCGACATTACCTATTATCTCGATCGCCCCGATGTAATGTCAGAGTTCACCACCAAGATCATCGCCGACAAAACGCACTACCCAGTGCTGCTCTCCAACGGCAATCCTATTGAGCGTGGCGATCTTGATGCCGGTCGCCACTTTGTTACCTGGCATGATCCATTTGCCAAGCCCGCTTATCTATTTGCCTTGGTTGCTGGCACCCTCAGTTGTGTCGAAGATAGCTTTACCACTGTCTCTGGTCGTCAGGTAGCGCTGCAAATATTTGTCGAAGAAAAGGATCTGGATAAGTGCGATCACGCCATGGTCTCGCTCAAACACTCGATGCGCTGGGACGAGCAGGTCTATGGCCGCGAATACGATCTGGATATCTTTATGATTGTCGCCGTCGATGATTTCAATATGGGCGCGATGGAAAATAAAGGCCTGAATATCTTTAACACCTCGGCCGTGCTGGCCAATCCTAAAACGACAACGGATGCCGCGTTTCAGCGCGTTGAGTCAATTGTCGCTCATGAGTATTTCCACAATTGGTCTGGCAACCGCGTAACCTGTCGTGACTGGTTTCAGCTCAGCCTGAAAGAGGGGTTTACGGTCTACCGCGACTCACAGTTTTCCGCCGACATGAACTCGGCAACGGTAAAGCGTATTGAAGATGTTAGCTATCTGCGGACCCACCAGTTCGCCGAAGATGGCGGCCCCATGGCCCACCCGGTGCAGCCCGACTCGTATATGGAGATCAATAATTTTTACACGGTAACCGTATACGAAAAAGGCTCGGAGGTCGTCGGCATGATTCGTACACTGCTGGGAGCCGAGGCCTTCCGCAAGGGCAGTGATATTTACTTCGATCGCCATGACGGCCAGGCCGTGACCATTGAGGAATTTGTTCAGGCCATGGAGGATGCAAGTGGTCGAGATTTGAGCCAATTCCGTCGCTGGTACAAGCAATCCGGTACGCCTCAGTTGACAGTCAACTCGCACTATGACGCAGCTGCTGGTACCGTTACCCTCGACTTCGCGCAGAGCTGCCCGGCGACCCCGGGGCAAGCGCAGAAACAGCCGTTTGTGCTACCGGTCAGGTTGGGGCTGGTGGGGGAGCAGGGCGATCTGCCGCTAAATGCGGAAGGTGATACTGAGATAGTATATGAACTCAATCAAACCAATCAGCGTCTCGTTATCGGCGGCATCGAGAATGTTGATCAAGCGCCAGTGCCTTCACTATTACGTGGATTTTCGGCGCCGGTAAAACTGCACTATGCCTACAGCAAAGACCAGTTAATTCATCTTATGGCCAACGACAGTGATGGCTTTAACCGTTGGGATGCCGGTCAACAGCTCAGTTTTGCCCTGCTTGAAAAGCTCACTGCAGATAGTCATCAGCAGCGTCCACTGGAAATGGACTCACAGCTGATAGATGCCTATAGGTCGCTGCTAATCGACGAGAGCCTGGACCCAGCGATGGTCGCGTTAATGTTGCAGTTGCCCAGCGAAGCTCAGTTGCATGAAGAGGCCGATGTGATCTATGCGGATGCCATCCACAGTGCGCGCCTGTTTGTCCGACAGTCGCTGGCCAGTGGTTTAAGTGATCAGTTTCTGGCCGTTTACCATCGCCATAACGTTGAGCAAACTTATGCGCCGGACGCGACACAGATTGGTCGTCGTGCCTTGAAAAATGTCGCCCTGAGTTATCTTATGTTGGTTGATGACTTGGGTGTTGAGCTGGCCGGGGCGCAATTTAGTAGCGCTGACAATATGACCGATAAAGCTGCTGCACTCTCCTGTCTGGTCAATTGCCCTGCCGCGGCGGAGCAGGCGTCCAGCGCACTACAAGAGTTTGAACAGCAGTATCGTGACGAAGCCCTGGTGATGAATTTGTGGCTGCAAGTTCAAGCCGCCAACAGCCAGCCCGGTGCTCTACAGCGGGTCGAGACGCTGGAAAAGCACGCGGCCTTTACCCTGACTAATCCGAATAAAATTCGCAGCCTTATTGGCGGCTTCTGCAGTGCCAATTTGGTGAATTTCCATCACCCTGATGGCTCGGGATATGAATTTCTTAAACAACGTATTCTTTCGTTGCACAGTCGCAATCCGCAGGTGGCCGCGCGCTTGATGACACCGCTAACGCGATGGAAGAAATTCCCTGAACCCAATCGTGAGAAGATGCGCGATGCATTACAGGTTATTGCCGACGAGCCGGAACTGGTTAAAGATATCTACGAAATCGCGATTAAATCACTTCAATAAGCTCTGCGGCTGGAAAAGGGGAAATTGTTGGCTATGCTTTAGCTGTTGAGTCTGTTTTGTCCTTTTTTACAGTCTTAATAGTCGGCGGCTCGACCGCGATTTGAGTCACCTTTTGACAGTTTAATTAGCACTTTAATTAACAGGTGATATCTGGATCGCAGAGAATGTCTAATCCCCATTCCGGGTTGCTGGCGGTAGATGTAACTCCATTTAAGAGGGTCTAATCAGCCCTCTTTTTTTATT
>JAFMBY010000102.1 GCA_017858135.1 Porticoccaceae bacterium | reverse complement strand
CAAAAAAGCCCCAACAATCTGCTGAGGCTTTTAAATTATGGTGCCCGGTCTCGGAATCGAACCAAGGACACGAGGATTTTCAATCCTCTGCTCTACCAACTGAGCTAACCGGGCGTCGCAAATAATTGTACTCACATTGCGAGAGGCGCGTATTAAAGCGTCTGAACTGCGCTTCGTCAAGGGATTATTCGGCAGGTGGCACGTATCCTTCAGCTTGATCGACTTCTTCCCCAGCGAAGAACTTTTGACGCTGTTCCGCGAGGTATGTTCGGGCAGTCATATCCATCATGCTGAGGTGCATTTCGTTGATCAGTGTGGTCTGGTGCGACATCCATTCTGCCCAGGCCTGCTTGGACACATTGAAAAAAATATCTTCTCCAGCTTTGCCGGGGAAGGGGGGCAAATCCAGTCCGGGGAGTTCTTGCTTGAGCTTGCGGCAAAATACGGTACGGGCCATAACTAACCTCTAAGAGTAATGTTTGTTGTCTATTTATTTTAGGCGATGTTTTCAAATAGCGCTTTGATCGGGGCGGGCATGCCTAATGATAGTGGATTTTGTGGGTTATACCAGACCTGATTGGGTGACTCGGCAACCTCGCTAACAGATTGCTCAGGATTGACCACTGAGGCCCGTACCGGCTGAAAGTCGAGATGGAAGTGGCTAAAGGTATGTCGTCGCACGTCAAGTATTTCTTCTGTCCCTGGCTGAACACCTAACCTTAAACAGGTATCCGCAAGCTCGGTATCTGTTTCGCATTGCGGAAAGACCCACAGACCACCCCAGAGTCCTACCGGTGGGTTTTGCTGTAACAGCAGCTCACCGTGATTATTGCTCAACATCAGAAAATAAGCGGTTTTAACGGGCAACTTTTTCTTGGCTTTCTTGCCGGGATAATCCTGAGGGTTACCCTGCCGGTAAGCGCTGCAGTCCGTGATCAGCGGACACTCGCTGCAGTTTGGCGATGACCGCGTGCACAGCGTTGCCCCAAGGTCCATCATAGCCTGAGTGTAATCTGCAATCCGCTGATGTGGGGTGTAGGTTTCGGCGATCAACCATAATTTTTCCACCACGTCGCGCTTGCCTGGCCAGCCTTCGGTGGCGCTAAAGCGTGCCAGCACTCGTTTGACATTGCCGTCGAGGATAGTCGCCTGATTTTTAAACGCGATTGAGCTGATTGCACCGGCTGTAGAGCGGCCGATTCCCGGCAGTTCGGTCAGCTGCGCAACCGTATCGGGGAACTGCCCATGAAGGTCGTTGACGACTATCTGTGCGGTTTTGTGTAGATTGCGCGCGCGTGCGTAATAACCGAGCCCGGTCCAATGGTGCAATACCTCATCCAGCGGTGCCTCTGCCAAATCATACACGCTGGCAAAGCGTTGCATAAAGCGTTCGAAGTAGGGGATGACCGTGCTTACCTGAGTCTGCTGCAACATGATTTCCGAGACCCACACCGGATAGGCCCCAATGTCCTGCTGCCAGGGCAAATTGGTGCGACCATATTGGTCGAACCAATCGAGCACGGCTTTTTGGAATTGTGCTGGACGCACTGGTTATCTGCTCACTTTTTAAGGTTCTGTTCGAAGATGCCTTTTAATAAGCTTTTCAGCGGGTCGCTCTGCTGTTGATCGTCGCCGTCTTCGGTGGCCGGTGTGTTAAATAATTGTTCACCGAGTTTTTCGTAAACACTGCCTTTTAACATGTCTTTAATTAGATTCTCATCCGGTTTACAGCTGGTTTTACCACCCTGGTTATAACTGCCAGTGCAGACAAACGGCAGATTACGGTTTTGTAGACGTTTGTTGACCGAACAGCCAGAGGCACTGGTAGAGCTGCCATTGACTCTGGTATTCGCGGTGATATTGAAGCGTTTTTGCGCTAACTGCACGGTGCCCCGAGATGTGATGGAGAGATTTCCGGTGGCGGTCGTAAGATCGCGGATCAGCAGTTTTCCATCGCCAAGGGTAAAGGTGCCGGTGCCGGTTTCAAACTGGGTGCCTGGCGCCCAGTCATTTCTCACCGAGCCGCCAGCAAACAGTGCCGCCGCATTACAGAAGGTTTCTTCGGCATTAATCGCGGCATAACTGGGGTCGGCAATTGTGACTTGGCCATCACCGCGCAACGCCAGAATGATTTCGTCAATGTTATTACCCGCTCCCTGAATCTTGGCTTCCAGACTGAGCAGTCCGGTGATATCACTGCTGTCAGCTGTGGCGACAAGGGCCGATTGTAAATCTATATTAGTCAGAGAAGTCTGTAGATCAAAACTGGGAAGCGTCTGACGCATATCGACACGTCCAGTAGCATTGACCTGACCGCTGAAGATGTCGGCATTAAAAGAGCTCAGTCGCAACACCTTCTGATTGCCAAATAAATTGATATAGATATTGTCGGCATCGAAATCGGCAAACTTTAGCTTGTCTAGCGACAGCTCCATTTGACTCCGCCCGAGCCAGAGGGCAAATGGCACCGCCAAGGGCGCAAAGAGCGCAGCGTTTGGCTGGCTTGAAACAGGGGTTGTGCTCATATATCCGCTCAGATCAAACTGATCAGCAGAGACCCGCAGCATCAGATTATTGATACTGTGATCAATTTTGGTGTTGAGCGTAAGTGGTTGATTATCGATGTTGAGCTGAGTGTCGATGGTGGAAAAACCGCTGTTATTGACATTGAAATTACTCTTCCAGCTAACCGACGTGAGTGCCTCGTTTGCGGACATCTTCGGCATCTTGAGCTCAGGAAAGGTTTTGCCGAATTTATTGAGCAACTGCCTGAGATCAAAGCGATTACTGAGCAGGACACCCTGTGCCGTGGCGAAATTATTGTCCGCGCTAAATTGTCCACTAAGAGTAAGGCCATCAATTGACGCGCGCAGATCGCTGACCGCGATGTTCTCTACGCTTGCGGAACTGCTGTCGACTTGCAGCGCGACAACGGTTTCCAGATCAAGCACAATGCCGGAAAAGACCTCCGCAGAGGCCTTGATCGGAAAGCGATCTCCGGTCATGGAGAAGTTTTTAACCGCAGCATTGACCCGATTAAGTTGCATCGGAAATGTATTGGGTGCCAGCTCGGCAAGCAAAATAGTCGCGTCGCTGATTTCGACTGAACCCACCGGCAATTGGCTTGAGGAGAGATCAATAGTGAACAGTTCGCCCCAGCTGACCGCCAGACGCAACTCGCCGATTTTACCCGACGCAATCGCGCTGTGAGCGAACTCAACCTGCTCGGCGATAACCCCAATCTGGGGGAAAAACTGCCAGCTTAAATCACCATCAAGGGACAACTCGACACCTTGACTCGCAGCGGCGGATTTTATCTCTGTTTTGAAGTCATTGGGGTCAATCACCACTGCCACATAAACGATGGCCACGGCGAGCAGTGTTATCGCCGTGACGGTCAGTGTTAGCAACCATTTTATAACTTTGCTCAAAATAACCTCTAGGCTTAGCAATCTTAAAGGGTTTGACGATCGAATCAGACGCCCCGCTTAGCGACCCTGATTAAAAGCGATATCTTACCCCAACGGTCAAATTACGTCCTGCTTCGGGGGCAATATCACGCAAAAATGATGTTGCATTGCGGACGGTTTGATCAGTTAAATTCTGACCCTTTAAAAAGATAGACCAGTTATCCTGTTGATAGGACAGTGATCCATCCAGTTTAGTGTAGCGATCAGTTGGCAATTGATTTTGTCCTGCTCTGGTCTGTGCTGTTGCGTGGGTTAGATTGATCGCGGCATGCCAATGATCATTTTCATACACCCAGCTAGCGCGAACTTTTGCCGGCGGTAAGCGTGGAATATCTCTGTTTGCACCCTGATCAAAGCGCCCGCGCACAATGTCTCCCTGTAGTTCAACACGCTGAGTATCAGTCAGAGACCAGCTGGTTTCTAATTCAATACCGCTAAAGCTGGCGTCGCGCTGCTGATAAGTGAAGCAGCCAACCGACTCGGCTAATTCTTCAGCACTATTATCGAAGTCAGCAAGGTCAGCAGAACAGGCATCGATGCCCTCTAAACCACCTTCTTCTAAGTCATGGCTAAAGGCGAGACCACTGTCTTGTAGATAGATATAGCGTTGAAACTGGTTGTGATAGGCACTGACTCGCGCATTGAACGGACTGTTGTCAGCATCTCTAAACACCCAGGTAATCTCTAGGCTATTGGCAGACTCTTTACCTAGATTACTCTGGCCAATTTCGAAACTGTTAGTGGCTATATGCACGCCATTACTTAACAGCTCTTCTGCCGCTGGAGCACGCTCACTATGAGAGAGCACTAGACTCAGACGCTGTTGTTGGTTGATCGGGAAGAACCAGCTAGCGCCCGCATTAACTGTGGAGTGATCAATCTCTTGCCCTGGCAGGCTGATTTCCTGTTGATCAAAACGCAGTCCCAATTCGAGATTGCCCAGCGCGAGTTCAGTTTCTTCTAGCCAGTAAACACCGTGACTAAAGGTTTCAGATGATGGGATAAACGCTTCTTCACCACTGGCCCCGAAGTCTCTATCACTGATCTGTAAGCCCCAGGCACCGCGCCAACCCAAATATTCATTATGAGTTAATTCAGCCCGCAGATTGTGGCTAAGTGATTCAATAAGAGAGCCGATCATCACTGTGCCTGCGCCAGTGTCGGGTTCGAACTCAAGCTCAAGCTCAGTATGCTGGTAATCGGTGTAAGCATAATCGACATCCAGTTGACCGAGAAAATCGCCGAGATCAGTAACCAGCAACTTGGTCTGATAGCTCTCCTGTTGCATATCAATGCGCACAAACTCTTCTGATTCCTCTGAGTGTTCTTCGCCCTCATGGTCCTCGCCGTGCTCATCATGTTCCTCGTGATTGTGGCTAGCTGGCGGCAGACCATAGTTGCTGTCGAGCTTGCTGTAGCTAAATCCAATCACCACATCATCTGCAACCCAGGATAGACCAGCTGAAAAAGAGTCGGCTCGGGAATCACTATTCTCCATGGTGCCATTAGACTCCGCCTCATCATCCATAGCAGCGTCAGAATGCGCCGATCCTGGAATTGAAATAGTGTTGCTGTCTCGTGTGACAGCATCCACATGCAGATTAAAGCCTGAGTAACCCGCATCAATCCTGCCTAGCGTTGCCTTGGCATCACCATTGCTCGAATAGCGTGTCTCAAGAGCGCCCTCCACACCCTCAAAAGGGACAGTGTGAATACGGTTGTCAATAACATTGACCACGCCGCCGATAGCTCCGGGACCAAAGCGAAGGGTGGCGGGACCGCGGAGTATCTCTATGCGATCGGCCAACAGAGCTTCGCTCGCCACAGCATGGTCGGGGCTGATATCTGAGGCATCGCCCACTGTGCTGCTATTTTGTAGTATTTCAACGCGCTTGCCGCCGAGCCCACGAATAATCGGATTGCCGACCCCCGAACCAAATGAGCTAGATGAAATGCCCACCTCATTCTGAAGTGTCTCACCTAGGGTTGACGCAGCCTCACGCTGCAGTTCTTCGTCGGCGAGGACATTAAATGAGCCGGCGATCTCTTGGGCAGACTTTTGGTGCGGGGAGGCCGTTACAATAACTTCTTCAAGCTCAGCGTTTTCAGCTGCTGAAAGCGGATAGGACAGGATCGCCAATAGGGCAATCATAAAATATTGTTGAGTATTCATTTTTCACCTGTTAATCAAGATTCGGAAAGAGTGAGTCGAAACTTACAGGTTGTGCGGGGGTGCTCGGGCGGGGTGGTTGGAAGTGCGGACTGCGCGCGGAATAGTATAGTCAAGACTGGCTGCTGAAACCGCCGTCAAAATGGGCAGCTCAATAGCCGTATCAACACTGGTTACTGCTGTTGTCGGTTGAAGAACACAGATGCTACAAAGCGTGTCTTGATGCTCGCCATGGCTGTGGGCAGATGCAAGCACGGACCCAAAGCCTAGAATCAGGCTGAGAGCGATTGCAAAGGGCCATTGGTAATTTTTCATGACGGAACTCATGCGCGAAAGTGTAGCATCTAATTGTTTCGAAAATACAAATGGTTTGCGGTTATAATATTCCACTTAAATAAGCCTATGCTGGAGAACCCCATGGCTGATCGCACCGCAACGGTGACTCGCAACACACTGGAATCACAGATAACCGTAACCGTGAATCTAGACGGAACCGGTGTCGCAAACTTTAATACACCAGTGCCATTCCTAAACCATATGCTCGATCAGATCGCGCGCCACGGTTTAGTGGATCTGGATATTCAAGCAGTGGGTGACACGCACATCGACGATCACCACACGGTTGAAGATATTGGTATCACCTTAGGTATGGCGATTGCCGAGGCGATTGGCGACAAAAAGGGTCTGACTCGTTATGGCCACGCCTACGTACCATTGGACGAAGCCATGTCACGCGTTGTTATGGACTTCTCCGGACGCCCAGGGCTGATTATGAAAGCGGATTTTGTGCGCAGTCACGTCGGCACCTTTGATGTCGACCTGACCCGTGAATTCTTTCAAGGCTTTGTTAATCATGCACTGGTCTCATTGCATATCGACAATCTGCGCGGGGCCAATGCCCACCACCAGGTTGAGACGATCTTTAAAGCCTTTGGTCGAGCACTGCGTATGGCGGCTTCTGCCGATCCGCGCATGGCGGGCGTTATGCCATCCACAAAAGGGACTCTTTAGGCCAGCCTGAAGCTAGGCCAGCCTTGAGCCTGTTCTATTTAAAAAGAGCCTTTTAAAACGTTAAAGACGAAACAATCCTATGAGTGATTTTCGCAGCCATATTGCCGTTATTGATTACGGAATGGGCAACCTCCATTCTGTCGCTAAAGCGCTTGAGCACGTCTGTCCTGGTGCCAAAGTCTCGATCACCGCCGACCCCGAACTGGTCGAAGATGCCGATCGCGTTGTCTTCCCTGGTGTCGGTGCTATCCGCGACTGTATGGGCGAGATCAATCGACTCAATGTCGGCGATGTGGTCAGCCAAGCGATGAAAACCAAACCGGTACTGGCCATCTGCGTGGGTATGCAGGCGCTGCTTGAACGCAGCGAGGAAAATGGCGGCGTGGAGTGCCTCGGGCTGCTGCCGGGCGAGGTTAAATTCTTTGGCGACAAACTGCTCGATGAACAGGGCGCCAAGCTCAAGGTGCCTCACATGGGTTGGAACACCGTTGAGCAAACTATAGATCATCCCTTGTGGCAGGGCATTGAACAGAACAGCCGCTTTTATTTTGTGCACAGTTATTATGTAGCGCCATCTGACTCAAGCTATATCGCTGGACGCTGTGACTACGGGATTAACTTTGCAGCGGCTCTGAGCCATAAAAATCTGTTTGCCGTGCAGTTTCATCCGGAAAAAAGCGCCGATGCGGGCCTGCAATTGCTGCGTAATTTTTGCCACTGGATGGGGTAGCGCTTAAGGGTTGCCTTACTGAGCCGAGTTTAAGGAGATCTTTCGCTGTGCTCAGGATGGTGCGAAGGATCTTATTAACCTATTCTCCTAACCCAGACATCTAACC
>JAFMBY010000101.1 GCA_017858135.1 Porticoccaceae bacterium | reverse complement strand
CAGCCTTCAATTGCCGCAGACCCAGTGTCACCAGAGGTGGCACCCATAATCACTACTTTCTGATTGCGCTTGGCGAGAATATAGTCGAGTAGATTACCTAAAAACTGCAGGGCAAAATCTTTAAAGGCCAGAGTCGGACCGTGAAACAATTCCATAATCCATTCGTTGTGCCCGGTCTGAATCAGCGGTGCAATACCGCCGTGGCGGAACGTCGCATAGGATTTATCAATTAACTGTTTCAGATCCGCTTGAGGAATCGCACCATCGACAAAGGGGCTGATAATTTTCAGCGCCAGATCCTGATAAGAGAGGCCGGCCCAAGATGCAATTTCTTCAGGACTAAATTTGGGTAGCTCCTGTGGCACATAGAGTCCGCCGTCGGGCGCTAGACCGGTCAATACAACATCTTCAAAACTTTTTGGCTCGCCACCGCCTCTGGTGCTGATATATTTCATTTACTGGTCCAAATGTTCGACGCGGATAAAGCTTACACTGCCACGCACTGTTTCAAGTTGCTCAATATGTTCAACGGCTGCATCCAACGATTGCTCATGGGTGACATTGGTCAGGATAATCACATCGACATACTCTTCAGTCGCCGGCTGTTCTTTCTGGCTAATCGCCTCAATACTGATACCAGCATCGGCCATAATGCGCGTGACAGTAGATAACACGCCGGGCTTGTCCAAGGCAGAGAAACGCATATAGAAGCTTGTTTCGATCTCTTGGATATCCAAAATAGTGCGCGCTGCAACGGCATTGGTCGGCACACCAAGTGCTGGCACCCAACTCTGCGGATCATTGTTCATCACCCGCGCAACATCAATAATATCGGCCACGACTGACGACGCGGTCGGTGCAGCGCCCGCCCCCGGACCATAAAATAAGGTTGTTCCCACGGCATCTGCATTGACCATCACCGCGTTTAAGACATCATCAACACCGGCAATAAGACATTTTTTCGGTACCAGGGTTGGGTGGACACGAAGCTCAACACCCTTTTCCGTCTGCCGAGCAATACCCAGGTGCTTGACCACATAACCCAGTTCGCGGGCATTGGCGACATCCTGAGGATCCAGCTTAGTGATGCCATCAGTAAAAATAGTGCTGGTATCCAATGGAATAGCAAATGCCAGTGACGCCATAATCACCAGTTTGTGCGCCGCATCAATGCCTTCGACATCAAAGGTGGGGTCTGCTTCCGCATAGCCTTTTTCCTGTGCCTCGGTCAGTACATCGGCAAATGCACGACCCTTGCTGTCCATTTCGGAAAGAATAAAGTTAGTGGTGCCGTTAATGATGCCGGCCAACCAGTTAACACGATTGCCGGCCAGTCCTTCACGCAAACCTTTAATAATCGGTATACCACCCGCCACTGCGGCTTCGTAGGCAACGATCAGCTTGCGCTCTTCGGCGAAGGCAAAGATTTCCATACCATGCTCGGCAATCAGCGCCTTGTTGGCGGTGACCACATGCTTGCCGTGTTCAAGCGCTGTCATCACCAACTCGCGGGCAACCGTTGTGCCGCCGATCAGCTCAACCACAATATCAATATCAGGGTTTTTAGCGACATCAAAAATATCCCGCGAAACCTGCACAGCTGATGTATCACAATTAGAATTATCGCGACGCGCGCCGACCTGAGCGACAACAATTTCGCAGTTGGCTCGAGGGTTAATTAATTGGGCGTTGCGCTGAAGAAGATTGAGTGTGCCTGAACCAACTGTGCCCAGACCGCAGATACCAACTTTTACCGATTTCAAGGTGTTTCCCCGAGCTAAATATGTGTGAATAAAACGACGAGTTACAGTAAATGTCAGGCTGCCCTCTGTCAATGCAGAGGGCAGTGATATTCGCTAAAGCAAGCGCTTTTTGGGAGGATATGGCAGCCTGCAATCAGTTGATTGCATTCAAACCGAGTAACTCAGCAAAGTCAGCTGCAGGACGGTATCCCGGAATCATAGTGCCGTCCATCAGAACAATCGCCGGCGTTCCGGTTACGCCCAACGATCCACCAAGACGGTAGTGTTCGGCAATCGGGTTGTCCGCGCAGACGGAGGTCGCTAGGCTCTTGCCATTCTTGATCTCGGTTAGTGCCTGCTCTGGTGTATCAGAACACCAGGCCGTGGCTATTTTGTTAAACGATTCCGATTTCAATCCCGCTCGTGGATAGGCCAAATAGCGAACTTCAATACCCATGGCATTTAATTCTGGGACTTCACTGTGAAGCTTGCGGCAGTAGCCACAATCGACATCAGTAAACACATTTATAATTGCCTTGGTCTGCCCTGCGGGCTTAAAGATAATCATGTCATCCGTTCTGCGCGAGACAAATAAATCGCGGCGCGCCTTAATCAAACCTAACTCGCGAACATCGACGAATTGATTACTGGTCACCTGATAGAGATTGCCATCAAAAAAATGACGTCCATTCTGAGATACATAGAGCAACGGACCATCCTCAACCTGCACTTCATAGAAACCTGCCAGTGGCGACTCACCGACAATCTTAAATGTTAAGTCAGGGCGCACAGATGCGAGATTGTCGATAATCTCTTTTTCGCTCGCCGCCATCGACCACTGTGCACAGCATAGGCTGACAACAAAAGTGACTAGTGTTTTATGAATGGTCGAGCTGGCTCGTTTTCCGATATGGTTTACTGAACGTAAGAAAGGCTGCACTTGTCTGTCCTAGAAGGTTAGATAATTTTTAGAAGCCATTTACGCCGAGGAAGTTCCGTTATAGTTGGCTTTGGGATTTTTCAGAAAAAGGCTTTCTAACCATAAAAAGCCTTCGCTGATATTAATAGTGGCTATACCGCCTGTTCGCCAGTTTCGCCAGTACGGATGCGAATCACTTCATCGAGTGACGAGATAAAGATCTTGCCGTCACCAATTTTGCCGGTTGCCGCCGCTTTAGCGATCGCCTCAACGACGCTATCAACCATTTCCTGACCAATGGCTATTTCCAACTTAACCTTGGGCAGAAAATCAACGACATATTCCGCTCCACGATATAATTCTGTATGGCCTTTCTGTCGGCCAAAGCCCTTAACCTCAGTCACGGTAATGCCCTGCACGCCCACATCCGCCAATGCTTCGCGGACGTCGTCGAGTTTAAATGGCTTAATAATCGCTGTAATCAACTTCATTTTTGTCGTGCTCCTGATTGAAAATTATGCATTCAAAGATACCTGTTTCAAATGGAAATTGCATCCTCAGGCACGAGTATCAACGGATTAGCGGTTTGCAGCAAGTTCGTTAGGCTAAATTTAGGCAAAAAAAATCCGGGACCAAAAGGCCCCGGAAAGGTAGTACTGAGGGGTAAAGCGTTAAAACTACTTTCCTGAAGAGAACTCAGGGTAAGCTTCAATACCGCACTCGGCGATATCACAGCCTTCAAACTCTTGCTCTTCGCTAATACGAATACCCACAACTGCCTTGAGTACCATCCAAACGATAAAGCTAGTGGCGAAAGTCCAAGCGAAGATCACAGCGATACCAGTCAGCTGACCGACCAGCGTTGCGCTGTCGTTGGCAGAGAAACAAACAGCCAACAGACCCCAGATGCCGACAACACCGTGTACAGAGATCGCACCGACTGGATCATCAATCTTGATCGAATCCATGAACTTCACAGAGAAGACCACGATCACACCACCGACTGCACCGACCAGAGTAGCCGCGCCGCCAGTCCAAGCCAGAGGCTCAGCAGTGATAGCAACCAGACCGGCCAGAGCACCATTGACCGCCATAGTCAGATCCGCTTTGCCGTAGAGCAATTGGGCCAGAACCAGAGCAGCAATCAGGCCACCAGAGGCAGCAGCGTTGGTGTTAACAAAAATATCAGACACTGCATTAGCTTCAGCAATGTTAGACACCATCAACTCAGAACCGCCGTTGAAACCGAACCAGCCCATCCACAGGATGAACATACCGATTGCAGCGAGAGGCATGTTAGCGCCAGGAATTGCGTTCACTTTACCGTCAGCTGAGTACTTGCCTTTACGAGCACCAAGCAGAATTACGCCAGCCAGTGCAGCAGTCGCTCCACAGAGGTGAACAACACCAGAACCTGCGAAGTCTTGGAAACCAGCTGCGTCCAAGAAACCGCCGCCCCACTTCCACATACCCTGCATAGGATAGATAAAACCAGTCATCACAACAGCAAAGGCAAGGAATGCCCACAGCTTCATGCGCTCAGCAACTGCACCCGAGACGATCGACATAGCGGTAGCAACAAACACAACCTGGAAGAAAAAGTCAGATGCGCCGGAGTAGTAAGTATCACCATTGCTTGCAAGCACTTCTTCAGTTGAAGCATTACCAATGATATTGCCAAACCAAACGTCAGGCAGATAACCGCCGGCACTGCCGCCATACATAATGGCGTAACCCATTACCATGTACATGCAGCAAGACACTGCAAACAGAGCAACGTTTTTGGTGAGAATTTCAGTGGTGTTTTTAGAGCGAACCAGACCGGCTTCGAGCATGGAGAAGCCAGCGGCCATCCACATTACTAACACACCAGACATCAAGAAATAGAATGTGTCCAGTGCGTATTTGACTTCAATAATATCAGCGTTCATTTTAAAACCTCTCGTTATACGGCTTCAGCGCCGGTTTCACCGGTGCGGATACGAATGACTTCTTCGAGCGTTGAAATAAAGATTTTCCCATCGCCGATTTTCCCGGTTTGTGCAGCATTAGTAATAGCTTCAACTGCGCTATCAACCATCTCGTCTGCGAGTGCAATTTCCAACTTAACCTTGGGCAGGAAATCTACAACGTACTCAGCACCGCGATACAACTCAGTGTGACCCTTCTGACGGCCAAAGCCTTTTACCTCTGTTACTGTGACGCCGGCAACTCCCAGGTCACCCAAAGCTTCTCTCACCTCATCAAGCTTGAAAGGCTTTACAATTGCAGTTATCAGTTTCATTTTCTGTCTCCATAAGGTGGCCGAAGCCACCTGGTTTTAACTCAGAATGTTTGGTTAGCATTACTTACATTGATTTTGAAATAGTCAGAACAAGCTGATTGTCTGCATAGAGGCCGCCAGATTCAGACGAATCAATGAGACTCAGATCAAAGCCTAGGCCAGCCGCTTCGGTGCTCAAAGAGATAGAATAATCATCAGCTTCGTTAGCTGGATCATCTGCACTCATGGTGCCGTAATGGAAGCCAAGGCTAAACGTTTCATTGAGCGCCACACCGTAATCAACATAGACATAAGTCGTGCTATCAGTTGAGGCGTAGTAATCATCAGAGTAAGCGAAACCTAAAGTGGCATCGCCGAAGCTTAGGCTGCCATAAAATTCTTCAAAGTCTTCAGTATCTGGACCCTGAGGGTAGCCATAATACAAATAGCCAACGTCGTAGCTAACAGAATCAGAGATAGAACCGCCGAAACCTACGTAGTAGTCAAGCTCGATACCACCGCTGAAGTCAATGCTTGAAGCCCAGGTACCAGCATACAAACCATTTTCAAAGCCCACATCAAAACCACCGGAAAGAGCAGCGCCGCCAGCCTGATCAATACCGCGGAAAAAATACTGTGAACCCAGCGCGACGTTGCCAGAAACTTCGACAGCTGTTGCAGAAACAGCGGCCAACATAGAGGCGGTAAAAATAGCAGATTTAGCAAATTTCATGATGAACTCCCAAGATACATTAAATTAAAAAAAGTAATTTCGTGTTACAACATTTCGAATAATGCACATAGCGTGCCAAACTCTTTTTAGCGATACTTTCGATCAATTTAGGCTCAGATAAGGGCGAGAGGTCTTATTCTGGTGCATAAGCTAACGCTAACCTGATCGCCAGCGCACCAAAATGGACGAGCCGACATCCCTTTAGCGTGCTAAGTCTCATATGCTGTAAATGCGTGGGGTATTCTGGTGCAGTTTGCTAAACTGCGTGATAATCAAAGATGCCTAGAGAGGAGACACCCCATTGAATCAGGACAATATCGTTAGCCAATTTATCAAACAATTTAATCAGTCCTTTGTGCCTGGCGCCCAGTCGCTTGGAGACGAGGTTCATATGCAAATTCGCTCGGCTATGGCCAGTGCCTTTCAGAAAATGGATCTAGTCACCCGAGAAGAGTTCGATATCCAGCAAACCGTACTGCAACGCTCTCGCGAAAAGCTAGACGCCCTAGAGCAGCAAATCAGTCAACTCGAAGAGAGCATCCGCGAGCTCACCGCCAGAGAAAATAATCAGTAACCAACATCGCCCTTAGCTCTCGTCAGACTAAGGGATCTTCTACAGCATACAGGGAGGTATGTTATGTCACTCGCGGTGGTCAATACGCGCGCAAAGCTGGGCATCAGTGCACCATTGGTCTCGGTTGAAGTGCATCTCTCCAATGGTCTGCCGAGCTTTCATATGGTTGGCCTCCCTGAAACCGCCGTCAAAGAAAGCAAGGACCGAGTGCGCAGCGCAATCATTAATTCTCACTTTGATTTCCCCGCCCGCCGCATCACCGTCAATCTGGCTCCAGCAGAGCTGCCCAAAGAGGGCAGTCGCTTTGACCTCGCTATCGCTGTCGCCATTCTCGCCGCTTCCGGACAGGTGCCTAGCGAGCAACTCGATCAGTATGAATTTATTGGCGAGCTTGCCCTCTCCGGAGAAACCCGCAGGGTAGACGCAGTGCTGCCGGCGGCGCTTGGCTGCTTAAATCGGGGGAAACAGCTGGTTATCAGTCGCGACAATGCCCGCGAAGCCGCTCTCGTCGACAATCTGGATATACTGCCAAGCGCACATTTGCTCGACATTTCCGCCCATCTGCATCAGCTGCAACTACTCCAACCATGGACAGATAAACCTCAATCGACCGAGCCTAGCGACAACCCAAGTAGTGACCAGTTAAATCAAGTCATTGGCCAACACCACGCCAAACGTGCACTAGAAATCGCCGCCAGCGGCGGCCACAACCTACTGTTTTACGGCCCGCCGGGCACTGGCAAAACCATGCTCGCCAGTCGGCTTCCGGGTATTCTTCCGCCATTGAACAACCAGCAAGCATTAGAAGTCGCCGCTATTTATTCAGTCGCAGGAAAAGGCTTGCGCCAACCGATCTGGGCGCGCCCTTTTCGTGCGCCGCACCACACCGCCTCCTCGGCGGCGCTGGTCGGCGGCGGCAGTAGCCCCAAGCCAGGGGAAATCTCCCTGGCCCATCAGGGCGTGCTGTTTCTCGATGAGCTGCCAGAGTTTTCTCGCAGTGTGCTAGAGGTGCTGCGCGAACCCATGGAATCCGGCGAAATCAATATTTCGAGGGTCGCCGCCCAGGTCTGTTATCCCGCCAACTTTCAGTTGATTGCCGCCATGAACCCCTGCCCCTGCGGCTATCTCGGCAGCCCGCGCTGTCGCTGCACCCCCGACCAGATAAACCGCTACCGCAGTAAAATTTCCGGCCCGCTATTAGATCGTATCGACCTTCAGGTGCAGGTCACCCCGATAGAAAATAATCAACTTCTCAACAATCAGCAGATCGGCAATAGCGACCAACCCAAAGGCGAAAGCGATCAGCAGATCCAGCAACGAATCTGTGTCGCCCGTGAGCGTCAGCTTAATCGACAGGGCAAAACCAATAGTCAGCTAAATAGTGAAGAATTAAAAACCATCTGTCCCTTAAGCACCGAACAGCGCCATTTGATGGATCACGCGATTACTCGATTTGGGCTTTCAACCAGAGGGTTTTATCGGGTGTTGCGAGTGGCGCGGAGCATTGCCGATCT
>JAFMBY010000100.1 GCA_017858135.1 Porticoccaceae bacterium | reverse complement strand
GCTTATAGCTTCTAGCTCCTCGCGGATCTGCCCATGCCGTTTAGCGTCGATATCATAGTGCGAAAAAATATAAGCAGAAATCAACACGATGACCGACAGCCCCGGACCAACATGCAAGGCAAGACGGCTGAGCATGTCGGGGGTGACGTCGGCAATATTGGTGACCTGATCGAAACCGATAAACTCCACGGTGATGCCGGCGATAAACGCGCCAATGCCAAAGGTCACCTTTGACGTAAACATCATCGCCGAGTTTAAAATGCCCTCCTGACGCATAACCCAGTTAGTCTTTAGCTGAGTAAATCGATAGTGAAGGTAAAGTCATTGGTGCTACTATTCTCAAATTAATCGACATACTGAGAGTTACTATGAGTCACATTTACCGCCCCGCTCGCCGTCTCTGGCTAAAGACTTTTTTACTCATTTTGATAGCGCAGATAGCCGGCCTATCCAATCAGCTATTGGCCGCCGAACAAGCGCCAGTCGCAATAGTTATCCACGGCGGCGCCGGCACCATTAAGCGAGAATTAATGAGTGCCGAAATTGAGGCTGACTACAGAGCGACATTAACGATGGCAGTGAGTGCAGGGCACGCTATCTTGACTGCCGGCGGTACCAGTCGCGATGCGGTGATTGCCGCCATCAATATTCTTGAAGACTCGCCACTGTTTAATGCCGGTCATGGGGCAGTATTAAATCACGAGGGCGACGTGGAGTTAGATGCATCTATTATGGAAGGGCGGACGTTAAATGCCGGCGCGGTGGCTGCACTTAGTCGGGTCAAAAATCCGATTAACCTCGCCAATGCAGTGCTGGAGTCTTCCCCTCATGTAATGCTGGCCGGCGCAGGTGCCGAGATTTTCGCCGAGCAACAGGGCTTTGAGTTTGTCAACAATGACTATTTCAAAACCGAGCGGCGTCAGCGTCAACTAGAGCGTGTGTTGGCCGTGGAAAATGGTTTGGCGTCAGCAGAAGATCCCAGCGATCTGATCTTTGGCCAATATCAATTCGACGAGAAAAAGCTTGGAACAGTGGGTGCGGTGGCGATCGATCGCTTCGGTGATATTGCCGCTGGAACCTCTACTGGGGGTATGACCAATAAACGCTTTGGCCGGATCGGCGATTCGCCGATTATTGGGGCAGGAACTTACGCCGATAACAGTTCCTGCGGTATCTCTGCCACCGGTCATGGAGAGTATTTTATTCGTGCCGCGGTGGCCCATGATATTTGCGCGCGGGTTGCCTACAAAGGACTATCCCTGCAGCAAGCGGCGGACGAGGTGGTGATGGACAAGCTGGTTAGCATGGAGGCCACTGGCGGTGTTATTGGCGTAGACAATGAAGCTAATGTGGCATTTTCATTTAACTCAGCGGGCATGTATCGAGCGTCTATAGACAAGCGCGGTGAGATACAGGTGATGATCTTTAAACAGGATTAATTCAGTTGCTGCAAAAAGTGTCGATAGTGCTCAGTCACTTTCTCCGGTGCCTCTACCTGTGGGTAGTGGCCAATTTCTGACAGTTCGGCGAGGTAGTCGAGACGACAGTTGAGCTCTTTATAGCGCGCGACCATATGCTCGCCAGAAACGGGATCGACAGAGCCGTTGATTAAACTTAATGGAATAGTGGATTGTTGCAGTGCTGAAACCCAGCGCTCGCGGTGCTCGATGCGATCGCGGATATAGGTAATCAGATTGTGAAAAACATGTTTGCCATTATTGATATTAATCAGCCACCAAAAGTTTTTTAATTCCTCTTCCGATGGCTTGCTCTGAGGGCCAAATACCGAGCTGAAGTTGCGGCAAAATTTTGCATAGCCAGTCAGTCGATTAAGCAGTCCGCCGATGGGACTCAATAATAATTTTTGTGTTAACAGCGCGCGATGAGTTTCGGGAAATAGGCCGCCATTAAGAAAACAGCAGGACAGCCACTGACCGGCACCATTGTTGTTAAGTTGGCGTGCCAAAAGCTCCTGTGCAACGGTGTCACCGTAGTCGTGAGCCAAAACGTGAAATGAGTTTATCTGCTTGGTCTTGACTACTGCTTCAATCAGATCCGCCTGGCCATGAATCGAATAATGATGCTTGCTGGGTTTGTCGGAAAAACCAAAACCGAGCATATCCACAGCGATTAAACGGTAGTCTTTTAGGAGTACATTCCAGATCGGGTGCCAGTCCCAGCTTGAGGTGGGGAAGCCGTGAATCAGCAGAATAGTCGGTAGTGCAGGATCGCCTTCATCGATCAAAAACACTGAGTGCCCGAGTAGATTGAGCAGCTCACCGCGTTCGCGCCATTGCTCTGGTCCGGTTAATTGATGGCCAGTTGCCTGATTCACAGCCAGTCTCCTATTACAGATTTAAACTAGTCCTAGTCTGCACTATTTCTGAGTATAAAATCAGCCAATATTGCGGATAATTTTTCGGCCTTAGCCCACTGAAAGAAATGACCGCCACCAATCATCTGATGAGGTTGACCTTTGCTTCCCGGCACCTTTGCAAGCCACTGTTTTTCAAAGCCATTAGTAACCGGATCATTGCCTGCGCCAACACACAGGAAGGGCTTTTCAAATTGTTCAAAAAATGTCCAGGCTTTTTTCTGCGCTGCCAGCGACTGATCAGGTATGGACGGTACCTGCGTAGGCATCGCGCGCACGGCCATTTTATACTCCGGGTTGGGAAAGGGTGCTTCATAAATAGTCGATAAACTTGTGCGGAAAGGCGAGATTTTTCTCAGCCCGATTGCTCCCAGAAATAGTTCCAGCGCCACCGATAATTGATTGCGTTTCTCCATCTGCGTCGAGGCGATAATTCCTGCGGGAACATCTCTGGTCTGCCAGGTATATTTTTGCCAGTAGGCAAACAGGCGCGCCCCGTCATGCGCTTTGCCGCCTAGGCCATTCATTTTTCTGACCTCTGTCATCATCGAGAACAGCGTCAGTTTTTTAGGGCTGTCCCTAAATGCTTTTATCTCTTCAACAACGCTTTCAGGCACATTAGGGTTGTATGGCAAGCCGGTATTGCCCATTGCGACACGCGCAAAACGATCGCCGTTATCGGCCACCATACGCAGTCCTATCAGTCCGCCCCAGTCCTGACCAAAAAAGGTCAGATTAGTAAAATCGTTTTGCACCAGCCACTGATTCATCCAGTCAACCTGACGCTGATAGCTGTAATCTTCTCGCGCCGCAGGCTTATCCGATTTACCGTAGCCGGGTAGGTCAGGCGCGATCACGCGAATACCAGCTTTGACTAAAAAAGGAATCATTCGTGCATAGAGATAGCTCCACACTGGTTGACCATGCATGCAGAGAATCACCGGACCATCCTTTGGGCCCTCATCGATATGATGGATTCTCAAATCACTGCCATCATCGGTTTTTATCACTGTGTAGTGCGGTTCAAATGGGTAGTCGGGAATATTGGCAAAACAGTGGTCAGGTGTTCTTAAAATTTTCATCGGTGTCTCCGCATGTGTATTCTAGAGGATATCTTTTAAAGGCTGTATTTTAAGCACTCTAGCTCCCTCAATCTTATGGCAGAATAAGTGTCAATACTGCAGGTTGTCAAGCGCCATAAAGAAAACACGCATTTTGCTATTAGTGTTATTTCCAGTTGCTGGCCAGTGGGTCACAACAAAGCTTGCATACTGTTAAGGTGGCGAATAATCTGCACATCTAACAACATAAAATCAACGCAGACGTGTCTGACTTTGGTATTTCTTAGTAGTGTTTCACAGAGAGGATAAACCGCATGACTGAAGCATGGATTATTGACGCCTGCCGAACGCCTCGTGGCATTGGCAAGCCGGGCCGTGGCGCCCTCACTGAAATTCACCCGCAGCGACTCGGTGCCACGGTGCTTAGAGCCTTGGCCGAGCGCAATAATGTCAATACTGCCGATGTTGCCGATGTGATCTGGGGCTGTAATGTTCAGCGTGGACAGAACGGCAATGATATGGGGCGTATGTCGGCACTCGATGCAGGTTATGACATCACCTCCAGTGGCGTCACGCTGGACCGTTTTTGTGGTTCAGGTATCACCACGGTGAATATGGCGGCTGCGTCGATTATGTCCGGAATGGAAGATCTCGTGATTGCCGGTGGCTGTGAAATGATGTCGGGCTATGGTCGTGTGAGTGCCGAAATGGGCGCTTTTGTCGATTCTGGTAATGTCCATTTACGTGAGATGCATGGTCAGTCCCATCAGGGCATCTGTGCCGATACCATCGCGACTATCGAAGGTATTTCACGTGAGGATTTGGATAAGTTAGCGGAGGTCAGCCAGCAGCGCGCCGCTTATGCTATTGCCAATGGCCATTTCGATAAAAGCTTGGTGCCGGTCTACCACGATGATGGCACCTTGGCATTGGACAAAGATGAATTTCCGCGGCCCGGCACCACCATGGAGACCCTCAGTCAGCTCAACCCGTCGTTCGAAAAGCTGGCTCAGATGCCCCTCGATGAAGAGGGCACCACCTATGCGAAGCTAATGGCGATTAAATACCCCGATGTCGAGGTCAAGCATGTGCATCACGCTGGCAACTCGTCTGGCGTGGTCGATGGCGCCGCGGCCATATTGCTGGCCTCGCCAGAATACGCCAGCAAGCAGGGTTGGACGCCGCGCGCCAAAGTGGTGGCTTTCTGTAATATGGGTGATTGCCCTTCACTGATGCTCAATGCGCCAGTGCCGGCGGCGAAGCGTGTACTGGCCAAAGCTGGTCTGCAAAAAGACGATATTGATCTGTGGGAAATCAACGAGGCCTTTGCCGTGGTTGCAGAGAAATTTATTCGCGATCTCGATCTCGACCGCGACACTGTTAACGTCAATGGCGGTGCCATGGCGCTGGGTCATCCGATCGGTGCAACCGGTTCGGTGCTGATTGGCACCATGATCGATGAGTTGGAACGCCGCCAATTGAAGCGCGGTCTGATTACCATGTGTGCGGGCGGTGGTATGGCGCCGGCTATTATTGTTGAACGAATGTAGGCTTTTGTCATGAGTGAAAACCAGTCCTATACGCCTGATCAGGTCGCCATTCAGCCGCGCAATCGGCAACACGATCTAGCCGACGCACTGACGCGTGACTGGATGCGCAATGATGTCTTTGCGACGGCTTGGTTTAACGCCATGTCGATTACGTTTCCGCTCGGCGAGCAGTTTTTTATCAACTCCGTTCGGCATTATCGCGATCGCATCACTGATCCGAAACTGAAAGAAGAGATGCAACAGTTTTTTAGTCAGGAAGCAGTGCATCTGCGTGAGCACAAGCGTTATAACCAGTTACTCTGTGAGCAGCGCGGCTATGATCTTGAAACGCTCGAAGGCCCGTTGCGTCGGCGCATGGGCTGGGTCAAAAAGAATGTCCCAGCGCGGGAACAACTTGCCGGTACCGCTGCGGTCGAGCACCTCACTGCGGTGCTGGCGGAAAAAGCCCTAGGTGATCACGGCCTGTTTACTGATGCCGATCCAGCCATGGTGGCACTCTGGCAATGGCATGCGGTAGAAGAGATGGAACATAAAGCGGTGGCATTCGATGTCTATCGCGCCATCGGCGGTAGCGAGAAAATGCGCCGCGCTGCGATGCGCCGTAGCACTCTGCTCCTGACCTGGGACATTCTCCATGGCGTGCGCCATATGTTGAAATGCGACGGCAAACTGTGGAGCCCAAAAGTGTGGCTCTCAGGATTGCGCTTTCTGTTTGGTAAGCAGGGTCTGTTGCGCGGAACTTGGGCGCCCTATAAAGCGTTTTTCCGTGAGGACTTCCATCCTTGGCAAGAAGACAGCAGTGAATTAATTGCCCAGTGGCAATTGCAGCAGCAGTAATTGCTGTGCTGAGCGGGAGTGATATTAATGGGAAATCCTAATTGTCGAAGCAAGCTGGTGACATGTCCTCGCCTATCTCTTGTTGGCCTGCTATCTATTGCCGCGCTGCCATCCCTGGCTGTCAGCGATTGACTCCCTCTTGAGCGGTCGGCGCCCTTAATCGTTAACAATAATAAAATAAACGAGAACCCGATA
This sequence comes from Porticoccaceae bacterium, assembly GCA_017858135.1. Lineage (GTDB taxonomy): Bacteria > Pseudomonadota > Gammaproteobacteria > Pseudomonadales > Porticoccaceae > HTCC2207. The sequence goes on along the minus strand of JAFMBY010000100.1, from coordinate 1,755 downwards.
TGAACCAGACGCCAGTGACCCAAGTCGACACTCTGATTAAAAATGCCAAGGTGTTTAACAATGGCGAAACCGCAGTGATTGAAGATGTCGCCATTGGCGGCGGTCGCATTGTCGCCCGCGGTCTGAACCTTGATCAGGCGAGCGCCGCCAAAGTCATCGATGCCAAGGGGCTGTGGCTGATGCCCGGGCTGTTCGATATCCACACTCATTATGATTTAGAGCTCGAAGTCGCGCCGGGCCTGCCCGAGTCCACGCGCCATGGTACCACCTCGGTGGTGATCGCCAATTGCAGTCTCGGATTGGCTTTTGGCAACCAGCGTGACGGCACCAATGATCCAATCGTCAGCTGCTATGCTCGAGTGGAAAATATCCCCAAGTCCGTGCTGCGCAGCTGTGCCGATAATTGCACCTGGGACAATCCAAAGGACTATTTGGACCACCTGGATACGCTTAAATTAGGCCCCAATGTCGCGGTGCTGTTTCCCCATTCGATGTTGCGTATCGACACCATGGGCTTTAATGCTAGCGTGAGTCGCGATCCAACTGGCGCCGAGATTGAGACCATGAAGGGCACTCTGCGCGATGCGTTGAAGCAGGGCTATGTGGGGTTTTCCACCGACGCCTTGCCGTTTCACTATCTGGCCGCGCAGCCCCATTGTGACAAAACTATTCCCACCCAATTTGCCAAGTACAGCGAGATCAAACAGCTGGCGCAGGTAGTCCGTGAGGCCGGTGCCGTATGGCAGGCAACGCCACCCAAAGACAGCGTGATTGGTACCCTAAAAACCTTTTTGCTGACCAGTGGACGGCTCTATGGCAAGCCACTGAGAACCACCGTAGTGGCAGCACTGGATATCGCCAATAACTGGCGTATCTCCGGTCTGGCAAAACGCCTGGCAAGTATATTGAACTCCCGTTTAATTGCGGGCGACTTTCATATGCAGGCACTGGGTGCGCCCTTTAAGGTTTGGTCCGATGGCGCGGTAACACCGCTTGCGGAAGAAATTCCAGAGCTGCGCCGTCTCAATGAAACGGATCTAGAAGACCGTGCCGAGCGCCTCAGTATTCTCAATGATCCGGACTATGTTAAAGCCTTTAAAGCCATGTGGATGAAGGGCAAGCAGGGCTGGAGTTTGGCGCGCTTAAAACGCAAAGCTAATCTCGAGGACTACGCCTTTAACCGCACACTGGCGGATATGGATGTGGTGCGCTGCCCGCAGCAGAACTGGCAGGGCATGACCTTTCAGGCGCTGTTTGAGCGTATTTTGGCGTTCAAAGCTGGCGAGTTAAAAGAGACCATCAGTCAGCAGGAGCGGGATCTGCTTGAAGCGGACTTTGTCTGGATTGTCGATGAGGGCGACTTTATGCTGCAGATGCTGAGAAGCTTTGACAATGACCTCAGCTGGAGTACCGTCACCGCCAACCGCGATATGAAAACTGTGCGCGAATTGCTCATGCACCCCAATTTGCTGCCGGGCTTTAATGACAGTGGTGCGCACCTGACCAATATGGCCTTCTATGATGTCAATCTGCGTAGCTTGCAATTGGCGGCACAGGGCGGTGACGCCGATGTCAGCTATATGGTTAAACGCCTAACGAAAGATGCAGCCGATGTATTTGGTGTGGAGGGCGGCACCATCAACCAGGGTGATGTGGCCGACCTGATTTTAATCGATCCGAAAAAACTCGCTGAATACGACGGCGAGAGTAAGGTGCAGCGTGTTTATCGTGAAGAATTCAGTCACGAGCAGTTGG
>JAFMBY010000099.1 GCA_017858135.1 Porticoccaceae bacterium | reverse complement strand
AAAACAGCTAACTCCGGTTACCTGACACGTCGTTTGGTCGATGTTGCTCAGGACGTGGTCGTCACAGAAGTTGATTGTGGAACCACAGAAGGCCTGTTGATGACGCCGGTTATTGAGGGTGGCGATATTATCCAAACGCTTGGTGATCGTATCCTTGGCCGTATTGTCGCCAAAGATGTTAACAAGCCAGGCAGCGAAGAAATAGCGGTACCTGCCGGCACTATGATTGATGAGCAGTGGGTTGTGCGCATTGAGAAGCAGAGCATTGATGAAGTCATCGTGCGCTCGCCGATTACCTGTGAAGTGACCCACGGTATCTGTTCAGCCTGTTATGGCCGCGATCTGGCTCGTGGACACCGTGTTAATCAGGGTGAGGCAGTCGGTGTTATCGCCGCTCAGTCGATTGGTGAGCCTGGTACCCAGTTGACCATGCGTACCTTCCACATTGGTGGTGCAGCATCGCGCGCCTCGGCCGTGGATAGCGTCAAAGTTAAGCAGGATGGTGTGGCACGTCTTATCAATCTCAAGACCGTTGAAAATAAGTCGGGTTATTTGATTGCAGTGTCTCGCTCTGGTGAGCTCGCAATTGCCGATGAAAATGGCCGTGAGCGCGAGCGTTACAAGCTACCCTACGGTGCCTTGATCAAGATTAAAGATGGCTCTGAGGTCGCAGCCGGCGACGTTATTGCGACCTGGGATCCACACACTCATCCCATCGTCAGTGAAGTGGCCGGTAAGGTCGCCTTCTCGGGAATGGAAGAGGGACTCAGCGTTCGTCAGCAAACGGATGACATGACTGGTCTGACCAGTATCTCTGTTATCGATCCGAATGAGCGTCCAGCGGCGGGTAAAGATCTCAAGCCAATGATCTCGTTAACTGATAGCAAAGGTAAAGAGCTGCAGTTCCCGAACTCAACCGTTCCTGCTCACTATCCACTGCCGGCTAACGCAAGTATTAATATTGCCGACGGTAACACCATTGATATCGGTGAGATTATTGCGAGAATTCCACAGGAATCAGGTGGTACTAAGGATATTACTGGTGGTCTACCTCGTGTTGCCGATCTGTTTGAAGCGCGCAAGCCGAAAGATCCCGCCATCTTGGCTGAGATCACCGGTACCGTTACTCTGGGTAAAGAGACTAAGGGTAAGTTGCGCTTGGTTATCACTCCAGACGATGGTCAGCCATTGCCAAACGGCAAGCTGCACTACGAAGAGCTGATTCCCAAGTGGCGTACTCTCGGTGTGTTCGAAGGTGAGCACGTCGAGAAGGGCGAGGTAATCTCTGACGGGCCACCAACACCGCACGATATCCTGCGACTCAAGGGCATCAGCGAATTGGCTAAATACATTGTCAATGAGATTCAGGAAGTCTATCGCTTGCAGGGTGTGAAAATTAACGATAAGCATGTCGAAGTTATTATTCGCCAAATGCTACGCAAAGTGGAAATCACCGATATGGGTGATTCGAGCTTGATTCGCGGCGAACAGGTAGAGTACATGCGCGTGCTTGCCGAGAATGAGCGTCTGCGTCAAGAGGGTCTGCAGCCGGCTAAGTTTGATCGCCAATTGCTGGGTATTACCAAAGCCTCTCTTGCCACTGAGAGCTTTATCTCTGCGGCCTCTTTCCAGGAGACCACGCGAGTGCTCACCGAAGCAGCAGTTACCGGCAAAGCCGATCCGCTGCGCGGCCTGAAAGAGAACGTAGTGGTCGGTCGACTGATTCCAGCGGGAACTGGTTTGGCTTATCACGCGCAGCGACGCAAGGCGCGTGAAGCGGATGTGACGACGGAAACTGCGATGACGGCAGCGGATGTTGAAGCGGCCCTGAGCGAAGCTTTAAATATCGAGTTGACAGAAGAATAAGGGACCATAGCGGGTACCCGGAAGAATTTACTCCGTCACTGTGAAGGCCTTAGGGCGATAGCAGTGACAAGGTAAACGGAATGCTCGCTTGACTCCCGGATGTGCGGTATTTAGAATGCCGCTCCCTTTTGGGTCCTTGTGTCGAGTTAGCGACAGGATTCAAGGAATGTATGACCTTCCCAGGAAGGTAACTTTTATTTTTGGAGAAATATTGCATGGCAACGATCAACCAGTTGGTTCGTAAGCCGAGAAAACGCAAAGTCAGTAAAAGTGACGTGCCAGCACTTCAGGCCTGCCCGCAGCGCCGTGGTGTCTGTACCCGCGTTTACACAACGACTCCGAAGAAGCCAAACTCTGCATTGCGTAAAGTTTGTCGTGTTCGTTTAACCAGTGGTTTTGAAGTAACTTCATACATTGGTGGCGAAGGGCACAACTTGCAAGAGCACAGCGTTGTCTTGATTCGTGGTGGTCGTGTAAAAGATCTTCCAGGTGTTCGTTACCATACGGTACGTGGCACATTGGATACAGCGGGTGTAAATGGTCGTACACAGCGTCGTTCAAAGTATGGTACTAAGCGCCCTAAAGCGTAGTATCTGAAAGACGACTTGCGATAATCGGTAATACAACCAAGTAAGGCTAGGGCCTATCCCTAGACAAAACCTGAAGAGAAGGGCAAAACGATGCCAAGAAGAAGAGTAGCGGCAAAGCGCGACATTCTGCCAGATCCCAAATTTGGGAATGTCACGCTAGCTAAGTTTATGAACATGGTTATGGTCAGCGGCAAGAAGTCAGTTGCTGAGCGGATTGTTTATGGTGCGCTTGAGCTAGTTGAGGAGCGTCTCAAGAAAGATCCAGTTGAAGTGTTCCAAGAAGCGTTAGATAACATTGCGCCGATGGTGGAAGTGAAATCTCGTCGTGTCGGCGGTGCAACTTACCAGGTGCCAGTTGAAGTTCGTCCCTCGCGACGCACCGCGCTGGCGATGCGTTGGTTGGTTGAGTACGCTCGTAACCGCGGTGAGAAATCCATGCCTCAGCGCCTTGCTGGCGAACTGATCGATGCAGTTCAAAGCAAAGGTGGAGCTGTTAAGAAGCGTGAAGATGTTCACCGTATGGCAGAAGCCAACAAGGCGTTCTCACACTTCCGTTTCTAAAAAGATTATTATTAATCTAATCTTGCGCAAAAAGGTGGCTGTAATGGCCGCCTTTTTTCGGTTCTAACCCGCTGGGATTTTTAAACGATTGATGACAAAAAGAGTACATTCTCTATTTAGTCAGCGTTTAAAATAACCCCTGTTTATGTTTCAGAGGAAAATATTGTGGCTCGCAAGACTCCCATCAGTCGCTATCGAAATATCGGTATCTGTGCACACGTAGATGCCGGCAAGACCACCACTACTGAGCGTGTGCTTTTTTACACCGGGCTGTCGCACAAGATTGGTGAGGTTCACGATGGCGCAGCCACCATGGACTGGATGGAGCAGGAGCAGGAGCGGGGTATTACTATTACCTCCGCGGCGACCACCTGTTTTTGGAAGGGCATGAATGCACAGTTTGAAGATCATCGTATCAATATTATCGACACCCCTGGCCACGTCGACTTCACCATTGAAGTTGAGCGCTCGCTACGGGTTCTCGATGGCGCTGTGATCGTTCTTTGCGGTTCATCTGGGGTGCAACCGCAGACTGAAACCGTATGGCGTCAGGCGAACAAATATGAAGTGCCACGCATGGTCTTCGTCAATAAGATGGACCGCGCTGGCGCTGACTTTAAGATGGTGATCAGGCAGCTTAAAGAGCGCCTGGGCGCTGATGCCGTGCCGCTGCAAATGACCATAGGCGCTGAAGACGAGTTTAAAGGTGTGGTTGATCTGGTGAAGATGAAGGCGGTCTATTGGAACGAGGCGGATCAGGGCATGACCTTCGAGTACGCAGAGATTCCGGATGAGATGATCGATGAGTGCCAAGAGATGCATGATTATATTGTCGAGTCTGCCGCCGAAGCCAACGAAGATCTTATGGACAAATACCTCGAAGATGAGAGTCTGACTGAAGAAGAGATCAAGCAGGGACTACGTATCCGCACGTTAGCCAATGAGATTGTTCCGGTTCTCGGTGGCTCAGCATTTAAAAATAAGGGCGTTCAGGGCATGCTTGATGCAGTCGTTGAATACCTGCCATCACCCACCGAAGTCAAAGCCATTGAGGGCGAGCTGGAAAATGGCGAGAAAGGCTTGAGAGAAGCTGACGATGAGGCACCCTTTGCCGCGCTGGCGTTTAAAATCGCCACCGACCCTTTTGTTGGCACGTTGACGTTTATGCGCGTCTATTCCGGCAAATTGGAGAGCGGTACAGCCGTTTACAATTCGGTCAAAATGAAGCGCGAGCGGGTCGGACGCATGGTGCAGATGCACGCCAACAGCCGCGAAGAAATTAAACAGGTACTGGCGGGCGATATTGCCGCCGCGATCGGCCTTAAAGACACCACCACTGGTGATACTCTCTGTGCCGAGAACGACAAAATTATTCTCGAGCGCATGGAGTTCCCTGAGCCGGTGATATCAGTGGCCGTAGAGCCGCGAACCAAAGCAGACCAAGATAAAATGGGTGTCGCACTGGGAAAGCTGGCCCAAGAAGACCCCTCGTTCCGCGTTAAGACCGATGAAGAGAGTGGTCAGACCATTATCTCTGGCATGGGCGAACTGCATCTGGACATTCTGGTTGATCGTATGCGTCGTGAGTTTACCGTTGACGCCAATATAGGTCAGCCGCAGGTTGCCTATCGCGAAACCATCACAAAGGGCTGTGAAATTGAAGGTAAGTTTATTCGTCAGTCAGGTGGTCGCGGTCAATATGGCCATGTCTGGCTCAAGTTTGAACCGGCAGAAGACCCCGGAGCTGAAGGGCTCGAATTTATTAATGAGATTGTAGGTGGAACCGTTCCGAAGGAATATATTCCGGCGATTGCCAAAGGTATTGAAGAGCAAATGCAAAACGGTGTGCTAGCAGGCTACCCGCTGTTGGGTGTAAAAGCGACGTTATATGATGGCTCCTATCACGATGTTGACTCCTCGGAGATGGCGTTTAAGATTGCCGGCTCTTTAGCCACCAGAGATCTTAAGGATCATGGCGGTGCCGTATTGCTAGAGCCGATGATGAAAGTCGAGGTGGTTACCCCAGAAGCCAATATGGGTGATGTGGTCGGCGACCTCAATCGTCGTCGCGGCATGATTGTTGGTATGGCCGATAGTCCGATGGGCAAAGTGATTGATGCTGAGGTACCACTGGCGGAGATGTTTGGCTACGCCACTGATTTGCGCTCCGCCACTCAGGGGCGGGCTACCTTCACCATGGAGTTTGATCGCTATGCTGAAGCGCCGAAGAATGTTGCAGCAGCGATAATGACGAAAAATATGGGTTAACGCCTTTTCGCGCGAGTCTCTTAGCAGCAGACCGCCTCCGAATGTTCGAATAATAAAAAACCCCGCTGGTTTGCACCAGCGGGGTTTTTTTGAGCTTAGAGAAGGATTACTTGGCTTCTTTAAGCGCCTTAGCTTCCGCAATAACATCAGTAGCAATGTTTTGTGGGCAAGGCATATAGTGTGAAAATTCCATCGAGAATTGGCCGCGGCCAGACGTCATCGTTCGCAGATGTCCGATATAACCAAACATCTCAGACAGCGGCACATCTGCTTTAATGCGCACACCAGTGACGCCCGCTTCCTGATCCTTGATCATGCCGCGACGACGGTTGAGATCACCAATAACATCACCAACATGATCTTCCGGTGTATACACATCCACCTTCATGATTGGTTCAATGATCTGCGGGCCCGCTTTGGGCATTGACTGACGGAAAGCACCCTTAGCTGCGATTTCAAAAGCTACTGCCGAGGAGTCAACGGCGTGGAAACCACCATCGTAGAGTTCCACCTCAACATCGAGAACCGGATAGCCAGCCAATGGACCTTGATCCATCATGCCTTTAAAGCCTTTCTCAATAGCGGGGAAGAATTCTTTGGGAACGTTACCGCCAACTACCACAGAGCTGAATACAAAACCTGTACCTGGCTCACCGGGTTTAATGCGGTAATCGATTTTACCAAATTGACCCGAACCACCAGACTGCTTCTTGTGCGTGTAGCTGTCCTCAATAGGGGCAGTAATAGTCTCGCGGTAGGCAACCTGTGGCTGACCAACGATCAAATCTACGCCGTAAGTACGGTTGAGAATATCGACCTTAATGTCAAGATGCAGCTCGCCCATTCCCTTAAGGATGGTCTCACCAGAATCTTCGTCAGTCTCAACGCGGAACGAGGGATCTTCAGCGATCATCTTGCCAATCGCGATACCCATCTTCTCAGAGCCGCCTTTATCTTTGGGCTTAACCGCAATCGAGATGACTGGCTCCGGGAAAATCATCGCTTCCAGTGTAACTGGATGCTTAGGATCGCAAAGCGTGTGGCCGGTCTGAACATTCTTCATGCCGACAATCGCAATAATGTCGCCAGCTTGTGCGCTGCTGATCTCGTTGCGATCATCTGCGTGCATCTCAACCATCCGGCCGATACGCTCTGTCTTACCGGTAAAGGAGTTGAGAATAGTGTCACCCTTGTTAAGTACGCCCGAGTAGATGCGCACAAATGTCAGGGCGCCAAAACGGTCGTCCATAATCTTAAAGGCCAGTGCTTTTAAAGGTTCGCTAACAGAAACGATGGCTCTTTCTCCGGTGTCTTCTCCGGCCTCGTCGGTCAGTGGCTGCGGCTCAACATCAGTTGGGCAAGGCAGATAATCAACGACAGCGTCCAACACCATCTGTACGCCCTTGTTTTTAAACGCAGAACCACAGTAGGTTGGGAAGAAGTCCAGCGCGATGGTGCCCTTGCGGATGCAGCGCTTAACGTCCTCAATAGAGGGCTCTTCGCCTTCCATATAGGCCATCAAAAGATCATCGTCCTGCTCCAGAGCTGTTTCGATCATCATCTCGCGGTATTCTTCGACCTTGTCGACCATATCGGCAGGGATATCGACAATTTCGAAATTCTCCGGCAAGCCAGAGTCATCCCAGACGTAAGCTTTGCGCTCAAGCAGATCCACCAGGCCGACAAAATCTTCTTCGATGCCGATTGGCAGGCACATCACCAGAGGATTGGCGCCGAGAACATCTTTCACCTGCTTAACAACACGCAGGAAGTCAGCACCCATACGGTCGAGCTTGTTGACAAAAATAACTCGAGCCACTTCAGACTCATTGGCGTAGCGCCAGTTAGTCTCTGACTGAGGTTCGACACCGCCGGACCCACAGAACACACCAACGCCGCCATCGAGAACCTTCAATGAACGGTAAACTTCAACGGTGAAGTCAACGTGCCCAGGGGTATCGATGATGTTAAAGCGGTGATCTCTCCAGAAGCAGGTTGTCGCTGCAGACTGGATAGTAATGCCGCGCTCCTGTTCCTGCTCCATGAAGTCAGTAGTGGCTGCGCCATCATGTACTTCACCAGTCTTATGGATTTTACCTGTTAGCTTCAGGATACGTTCAGTTGTCGTTGTCTTGCCCGCGTCAACGTGGGCGAAGATACCAATATTTCTGTAGTGAGATAGATCAGTCATTGCAATGCTCGATTAAAAATGGCTTGTTATATAGGGTCAAAAACGCGCGCGAGTATACAGGATATTGCGCCGATTACAGAGAAAAAATCACAATAAAGGTCGGTGAATTTCCAAAATGGTAACTTTTCATCGCTGTCTGCACAGGTGGTGGGTAAAAAAATGGCAAAATTAGCTTAAAAAAGCTCTGCATTTGAAAAAAATTGTCGATTTGCCCTTCGCGGGCGTTGACTCTCGCGATTCGCAGTATAAGATGGCGTCCGTTGCGCGCGGCTGACAGAAATTTGTCTGTTGAGCGACCAAAATTTAACACTCAAAAGTGAAATGCCTGCTGAGGAGACACTGAGATGGCAAAAGCAAAATTTGAAAGAAATAAGCCGCACGTCAAT
>JAFMBY010000098.1 GCA_017858135.1 Porticoccaceae bacterium | reverse complement strand
GAGTGATAACCCTCTCGCCCGCAGCACTACCTCCCCAACAACCACCGCATCGCCCCCTCCAACATCCCCTGATGCTCAGGCTCATCATAAGCACTAGCCTGATGCCCAAGCGCCGAATAAAACACCGTCCCTTCGCCAACTCTGTGATGCCAAATCAATGGGTGGTCTTCACCCATAGCGATCTCCGGTTTGATGTCATATTCAGTTTCATCAACGCTAGCGAGAACATTAACCCTGTCCCGGGGTGAGTCGGCAAAGCTGTACCACTCTTCGGTGCGCAGCCACTGCTCTGGCAGTGCGGCCATGGCGGGGTGCTGTTGGTCTTCGACGTGGATGGTGGCTTCGCGAAACTGCGGGAACATCGGGTGACCGGTAAATTGTGCGCGGATTAGTTCCTGTGGATGCCAGTCCCAGCTATAGGCTGGGTCGCCGCCGCTGCCATGGATGGCAAGCACTGCGCCACCCTCTTCCACATAGGACTTAAACGCTGCTCGCTGGGGTGCGGTGAGCACATCGCCGCTGACCTGTGACCAGATCACTAGATTAAATTGGCTGAGGTCTTCGCTGTTGTGTATAGCGGCATTTTCGGTGAAGAAGCTGTCCCATCCATTTTTGGCAGCGAGGCTTTCAAACAGTGTTCGCGCGGCGGGAATGGCTTCGATATGACGAAAGCCGTTGGTCTTGGAGAAGATCAGTACACGGGTGTCAGAGGTGAATTGGGGCAGTTCGGGTGCCACCTGATCATAGGTCGGCTCTGGGAAAAGCTCGGCGTACTCTTTATAGGCCAGTCCGGCCATCACGCCAATCGCGACACAGATTGCTAGTACCAGCCCAATAAACCAGCCTTTGCGCCAAAATGGTTGTGTAGTCGTCATTAGATTAAGCCTTTATTCAGTTGGGTGACTGCGTAGTCGCAGGCGCGCGCGGTGAGTGCCATGTAGGTGAGCGACGGATTGACGCAGGATGATGACACCATGCAGCTGCCATCGGTAACAAATAGGTTGGCGATATCGTGGCTTTGGTTCCACTTGTTGAGCACTGATTCGCGCGGGTTGTCGCCCATACGCGCGGTGCCCATCTCATGAATGCCATCACCCGGATTATTGAGTTCACCGTTGGTGACAGTGAACACCGCTCCGGCGGCGCGGAAAATTTTCTGCGCTTGCAGTGCCATATCCTCGCGTGCTTTGAGTTCATTTTCTCGCCATTCCATGGCCACCCTGACCTGGGGAATGCCAAAGCGATCGAGCTTGGCTTTATCCACAGTCACGCGATTATTGGCATTGGGCAGACATTCACCAAAACCGGCGAGACCGATGGCCCAGTAGTTGCCGGGTTGGCTCAGGGCGTCTTTGTAGGCTTTGCCAAAACCTTTTTGGTTGGCCAGATCGCCCCAGTGGGGGCGCGTGGAGTTACCTTGAAAGCCGTAGCCGCGAATAAATTCGGCATCGCCATCCTGATCTAAGTTATTGCGAAAGCGTGGAATATAAAAACCATTGGGGCGGTTGCCGTAATAGTAGTTATCGAGGTTATCCAAAAATACCGCTGTGGCGACGATGCCGGTGGTGTGGTCCATCAGATATTTGCCCATTACACCGCTGCTATTGGCCATGCCATTGGGAAAATCGTCTGATGAGGAGTTGAATAGAATCTGAGTCGAGGCGATGGTGGAGGCACATAAAAACACTAGCTTGGCGCTAAACATTAGACGCTCGCCAGTTTTGCTATCGATCACATGGACTGCGGAAATACGCTTAGTGTCGCGATCATACTCGAGGCGTTCAACTAAAGAATCAGCGCGCAGGGTGAGCTTGCCGGTGGCATGCGCGGCGGGCAGTGTTGAGCTCTGGGTGCTGAAATAACTGCCCGATGAACAGCCGCGTTCGCAGGGTCCGCAGTAGTGACAGGCAGCGCGGCCGCGATGATTTTCAGTGAGCACTGCGGTGCGGCCAATGGTCATATTGACGCCGGGCAGTTTATTTTCGATGCGTTTTTTGACGGTCTTTTCGATGCCATAAAACTGCATTGGCGGCAGAAACTTTCCATCGGGTAACTGCGCCAAACCCTCGGCCTGACCACTGACGCCGATAAAATCTTCGACATAGTCATACCAGGGGGCAATGTCCTCATAGCTGATCGGCCAGGCACTGCCGTGGCCATCTTCGCGATTGGCATTAAAGTCTGCCGGGCTAAAGCGATAGCACTGACGATACCAGAGCAGTGAGCGGCCACCGACACCGCCGCCGCGAATCCAATGGAAGGGTTTCGTGGTGTCGTATTGATAGGGGTTGTCGCGGTCATTGTTAAACAGATGGCGATTGGCGGCGCTGAGCACGCCGGAGTGGCGACTCATAAAATACTCTTGGTCATTTAGCTGACGCTGCTCTTTGCCGTAAAACGGTAGCTTCCACGAGGACACGTGTTCGCCGTGATAGTCCTCGCCATGTTTTACATCGGGACTGCGGTCGAGCATTAGTACGCGCAGGCCTTTTTCGGTGAGTTCTTTGGCTGCCCAGCCGCCAGTAATACCTGAGCCAATCACAATGGCATCAAATTGCGCATCACTCATGATAGATCTCCCGGCGTGTTGCGCGCCCAACTTGGCTGATCGCTGGCGAGCACAGTCTCGCCATCAAATTGACCGGGCATCGGGTTATGCCGCAGCACCTGAGTGGCACCCACTTCGGACATAAAGAATCCCACCACGGTGAGCTCTTTGAGCTGGCAGATAAACGGCGCACTGCTATCAAAGCCATTGCCGACACGGTTGCCCAGTTGATACCAGGCGGCATCGCTATGCTGTTCTTCAAGTTCAGTTAACAGTGTGATTAAGTCGCTTTGCTGTTGATCAACGGCGTTCACAAGCTCATCCAGCCCAGCGATAAACACCGTACGCTCAGGCTCAGTCATAAACTGCGCCACGCACAATTCAATAAAGCGATCGACACTGGCATCCAGGGCTCCCGGCGTATCGGTGCGCGGAATAATGGTTTCGACTGCGGCTTGCAGGAGTTTCCTCTGAGCGCTGGAAAACAGATCCACCGGCTGCTCGATAAAGCTTCTGCCGAGGACAAAGAGCTGTTGTTGATCAACGGCCAAGCTTGGTCCGGAGACCGCGCCACCGGCCAGTACCAGCGCACTGAGTTGCATAAATTGACGGCGGTTCATTGTCTATTCCCGAGTAAATCTTTTTGCAGCTGACGGCGCTTGCGCCAATAGAACAACCCACTCAATGCCAACCACAGCACCGCCAAAAACAGATCCTGATCTGGCCACTGGGCAAAATAGACCGCAGCAACTTTAAAGCCGCTGTAAAACCAGTAGATAAATTCGACACCCAGCAGGTGGTGCAGTTCGTAGAAAAACCCCGCGGTGGTAAGCAGCAAAAACTTCAGATACAGAACCACACTGGTGCTCAGTGCTATAGCTCGTAACACTGGTAAAATATGCGCTCTATATAAAACGGCTCTGTTTAGATGGGTCGTATGCATAGGAGTCAAATTATTATAGTTATGGTTTTGACGAGATTTGATGATCAGTAACTTTGCCGGTGAATGCAAGCCTCGTATCATCCAAGTCACCAGTCCAACTCAGCTTACCGCGGAAATTCCGGATATTTTCTTGTTTCTTTAATCTAACCAATGTCTTAAGCTCAAGTTCAACGACCTCTTTCTTGGTCTTAAGGTCAGTAGCCTTTGAGACGTCACTGATCAACTTATCATCTATGTCAATATTAGTTCGCATATTGAGCCTCGCTGGATCTTCCGTTAAAAATGTGTGCCTATTACTTTATACACACAAAAAGTCAATCAATTGCAGCTCTAAAAACAGTGCCCATCGAAGCAACATTTCATAACCTTTGCCGCACACAGGTTTGCTTTTATCCGCCGCGCCCCTGAAAATGCACGCATTCGTGCCTTCGGCACCGAGCCAGCCGTTCACATCAGAGAATCCTTAAATGTCGATACATTGGTACCCCGGCCATATGCACAGGGCCAGCAACGAGATGATCGAAGCACTGCCATTGGTCAATCTGGTGATTGAGGTGCTCGACGCGAGAATTCCCTTCAGCAGTTCGAACCCGTTTATTCAGGGGCTGGTAACCGATAAACCCTGCATCAAAATACTCAATAAGTGCGACCTCGCCGACCCGCAGATAACCAAAGTCTGGCAGGACTATTATGAGCAGCAAGACAACACCAAGACCATGGCGTTGGATTTGCAGCACTTTGACCCGAGCAAGCAGGTGATTGATCTGATCAATAAACTGTCGCCGCAAAAAGAGGGCCGCAATACGTTGGTGATGGTCACCGGCATCCCCAATGTCGGTAAGTCTTCGTTGATCAATAGTCTGGCCGGGCGGCATATCGCCAAGACCGGCAACGAGCCGGCGGTAACTAAAGGCCAACAGAGAATTAATTTGCGCAACGGCATTATGCTGTTGGATACGCCGGGCATTCTCTGGCCAAAAATTGAAAACCCCAACAGCAGCTATCGACTGGCGACCACCGGAGCGATTAAAAACACCGCGGTAAGCTATGAAGATGTGGCCTTTTTTGCCGCCGACTTTTTGCTCAAAACCTACCCGGAGTTGCTAAAACAGCGCTTTAAGTTTGACGCTCTGCCGCGCAGCGAGATTGAGCTATTGGAAATCATTGGCGCGCAGCGTGGCTGTCTGCGCAGTGGTGGGCAGGTCGATTTGGAGCGCGTGTCGACGATTTTTATCAATGAACTGCGCGCTGGCACACTCGGCACCATGAGCTTTGAAACGCCTGACGTGATTGATATCGAAATGCAGCAGGTCGAGGTATTGAAAGCAGAGAAGGAAGAGCGCGAGAAGCTGCGCCTAGAGAAAGCTGCCGCACGGCGCCGCAAAGCTAAAGCTAACCGCAAATAGCGGATCGCCGACAGCTTTAGACATAGTGTCCCGCCGCATAGCCCGACGCCCAGGCCCACTGAAAATTATAGCCTCCCAGATGGCCGGTCACATCAACCACCTCACCGACAAAAAACAGCCCTGGCTGAGTTTTGCATTCCATGGTTTTTGACGACAGCTGATCAGTATCAATGCCACAGAGTGTCACCTCGGCGGTGCGATAGCCCTCGGTGCCAGAGGGTTTCAGTTGCCAAGCGGAGAGTTGCTGAGCCACTGCCAACAGCTGCGCATCGGGAATTTCTGCCATCGCCGTGTCGGCATAGGTGGGCCAGTACAAGGTCTGCAAGGCCAACACCAGGCCCTTGGAAAGATGCTGTGACAACAGATTGCGCAACAGGCTTTTAGCGCTGGATTTTTTGTAGCCGAGCAACAACTCGCGGGCATCGTCGTCGGGCAGTAAATTAACCCCAATGCTCTGCCCCGGTTGCCAATAACTCGATAGCTGCAGCGCCGCAGGGCCGCTGATACCGCGGTGGGTAAACAGCATGTTCTCGCGGAAACTCACGCCGTTAACCGACATTTCCACATCCACCGCTAGCCCGGATAGCGTCTCTGAAATCTGCTTGATGCCATCACTAAAGGTAAAGGGCACCAGACCGGCACTGCGTGGCAGCAGACGCAGCCCAAACTGCTCGGCCAGCTCATAACCAAATCCTGACGCGCCCATGGTCGGAATCGACAGACCACCCGTCGCCACAACCAATGACTTGCACTGATGCTGACCGCGAGAGGTTTGTACGCTGTAGCCACCTAGATCGGCGGCCTGCACAGTCTTTATCTCGCATTGGGTTTTAATCACCACGCCGGCCTGCTGACATTCATCGAGCAACATGGCGAGAATCTCTTTCGCAGAGTTATCACAAAACAACTCGCCGTGCTTGCGCTCATGATAAGCAATGCCATGGCGCTCAACCAGTTCGATAAACTGCCATTGGTTGTAGCGATTCAGTGCTGAGATACAAAAATGCGGGTTATTGCACAAATAGTTTTCCGGGGTGATATCGAGATTGGTAAAGTTGCAGCGCCCACCCCCGGACATAAGAATTTTTTTGCCGACTTTGTTGCTGCTATCGAGCACCAAGACCGACAGCCCGCGCTGACCCGCGGTAAAGGCGCAAAATAACCCGGCGGCACCGCCGCCAATAATAATCACATCAGGATTTTTCACCGCTGATCACCGCGGGTTAACTCGTTCCAGCGCGCCTCAACTGCCTCGCGACCGATTCCCTCGAGCAGGGCAATATTGCGCTCGGGTATTTGCTCTGGGTGGTCAACCTGTTGCAGCGCCGCAGAGACCATCTCTTCGCGGAGAAAATGGATCAACGGATACGGCGAGCGATTACTGAAGTGACTGGCGCTATGTTTGTCCTCGCCTTGAAATAGATACTGCGGATGAAAACTGGCCAGTTGAATGGTACCGTCCAGCTCAAGCTCCTCGAGCAGCGCTTCGGCGTGGCCAAGAAAGTCTAAGTAGTCATCGAAATCCGCCAGCGCATTAGGCATCACCAGCAAACTAGTGGCGATCTCGCCCGCGCTGCTGTGCTGAATCAGATCCAGTTCGCTGAGAAAGTCGCCGTGCAGTTCCTCGACACTGTCAGCCTCGCTAACGCTGATACGCAGAGCCGGATCCGCAATCAAGGGTCGCGCAAACGGGCACAGATTGAGCTCAACAATAAAGCTCTGCAGCCAGGCGCGGATATGTTTCTCTACTCGATCAGACATAATCTATTCGCGCTTGCAAAAGCGACCCTTTACACAGGCAATTGCCCGCTGCAAAAAAAACCTAATTATAAGCCTATTTCGGTGCAAAAGATGCTTTGCGATTGGTTGATTTAGAGTTACTGTGCGCGAAATATTTCGCTTACCTAAAATAGGGTTTCCACTATGGCTATGCATATGGTTTTTCGCCTTTGGCCACTGTTTATCGGACTCGCTCTGATCGGCCTCGCCGTGGGCGTGCAGGGCAGTCTGCTGGGTATTCGTGCGGAAATTGAGGGCTTTGATGACTACCTGATCGGCCTGCTAATGTCATGTTACTTTGCTGGCTTTCTCGCCGGCTCGCGGCTGACCCCAAAGATGATTCAGCGGGTTGGCCATATCCGCATTTTTGCCGCGCTGTCGGCGGTGGCATCAGTGTCTATTTTGATTCACGCGATCTATGTTAATCCATGGGCCTGGGCGCTGATGCGTCTGCTCACTGGCTTTGCCTTTTCAACTATTTATGTGGTGTCCGAAAGCTGGCTCAATCAGGCCTCGACCAACGCCAACCGCGGACAAATCCTAGCCATTTATACGGCTATTCTGCTGTCTGGCATCTGTGCCGGGCAGTTTATGCTCAATATTGCCGATCCCGCCGACTCCACACTATTTATGTTAATTTCAGTGATGGTCAGTGTGGCGGCGGTGCCGATCTTACTCTCGGTCATTGCCACGCCGCCCCTCGAAGAGACCGAGCGGGTCAGCATCATGCACCTCTGGCGGCGCACTCCCATGGGCGTGACCGGCATTGTTCTATCGCAATGGGTCTCGAGCATCCTCTTTGGTATGGGCGCGGTGTATGCCACCAAGCTAGGCTTTAGCATTTATCAAGTGGCCAACTTTATGGGTGCAATGATGGCCGGCGGTATGATTTTTCCCTGGCCGCTGGGCAAAATTTCTGACGTTGTCGATCGCCGCTGGGTAATGGGCTATTCCTGTCTGGCCGCAGTGGTGGTGGCGATTATTATTAGCTTTCAAACAGAGGCGTCGGCGACGCTCTATTTTCTGACCTTTCTGTTTGGCGGCTTCTCTCTGTCGCTCTACTCGCTGGTGGTTGCTCTGACCAATGACCACTTGCGTCCGAAAGAAATCATTCCCGCCAGCGGCACGGTGATCCTGATCGCCGGTTTGACCTCGATTACCGGACCCATAACCGCGGTGTTTTGGCTCGAGATCTTTGGTCTGCAATCATTCTTTATCCTGCTCGCGTCCTGCCTGCTGCTGCTCGCCGGCATCAGTATTTGGCGCGTACTGACCATTCCCGCCCTACCCGCCGAGTACAA
Organism: Porticoccaceae bacterium; assembly: GCA_017858135.1. Classification (GTDB taxonomy): domain Bacteria; phylum Pseudomonadota; class Gammaproteobacteria; order Pseudomonadales; family Porticoccaceae; genus HTCC2207. The sequence continues at coordinate 33 of JAFMBY010000098.1, read as the reverse complement.
AGTGCAAAGTGTTCTGCAGGCGGCAACCGTGCC
>JAFMBY010000019.1 GCA_017858135.1 Porticoccaceae bacterium | reverse complement strand
CTATGCATGATCAAAAAACTATGCATGATCAAAAAACTATGCATGATCAAAAAGCTATGCGTAAACAAAAGCCTGAGCAAAAAACATTGCCCTGGCTGCGCTGGTTTGCAGTAGCGGCAACGGTTTTGTTGCTCGATCAGTTGACCAAGCTGTGGATTGTGGCAGAGTTTAGCCTTGGCGAGAGTCGTTATATCAATGGTATTTTTAATCTGGTGCGCGCTCACAATGAGGGTGCTGCCTTTAGCTTTCTCAGTGATGCGGGCGGTTGGCAGCGCTGGTTTTTGAGTTTGATTTCGATTGTCGTCAGCATGGTGATTGCCATCTGGTTGACCCGACTGCCGCGTCAGCGCGTACTTGAAGGGCTGGCGCTATCACTTATTCTTGGCGGCGCGCTGGGTAACCTCTACGATCGACTGGCCTTTGGTTATGTTGTCGATTTTCTCGATTTCCACTGGGCTAATTGGCACTTTGCCGCCTTTAATATCGCCGACATGGGGATCTCTGTCGGGGCTGCGTTGCTAATTATTGACGGGCTGTTTTTTCAGCCTGCGTCAGCGTCCGATGATGCGGTCGACTCGGCTAAAAAATAATCAGCCGCGAGACTAAGTTTAAATAAACGTAAAAATTTTTAAAGAACGTTGAAGAGTTTTTAATATGAGCATACCCATAGATACTGGCACCACGGTGACGTTGCACTTCGCACTTTTATTGGAAGACGGTGCGGTGGTGGATTCTAACTTTGAGGGCAAGCCAGCCACTTTTTCGATCGGCGATGGCAACCTCATGGCGGGATTTGAGGAAACATTGTTTGGACTGCATGCCAGCGATGAACGTGAGTTTGTTGTGCCACCGGAAAAAGCCTTTGGCCAGCATAATGAGCAAAACGTGCAGGCTGTGGCGATGGATAATTTTGACGCTCTCGAGATTGAAGTGGGTGCGATGTTCTCGTTTCAAAATGGCGACGGTGAGTTGCCCGGTGTCATTGCCGACATTATCGACGGTGAAGTGATGGTTGATTTTAATCATCCATTGGCGGGCAAACATATCGTCTTTCAGGTGAAAATTATTAGCGTCACGCCGGAGAATGTTCATTAATGGAAATTAAGCTGGCAAATCCGCGCGGCTTTTGCGCCGGGGTCGATCGTGCTATCGACATTGTTAATCGGGCTTTAGACGTGTTTGGTGCGCCGATCTATGTGCGTCATGAAGTCGTGCATAACAAGTTCGTGGTCGATGATCTGCGCAACAGAGGCGCAGTGTTTGTCGATGAGTTGGACGAGATTCCCGATGATGTAATTGTTATTTTTAGTGCTCATGGCGTCTCGCTTGCGGTGCAGGATGAGGCGCGTCGTCGCAGCCTTAAAGTGTTTGACGCCACTTGTCCACTGGTCACTAAGGTGCATATAGAGGTCGCCAAATACAGCAATGAGGGGATGGAATGCGTATTGATTGGCCATGCGGGTCACCCTGAGGTCGAAGGCACCATGGGACAGTATGATCGCTCCCAGGGTGGTGATATTTATCTGATAGAAGATGAACGCGATGTCGCCAGTCTTGAGGTTAAAGATCCTTCCAGGCTTGCCTATGTCACTCAGACCACACTCTCTATGGATGATACCGCCCGTGTTATTGATGCGCTGCGGAAAAAATTTCCTGCTATTGAGGGGCCGCGTAAAGACGATATTTGTTATGCCACGCAAAACCGTCAGGATGCGGTTAAGCAGTTAGCCATTGAGTCGGATTTGATTCTGGTAGTTGGCTCGGTGGCTAGCTCCAATTCCAATCGTCTGCGTGAATTGGCCGAACGCTGTGGCTGTGCTGCTTATCTGATTGACGGCCCTGAAGATATCAATGCTGAGTGGCTCGAGCAGCGCAAGGCCATCGGTATTACCGCAGGTGCTTCGGCACCGGATATTCTGGTGCGCGATGTCATCACACGGCTGGTGGATCTTGGCGCTAACGCCCCACAGGAACTGGACGGCGTGGTTGAAAATATTACCTTCTCACTGCCAAAAGAGCTGCGAATTTAATCTAATTCACAGCTCCTTCGGCAGCTACAGGATTTACTCTTGGCAGGCTTTGATATGGGCAAACAGGGCGGTGGTCGAGGGATCTAGCTCGGTCTGATCAGCACTGTCTGAAGCCAACAACTGATTGGCCATCTTCTTGCCCAGCTCGACGCCCCACTGATCAAACGAATTAATATTCCAAATGCTACCCTGAACAAATACCTTGTGTTCATAGAGTGCGATCAGTGCGCCAAAGTTCTTGGCTGTGAGTTTTTTCAACATCAGCACATTTGAAGGCTTGTTGCCTGGGTAGTGACGATAGGGTTCGCCTTCAGGTGCCTCTTGGCCAGACATTAGGGCTGATGCCTGAGCCAACATATTGCCGAGCAATACACGGTGATGTTCTTCATTGCTCAAATTATCCACAGCGGCGGCGACAAAGTCGATCGGTACCATGCGGGTGCCCTGGTGCAGTAGTTGAAAAAAGGCATGCTGACCATTGGTGCCGGTCTGGCCCCATAGAATCGCACCAGTCTGATAATCAACCGGCTTGCCATCGACTGTGGTGGATTTGCCATTGCTCTCCATATCTAACTGTTGAAGATAAGAGGGCAGTAACAGTAAGCGCTCGCAGTAGGGAATCACTGCAGTGGATTGGGCGCCGAGAAAGTTGCTGTACCATATTCCTAGCAGAGCGAGGATAACCGGCATGTTTTCAGCAGCCGGTGCCTGTTGAAAATGCAGGTCCATTTCACGTGCGCCGGCGAGCATCTCGACAAAGTTCTGATAGCCAATAGAAATCGCAATAGAGAGGCCGATACTCGACCATAGCGAGTAGCGTCCGCCGACCCATTCGGCAAACTCGAGAATCTGATCATCGGGTATGCCATAGGCTAGAGCGTTTTCACGATTGGCGGTGAGGCCGACAAAGTGACTGCTTGACTGCGCATTCTCAAGCCCCAGTGTGTCTGCAAACCAGTTGCGTGCGGTTTTGGCATTGAGCAGTGTCTCTTGGGTGGTAAAGGTTTTGCTGGCGAGGGCGACCAATGTGGTTTCCGGGTTGAGTTTCTGTAAGGTAGTCAGAATCTCAGCGCCATCGACATTGGAGATAAAGTGCAGCGTGATGCCGGGGTGGGCATATTCTTGCAGTGCGCTGCAGGCCAGTTTTGGTCCTAGATCAGAACCGCCGATACCAATATTGACGACATCGGTAATGGCTTTGCCGGTGCTACCGAGCCACTGACCGCTGCGAATTTTCTCACTGACCAGTTCGACGCTGTTGAGCTGCTGTTTCACCAGCCGCACGCGTTGGTCAGATTCTTCGGCAGCCGAGGCAACGCTTTGGTCGCCAATCTCCGCGCGCAGTGCAGCATGAAGTACTGCTCGATCTTCAGTCGTATTAATCTTTTCGCCAGAGAACATCGCGGCGCGATGACGTTCCAAGGGTGATTGCGCAGCCAACTCTAGCAGTGTCTGCCAGGTCTGGTCGCTGACCAGATTTTTCGAATAGTCGAGAAAAATCTCGCCGCACTGCAGTGACATCTGGCTACTTCGCTGAGGATTGTCGGTAAAAAAGTCAGTGATATTTTGCCCTGTCGCCTGTTGCGCATACTGCTGCAGAGTTTTCCACGCTGCAGTGGCTGTCGGCGTGTAATTGGGCGCGTAATGGGGTGTGTTACTGGTGGCGGTCATGTACCCGGATCCTGTGATTATTTAGATTTAATAGGCCGTTTAATTAGCTGCCGCTAACGCGTAAAATGTTGACCTGAGGTGACAGTTTAAACTGCAAAGCCGCCACAATAGCGTATTTAAAACAGCACTGCCGCAACAAATTATTAATGTAATAAAATTACAATATTTACCTGAATTATACATTGAGTCTGGTTAAATTCCGTAATTTTGTTACAATTAACCCCTTGTCTAAATGGAGCCGCGATTGCGCGGAGTCACTATGGTCCAGTTAAATACTACGGTTGCTGAAGTCACTCAGCGCATCGTCGAACGCAGCAGCAGCTTGAGAGCTGATTATCTGCGCCAACTTCAAGAAGATCACGGCAATCGTCCGGAGCGCGGCAAGTTAAGCTGTGGCAACCTGGCCCATGGTTTTGCTGCCTGCGGCGAAGAAGATAAGAACAGTCTGCGCCTGATGGAAGCCAGTAATATCGCTATTATCACCGCCTACAATGATATGCTTTCGGCCCACCAGCCCTATGCGGTCTATCCCGATAAAATCAAACAGGCAATGCGCGAGATTGGCTGCACGGCACAGGTTGCCGGCGGTGTGCCCGCTATGTGTGATGGTGTGACTCAGGGTCAGGACGGCATGGAACTGAGTCTGCTGAGTCGCGATTTGATTGCCCAGTGCACTGCGATGTCGCTGTCGCATCAGATGTTTGACGGTGTGCTGGCGTTGGGTATCTGCGATAAAATTGTTCCCGGATTATTGATTGGCGTGCTCAGCTTCGGTTATCTGCCAGCGCTATTCGTGCCCGCCGGCCCCATGGAGTCGGGTCTACCGAATAAAGAAAAACAACGTATTCGCCAGCTGTTTGCCGAAGGCAAAATTGGCCGTGAAGAATTATTGCAGGCCGAATCCGATTCCTATCACAGTGCCGGGACCTGTACTTTTTACGGTACTGCCAACAGCAATCAGGTGGTACTTGAAGCCATGGGTTTGCAGTTGCCGGGCAGTTCTTTTGTCAATCCAGAGAATCCGTTGCGCGATAAGCTGACCGTTGAAACCTGTCATCAAATGGCGCGTATCACTGCGCTGGGCAATGACTATCGCCCAGTCGGTGAGATTGTCGATGAACGCACCATTGTTAACGCGACCATTGCGCTGTTGGCCTCTGGTGGCTCAACCAATCACAGTATGCATCTGGTGGCGATTGCTCGAGCAGCGGGAATTATTCTCAATTGGGATGATATTTCTGAGCTCTCTGCAGCGGTGCCGCTGTTGGCCAAGGTCTATCCAAATGGTCAGGCCGATGTGAATCATTTCCATGCTGCCGGTGGTACTAGCTGCCTGTTCCGCCAGTTGCTGGCCGGCGGCTTTATGCATGCTGACGCCAAAACTGCCTGGGGAGACAATTTTGCAGCCTTTACCCAGGAATCTTTTCTAGATAACGACAAAGTTGTGTGGCGCGAATCGCCCATGCAGCCTCTCGATATGGACGTGCTCACGACTTTAGATAAACCGTTTTCGTCTGAGGGCGGCTTGCGACTGTTACAGGGCAATCTCGGTCGCGGTGTGATCAAAGTTTCCGCGGTTGCCGAGGAGCATCAGATCGTCGAAGCACCGGCTGTGGTGATTGACGGTCAGGATCAACTGGCGGGTTTATTCGAATCTGGTCAGTTAAACCGTGACTGCGTTGTGGTTGTGCGCTTTCAGGGGCCCAAAGCATTGGGTATGCCCGAGCTGCACAAGCTGACACCGATGTTGGGCATTCTTCAGGATAAAGGTTACAAGGTTGCATTGGTGACGGACGGCCGTATGTCTGGCGCCTCTGGCAAGGTGCCGGCGGCGATTCATCTGGTGCCTGAGGCCGCCCAGGGTGGCCTGTTAGCCAAGCTAGAGGATGGTGATGTGATTCGCGTCAATGCGGTGACTGGCGAGTTGCAGTTTGTGGGTGATATACGTGTGCTGGAAGCGCGCACTGCTGCGCCTCAGCCTGGCGCGGGTCAGCGCGGCTGTGGACGTGAACTGTTTGCGGTAAACCGCAGCAATATTAGCAATGCCGAACAGGGCGCTTCATACCTGTTTGCGGGTCAATAGAGATGGCTGAGCAGTCGTGGAATTTAGTCGCCGATATAGGTGGCACCAATGCGCGTTTTGCGGCGCTGCGTGAAGGCCAGTTGGAGAGCGAATTCGAGTTTTATCACTCGGTCGAAGAGTACCCGCAGTTTAGTGATTTAATTATCAAGCTGAGGGACGAAATTGCACTGGCAACGGATTTTGTCGGCGCTCCAAAAAGCGTCTGTCTGGCCGTAGCCTGTCCCGCCGATGTCGAACATATTGCATTCACCAACAGCCATTGGGAATTTACCAAGACCCAGTTGCTTGAGTGGTTTGATTGTCAGCAATTGGTGGTGATCAATGATTTTGAAGCCGTGGCACACGGCATTACTGAGCTGGGTGCAGATGACTGTATCAAGATTGGTGGTGACCAGCCGCAGACGCATAAGCCGGTCGGCATTCTAGGTGCCGGTACTGGCCTCGGTATGGCGGCATTGATCTCCCACAGCGATGGCTATCATGTGTTGGATACCGAGGGCGGCCATGCCGACTTTGCACCTGTGGGGCCGCGTCAGATGGATCTGTTGACTTGCCTGCTGGAGAGCTTTAAACGGGTCTCTCTGGAACGCGTCCTGTCCGGTAAAGGCATCGTTAACATTTACCATGCGATCTGCCAGATGGAAAGCACGGATCCAATATTGACTACGCCGCCGGATATCGTTGCAGCGGCTCTCGATAATAGCAATGCGCAGGCGCTAACGGCGCTGAGTACTTTCTGTGAATCGATGGGCGCAGCGGCGGGCAACCTAGCGCTGACCCTGGGTGCCAAAGGCGGCATTTATATTGCCGGCGGTGTGGTGCCGAGATTCAGCGAGTTTTTCGTCAATAGTGGATTTCGCAACAAATTTGAAGATAAGGGCCGTTTTGCGTCCTATCTAGAACCTATCCCTGTCTATTTGGTGATGCGCAACAACCTCGGTTTGTTGGGTGCAGCCAAAAAGTTACAAAACATTTAAGGAGTTAGCAGTGCGAGATCTATTGGCCGGTAATTCGGTTATTCCGGTAATTGTGATTGATCATGTGGACGATGCTGTGCCGCTGGCAAAGGCGCTGATAGCTGGCGGTCTAAACGTGCTCGAAGTAACCCTGCGAACCGCAGCGGCTGAAGAGGGTATTCGTCAGATTGTCAAACAGGTACCCGGAGCGATCGTCGGTACTGGCACGGTGTGCACGCCTGACCAGATCAAGCTGTCGGAAGATTTGGGTTGTCAGTTTATGGTTTCGCCGGGCGCTACTGATAAGCTGTTGGCGGCGGCACAAGAGTCCTCGATTAGTTTGTTGCCAGGCATATCATCGGCGAGTGAGATGATGCGCTGCATGGAATATGGACATCAAGACTTTAAATTTTTCCCTGCAGAAGCTGCAGGTGGCGCTGCTATGATCAAGGCACTGTCTGGCCCGTTTAGCGATGCAAGAATTTGCCCCACTGGCGGTATCGGACTGCACAATGTAATGGAATATCTGTCGCTGCCAAATGTACTATGTGTCGGTGGCTCATGGGTCTGTCCAGCGCAGTTGGTCAAAGCGCAACGCTGGGATGAAATTGAACAGTTGGCGCGTGATGCCAGCCAACTTGGTCGGTGATTGATCAGCGAGTAATCGCCGCATAGATAGTAGACCGGTGGGATATAGACAGGCAAGTAAATGACAGCGTTTCGCTGCAACTCTGAGGTTTGTGATGAACAGTAATATCGACTTGGTAATCTTTGGTGCGCGCGGTGATCTCTCCGAGCGTAAATTATTTCCCGCTCTCTACCAGCTGGATAGAGCCGGTCTGTTGGGTGATAGCGCTCGTATAGCGGGGTTGGCGCGCGAAGATATCAGCAGTCAAGAATTCATTGCTAAGATTCAGGAAGGATTGCAAAAAGTTGTTCCTGCCAGTGATTGGGATGATGCCGCTTGGCGCAGATTCAGTCGTCGCATGAGCTATATCAAAGTCGACTTTTCGCACAAAAAAGATTTTCTCGCCCTCAAAGAGTGGCTGGTCGAAAAGCGTACGGCAATCTATTACCTCGCCACGCCGCCGAGTCTATATGGGTCTATTTGCAAGCATCTCGATGCCGCGGGCTGTGTTGACAAGCTGGCGCGCATTGTCTTGGAAAAACCAATTGGTAAGGATCTCAAGAGTTCTCGTGAAGTCAACACTACGGTTGGCGAACATTTTGATGAGCGCAATATCTACCGTATCGACCACTATCTCGGTAAAGAGACCGTTCAGAACTTGCTGGCGCTGCGTTTTGCCAACCGTATGATCAACTCTCAGTGGGACAATACCTGTGTTGATCATGTCCAGATTACTGTTGGTGAAACAGTCGGCATCGAAGGGCGCTGGGGCTACTACGACAATGTTGGACAGCTGCGCGATATGATTCAAAACCATCTCTTGCAACTGCTCTGCATGGTGGCGATGGAGCCGCCAAATTCACTTCAAGCGGACGAGATTCGCGCCGAGAAAGTTAAGATATTGCGCGCGCTGAGCCCGATTGACGGCGCCAATGTGCTCGAGCAGTCTGTGCGGGGTCAATACTCCGCTGGTTGGATTGCCGGTGAGCCGGTGGTTGGCTACATGGAAGAAGAGGGCAGTCAAGAGAGCAGTAATGACACCGAGACCTTTGTTGCGCTCAAGGCCTACATCGACAACTGGCGTTGGGCCGGGGTGCCATTTTATCTGCGCACCGGTAAGCGCATGCAGGATAAGGTCACCCAGGTGGTGATTACCTACAAAGAAATTCCGCATGCTATTTTCCCTGATAAAGATGGCGATGCACAAAATCGTCTGGTGATTCGCTTGCAGCCAAATGAGGGTATTGAGCTTGAAATGTTCTCGAAAAAGCAGAGCCTCAAAGAGCGTTTAAGTCTTGAAAAGCGCACCTTAAATCTAGATTTCTTTGATTCTTCCGGCGAGTCGAGAATTGCCGATGCCTACGAGCGACTGTTTTTAGAAGTGATCAAAGGCGATCAGTGGCTGTTTGTCAGTCGTGACGAAATTGAAGCCTCTTGGCGCTGGTGTGACCAGCTGTTAGATTCCTGGGCTGAAAAGAAAGTCGGCACCAAGTCGTACAGTGCGGGAACCTGGGGTCCATCAAAGGCTGATATGTTGATGGAAAAAGATCAGCGCAGTTGGTACGAAGCGTAATAGGTTAACGATGATGTCGATGCTTAAATTTGAAAACACCTCAGCTCTTGATGCCGCGCTGACGGAAAAGGTTAGTAGTTTGCTACGTGAGGCGATTGAGACTCAGGGTAGCGCGTCTCTGGTTGTCTCCGGCGGGCGCACACCAGTGGGCTTTTTTCACCAGTTATCGCAGCAAGAGCTCGACTGGTCAAAGGTGACCGTCGCTCTAGCCGATGAGCGCTGGGTGAATGCCGATCATGCCGACAGCAATGAAAAGTTAGTGCGTGACAATCTGTTGATCAATAAAGCTCACAAGGCGCATTACTTGGCACTCAAAAACAGCGCAGAAAATGCGCTGGAGGGTGAAGTGGCGTGTCAGCGAGCGTTGAGCCCTATTAAACGCTTTACGGTGGTTATTCTGGGCATGGGCGATGATGGCCACACGGCTTCATTATTTCCTGAGTCTGAAGCGCTAGAGCGAGGGCTGGATATGAACTCGGGCCTAGACTGTATTGCCGTTACGCCATTGCATGCTCCCCATCAGCGCATGAGCATGACACTGCCGCGACTGTTGAAAAGCCAATCTATTATTATCCATATCAGCGGTGCCAGTAAGCAGCAGGTGCTGACTCAAGCCAGTGCTGGTGATGACGTAATGGAATTACCTATTCGCGCTGTTCTCCAGCAGCAGGTCACCCCTGTAACGATTTACTGGGCTCAGTAATAAGGTTCACGCAGCCGTTGATTTGACGGGTGAATTAGGTGGCCATCCATGGCCTGGAAGAGACGGTTTTTCGACTTGGCTATTGAATAATGTCGCCAACTCGAACAATTTTTAATGTATTGGTGCCGCCGTGCACATTGACAAAATCCCCTTTGGTAATCAGTACCAAGTCACCATCGCCAACAACATTGTGCTCGCGCAGAGTTTCGACGGCACGGTGATTAACCTGAGATGGGTCTAACTCTGATGCTTGAAAGGGGACAGGTATTACGCCTTTGTAGAGTGACGTGATCTCGCAAGTGCCAAGCTTTTCCGCCATCGCATAGATTGGCAGCGAAGAGGTAATTCTCGACATAATCAGCGGTGCAAAGCCGGTCGCCGTCATACAGATAACCGCTTTAACGCCTTCCAGGTGGTTGGCGACATACATAGCAGCCAGAGCCAGAGATTCATCTATGCTCGAGAATGTCTGATCAATTCTATGCTTGGAGCGCTGGGCCAGAGGATGCCGTTCGGCCCCTTCAATGATTCGCACCATGGCTTTGACCGTTTCAATGGGGTACTTGCCGGCCGCCGTTTCTGCCGACAGCATGACGGCATCGGTACCGTCGAGCACGGCGTTAGCAACATCGAACACTTCTGCTCGAGTTGGTGTTGAAGCAGTGATCATCGACTCCATCATCTGAGTGGCCGTGATCACCACTTTGTTAGCAGTGTTGGCGGCTTCAATCAGTTGTTTTTGCACAGCCACCAGATTGGCGTCGCCAATCTCAACGCCGAGATCACCTCGGGCAACCATCACGCCATCGGCGCTGGCAATAATGCCGGGCAAAAATTCATCAGTAATCGCCTCTGCGCGCTCAATTTTGGCAATAATATGAGCGCCACTGCCGGCTGCAACTAGCAACTCGCGGGTCTCTTCAATATCGTCCTTTGAGCGCACAAATGAGATGGCCAAGTAATCTGTGTTCAGCGCCGCCGCCGTTTTGATATCGGCCTTGTCTTTTTCGGTCAGTGCGGGCGCAGAGAGGCCGCCACCAAATTTATTGACCCCTTTTTTGCTCGATAGCACGCCGCCTTGAACGACGCGACAGGTTACCGAGTGAGGGTTGCGCGATTCGACAGCAAAAGTCATTCGGCCGTCATCCAGCAAGAGGGTGTCGCCAGCATTGATGTCGTCGAGCAGGTCGCTGTCGATATGAACGCCGTTCTGGTCGCCTGAATCAACACCAATTTGGCTGTTCAGAACAAAGGTATCGTTTTCGGCTAAATCAATTTTCATATCATTGATAAAGCTGCCAATACGAATCTTAGGACCCTGCATGTCGCAGAGTATACCCACCGGTATGGCAAGCTCGCGGGCAATTTTGCGAATCATTGCCGCCCGCAGGCAGTGCTCTTCAGCGCTGCCATGAGAGAAATTCAGGCGAAAGACATTGACGCCAGCGATAATCAGTCCGCGAATAGCCTGCTCATCGTGACTGGCTGGGCCGAGCGTTGCGAGAATCTTGGTTCTACGCGGCATCTTGTTTCTCGATAGCGCTACTTAACAACACTAGGGAATTGTCGAGCATGCGATTGGAGAAGCCCCACTCGTTGTCATACCAAGCCATCACTTTGACCAGTGAGCCATTGACGCGGGTCTGAGTGGCGTCAAAATTACACGAGAATGGAGTGTGATTAAAGTCGATGGAAACCAGAGGTTTGTCGTTGTAGCAGAGGACCGACTTCAATGACCCTTGCGATGCCTTGAGCAGTAGACCATTCACTTCTTCAACCGACGTTTCGCGGCCGGCATTAAAAGTTAGATCAACCAGAGAGACATTAATGGTTGGTACACGCACCGCCAGTCCATCTAGTTTTCCAGCCAGCTCTGGCAACACCAGGCCGATTGCCGCCGCTGCTCCAGTTTTGGTTGGAATCATCGATTGGGTTGCTGATCTAGCACGATAAACATCTGAATGGCAGACATCACTGAGTTGTTGGTCGTTAGTGAAGGCATGGACTGTCGTCATGTAACCACTGAGAATGCCAAGGCTTTCCTGTAATGGTTGAACCATGGGTGCCAGACAATTGGTGGTGCAAGAGGCGTTTGAAACGATATCTTGCGATCCATCAATAATCTGGTCATTGACGCCGTAGACGACGGTCGCATCAACGTTTGATCCGGGGGCCGAGATGAGTACTTTTTTGGCGCCAGCATCCAAGTGGAGTGCGGCCTTCTCGCGACTGGTGAACACACCGGTGCACTCACAGACCAGATCAACCGCCAAGTCAGACCAGGGCAAATCGGCTGGATTGCGCTCACTTGACCAGTTGATGACGTCGCCGTTAATAATGATAGCGTTGTCGGTGATTTCAACTTGCTGATTAAAGCGACCGTGGACCGTATCAAATTGCAGCAGGTGTGCGTTAATCTCAAGGCTGCCGAGATCATTGATCGCGACAATTTGGATTTGCTTTTGCAACTCTGGGCGTTCATAGAGGGCGCGGACGATATTGCGGCCGATGCGGCCAAAGCCGTTGATAGCGATTCTGTACATAAAGGCACTCTCTTAATAATGTAGTAAACTTACGTAAATTATAGGCTTTTTCGATCTTGCAGGCAATTAAATGGGGCTTTAGTTGGTTAAAAATACGTATTTATGTGATTTTATAGTGTTCTAGTGACATTGCCGTGAAATAGTCTTATCAGCGTCTTCGCAAAGCGGACATTTCCACCTAAAAACCTTAAACTAACGGCTTTGACTGCGTAGAAAGACGAAAAGCTGAGGGCTTTGTAGCGATGCATGCACAAAATTTGATTAATATTATTGCCGACGAATTGCCGAATCTAAATAAGTCTGAGAGCAAAGTGGCAAAAGTCATTCTCGCCGACCCAGATGGTGCAACTCAATCGAGCATTGCCGCCCTGGCGAAAGCAGCCGAGGTCAGTGAGCCCAGCGTCAATCGTTTCTGTAAGCGCTTTAATGCCGCTGGATTTCCCGACTTTAAACTCAAACTGGCCAAGGCGCTGGTGAGTGGTGTGCGCTTTGTTAATCGCAATGTCGATCCAGATGATGAGGTGAGCAGCTACACCCCAAAGATCTTTGATGCCACGATTAATAATCTGGCGATGGTGCGTGACAAGATCAGTCACACTAGAGTCAACCAGGTGGTGGATAAGCTGATTCAGGCCAAGCGCATCTATTTTTTTGGTGTTGGCGCATCGGGCTCGGTAGCCAGAGATGCGGAGAACAAATTCTTTCGCTTTAATTTGCCGGTGTCTTTTCACGACGATGTCTTAATGCAACGTATGTTGGCGTCCACCGGCAGTACCGGCGACGTGTTCTTTTTTATCTCCCATACTGGACGAACCAAAGAGGTTGTCGAGATCGCAGAAATCGCAAGGGCAAATGGCTCAACCGTCATTGGCTTAACCGCACCGGATTCGCCGCTGGCTCGGGTCAGTAGTGTAACTTTGGATGTGGACGTCCCGGAGAATACCGATGAGTATATGCCGATGACCTCGCGAATTGTGCACCTGGTCATACTCGATGTTCTCGCCACAGGCGTAACGCTGCGCCGTGGTCCAGATTTTTTACCACACCTAGAAAAAATTAAAAATAGCCTCAAGCCAACCCGTTATCCGCGCACCAATTAATCACTTGATCGTCATATCGGCGCTTTTTGTGGCGCCGGCATCGGTCTTGAGAATCATCGCTATTCGTCACATAAACTTGAGTAAAGCGGCCGCTTTCCACTAGACTGACCTTATTTAATTTAACCCACTTTACTCTGTGAGGGCGGCGCTCCATGTCAGATTTCTCAACTCATCCAGTTCCCCAGCAATGGTCCGATACAGCCTGGATTGATCAGGCCACCTATGAGGCGATGTATCGCCAGTCAGTCGATAATCCCGATCAGTTTTGGGCGGATCAGGCGACGCAATTCTTAACCTGGAATGCGCCATGGGAAACGGTCTCTAGAAGTGAGATACAGAGTGGGCAAGCGACATGGTTCGAGGGTGGCAAACTCAATGTGGCGGCAAATTGTATCGATCGTCATTTGCTCGCTAGAGCAGAGCAGACGGCGATTATTTGGGAGGGCGATGATCCTGCCGATGCTGCCCACATCAGCTATGCGCAGCTTCACCAGCAGGTGTCGCGTCTGGGCAATGTGTTGCGAGAGCGCGGGGTAAAGAAAGGCGATCGAGTGTGTATTTATATGCCAATGATTCCTGAAGCCGCCTATGCGATGCTCGCCTGTGCGCGTATCGGTGCCGTGCATTCCGTAGTATTTGGTGGTTTTTCGCCCGACGCATTAAAAGACCGCATTCTCGATTCAGACTGTCAGGTGGTGATTACTGCAGATGAAGGTTTGCGCGCAGGCAAGGCGATTCCGCTCAAGGCCAACACTGACAAAGCGCTAGCCAACTGTCCCAATGTTCACACCTGTCTGGTTGTGAACCGCACTGGTGGCAGCATAGATTGGCTGGAAAACAGAGATGTCTGGTATCAGGAGGCGATCGAGTCTGTTTCTGCAGATTGTTCGCCGGAAATTATGGACGCCGAAGATCCGCTGTTTATCCTCTATACCTCGGGTTCTACCGGCAAGCCCAAAGGGGTTGTGCACACCACGGCAGGTTATCTTTTGATGGCTGCGATGACCCATAAATACACCTTCGACTATAAAGATGGTGATGTCTTTTGGTGTACGGCAGATGTCGGTTGGGTGACCGGACACAGTTATATTTTGTATGGGCCACTTTGTAATGGCGCTACTACGCTGATGTTCGAAGGGGTGCCAACCTATCCGGATGCCTCGAGATTTTGGCGGGTCATCGACAAACATCAGGTCAATCAATTTTATACTGCGCCAACCGCCATTCGATCATTAATGGGCAGTGGCGATAGTTTTGTTACCAGTTCGTCACGCAGCTCGCTGAAACTACTTGGTACGGTCGGTGAACCGATCAACCCTGAAGCCTGGGAATGGTATTACCGCGTGGTGGGCGATTCTCGCTGCCCGATCGTCGATACCTGGTGGCAAACTGAAACCGGTGCTCATATGTTGACGCCTCTGCCCGGCGCCACGGCGCTAAAGCCGGGTTCTGCAACACGGCCATTTTTTGGTGTGCAGCCAGTTTTGCTGGATGCCGAAAATCGAGAAATCGATGGTGAAGGGGAGGGATTGCTGATGATTAAGGCCTCTTGGCCGAGCCAAATTCGCACTATCTATGGTGATCACCAGCGCTTTGTCGAGACTTACTTTAAACCCTACCCGGGCTATTATTTTACGGGTGATGGTGCTCGCCGAGATGAAGATGGCTACTACTGGATTACCGGTCGTGTCGATGACGTGCTGAATATTTCAGGCCATCGTATGGGTACTGCTGAGGTTGAGAGCGCCCTGGTGCTACACGAGAAAATTGCTGAAGCAGCGGTCGTGGGTTTTCCTCACGATATTAAAGGGCAGGGTATCTACTGTTATGTCACGCCCATGAATGGCGTTGAACCAGACGAGGAGCTGCGCCTTGAGTTGATTGCACTCTGCGTCAAAGAAATTGGCCCGATCGCCAAGCCGGATATCATTCAGTGGGCGCCGGGATTGCCCAAGACTCGATCGGGAAAGATAATGCGACGGATTTTGCGTAAAGTTGCCTCCAATGAACTCGATAGCTTGGGTGATACCTCGACACTGGCAGATCCAGCGGTGGTTGATGAGCTGATTGCCAACCGAAAAAACAGATAATACAAATTGTTTGACTAGCAACCCTTGTTGGCCTGCTCGTTGCTGCAAGCCTTTGGGGAGGCGAGATAAAAATCTGGTTGCAAGGCCTGTTTGATCGGTTACGATAACCGCACCAATATAGAGCGTAAACTCTTATGCGTAAGATCCTTTATACGTTAATCTGTCTGGCACTGGTGTACGGGGTGCTTCTTATGCTGCCCACTTCCAATCGTGTGCCAACCATTGCTTTCTATGAGAGTCAAAGCTTCAGTAATATTGCTCATGGCACCGGGCGCGAGTTGTTGCCGGGTAATACCTTGGAAGGCGCGCTCAATGCCGTCGCCGTCGGTGCTGATATTATTGAGCTGGATGTACATTTAAGTGCGGATAATATTGTTGTGGTCAGACACGATGAAACAATTGATGCGACCACCAATGGCAGCGGTTTGATTGCCGCTATGACGCTGGCCGAATTGCAAGCTTATAAGGTCGGCTTTCATGAGACTGACTACCCTGACAAAGTGGCTCCCGACGGGATTAGCATCCCCACATTAGAATCACTTTTTGTTGCCTTGCCCGACAAACGATTTTTAATCGAGTTAAAGCCTGATGATATTGAGACGGGTATTCGGTTGTGTCAGTTGGTGTTAGCCCATGGTTTGCAAGATCAAGTAATAGTCGGTTCTTTTTATTCATCGGTGTTGCAGGCATTTCGTCAACTGTGCCCAGACGTGCCTACCTCGCTCGGAGAGGAAGAAGCCCGAACGTTGGTTCTGCTGAGTTGGATAGGTCTTGCTCATCTCTACAATTCGCCGGGTTATTCAGTCCAGTTACCACCAGAATATTATGGTGTGACGTTGATTTCCAAGTCGCTGTTAAAGGCTGCTAACGAGCTTAACTTAAGAGTCGATGTTTGGACCATTAATGATCCGCAAGAGATGATCGACTTGATCGACTTAGGTGTCAGCGGTATCATCACCGATAGGCCTGACATTCTTCAGGCCATTGAAATATAACGGTTATTGTTGCTATTGGACGTAAAAAACTGGCAAATGATCCGAAAGTCACCTAATAGTAATACATCAATGGATAGTGGAACGCATATCCGCTTATGGATGGATGAGACGATGAGTAAAGAACTAGCGAGATTGATGAAACGCGAAGGTATTTCGCAAAGTGGGCTCTCGAGAGCGACGGGTGTGCCACAGCCGACAATTAACCGAATCCTCAGTCAAGTCACCCAAGACCCGCGGCGTGATTCAATGATTAGTATTGCTAACTATTTTGGTGTGCCGATTGATTCTCTTTATGGCACTCCGTCTAATCAAAAGACGGCGAAGAAAAATTCCAAGTCAGTTGACGATGTTTATAATCGAATTCTTGGTCTCACCAAAGCCGAACGAAGCAAATTATTTGCCAGGGTAGCCGAAAAATTTAATTGTGATTAAAGGTTACACAAGCCTAGCATCACGATGCGCTCTGAGCGCTGTCACGCTTCTCTAGGCTGGGTTTTTTTCTGGACTGCTCTTTTCTAGCCCGCCATGTTCTTTGGGCTGCCTCTCATTGATGATTTCTTCAACAGTATTCTGCAATAGGCTAATTAACTTGTTTTTTTCCTGTTCGCTCATGGCGTCAAAGACCGATTCGAAGGCACTCAGCCCGGCAGCGAAACTCCCCTCCAGATCGGTACCATGAATAGTTGCCGAATTTGCTGATGTTAAGTCTTTATTTGGCATAATTTATCTCGAGCAGTGTGTTTTTTTATTGATTTAATGTGAGCTGCAAATCTCTAACCAATGATGAGTTGCAGCGAATTTTTCTATCGCACTTGACATCTTACATTTGCTTTGGCTTAGTTTGCCCTTGAGGCTCTGTCGGGCTGCCCACGGGCCATTTTTGTTGATTTTTAGTGCCACTCATATAGCACTTAAGTACTAACACTTTAGTACTAATACTTTAGTACTAGTCAAATTTCAGCTTGCGTTGCACAGTGATGCCTGTATAAACCACTCTTTAGGCTGTTTATTAGCGAGAACGTTATGGAAGCTGGATTCTGGCTTTCCGTCACCTTGGCCTGTCTGCTCGGGGCAATGTCACCCGGCCTTAGTCTGGCGGTTATCGTCAATGTGTCACTGTCTCAGGGGCGCGTCGCTGGGCTTGTCGCGGCGACAACGCACGGTGTGGCGATTGGGCTTTATGCCTTTCTGACCGCGTCAGGATTGGTGGCGGTGCTGAGTCGCTACGAGTTCGCTTTTGATGTACTTCGAATCGCAGGTTGCCTCTATCTTATCTGGATGGCTCTGAAACTGATCTTCGCTAAGTCTGACAGCAGCGATGATTTGGTTACTGATTCGAGTCGTTCAAAATGGCTTGCGGCGCGAGATGGGTTTTTGATCGCGCTGGTGAACCCGAAAATCATTATTTTCTTCACCGCGTTGTTTAGTCAGTTTGTCAGCATCGATAGCCAGCTATGGGAGAAATCCTTGATGGCGTTAATTGCAGGGGGTGTCGATGCGCTATGGTATATGTTTATGGCGGTAGTGATTTCTCACTCCGGGTCTCTTATCAGATACCAGCAGAGTGCTCGCTGGTTAAATAAGGCATTTGGCTTTCTGCTATTATTGATTGTCGCTGGATTTATCTTTCAGATCACGATACCCGGCCTGTAGTCTGCTGGTTGATAACAGTATGACAAGGGCTGGCAGAGTGCTCTAATCGCCTAATTTCTAATCGCAATAGGTACCATTCTTGAAAACATCGTATAAAAAACTCTACCAGTTGGCGTGTAAAAATCGCGGTGGTGTTGATCAGCTGGAGGCGATTTTGCCGCGGCCAAAAACGACTGAGCAATTAGCCTCACAAGGTGATGATCGCTATCTGTCGATGATGACCCGCTGTGTGTTTCGAGCCGGCTTTGTGTGGCGTGTTATTGACAATAAGTGGCCGGGGTTTGAACAAGCTTTTGCTAATTTCAACCCTCTGGCGATCGCACACTACAGCGACGAAAAACTTGAAGAGTTGGCAAAAGATGTGCGTATCGTGCGCAATTTCACTAAGATTGTAGCGGTTAGGCACAATGCCGTTTATGTGTTGGACCACCAGCACAGCCACGGTAGCTTCGCTCAATTTATAGCCGACTGGCCAGAGGACAATATTGTCGATTTGTGGCTAGAATTAAAGAAACATGGATCGCGACTGGGTGGCAATTCGGGTCCGATGATGTTGCGCAGCATGGGCAAGGATACCTTTCTATTGACCAAGGACGTCTGTGATGCGCTGGTGAATCAGGGCTTAATGAAAAAATTTAGTCCCACCGCGCAGCGAGATTTGCGTCTAGTCGAGCAGGTGTTTGCCGACCTGCGAGAGCAATCCGGCCGCTCACTGTGTGAGTTAAGCCGGATCCTCGCCTGTACCGTCTGATCAGTTTTTCTGACTAGCAATCCAATCGTCGGTGCGCTTCTCAAGCACATCGAGGGGCAGGGCGCCGCGGTTTAGCAGTTGGTCATGGAACGCACGAATATCAAAATCGTCGCCGAGGGCCTTAGTGGCGCGCGCCCTCAGTTGTTTAAACTTTAATTCTCCCAACTTGTAAGCTAGCGCCTGGCCCGGCCAGGAGATATAGCGATCAATTTCGACTTCTATATCATGCAGTGATTTGGCGGTATTGCCAGCAAAAAAGTCAATTGCACGCTGTCGATCCCAGCCAAACATATGCATTCCAGTATCCACAACCAGGCGCACCGCACGCCACATTTCGTAACTCAGCTGGCCGAACTTATTGTATGGGTCAGTGTAAAAGCCCATCTCCTCCCCCAAACTTTCAGCATAGAGCCCCCAGCCTTCGACAAACCCGGTATAACTCAGGTTTTGCAGCAGCGGGTGTGTCTCAGGAAGCTCCTGAGCAATAGCGATTTGCAGATGGTGGCCGGGCATTGCCTCGTGCAGGGTCAGCGCTTCCATCTCCCAAGTGGGCCTAGTGTCCAGTGCGTAGGTGTTAGCGTAAAAGTAGCCTGCGCGTCCATTCTCGATTGAGCCGCCCCAGTAGTAAGCGGTAGTCTGGGATTTAGCCGCATAATCGGGTATGGCGATCACACCGTAGGGCAGTCGCGGCAATGTGCCGAACAGTTTGGCTAGCTCTGGATCGGCGCGCTTGGCGATATCCCGATAGCCGGTCAGCAGCTCCTCTGCGGTTGACTTGTAAAATTGTTTATCGGTGCGCAGGAAATCAGTAAATTCACTAAAGGTGCCAGTAAATCCGGAGTCGGCAATGACCTTATCCATTTCACCGCGGATGCGTTTGACTTCGCTGAGCCCGAGTTTGTGGATGGCTTCCGGTGTGAGATCGGTGGTGGTGAAATAGTTTACTCGATGGCGGTACCAGTTTTCGCCATTGGGCATGTCGCGAAGCGCGATGGAGTCATTGGCGCTAGGCAGATACTCGTCAAGCATAAATTTAAGTAGAGCTTGAAACGCGGGATAGACACTGGTCGCAACAATTTCTCGTGCTTGGGCACTGATGTCGCGCTGCTCTGCTTCAGTTATTGAAGCCGGGTAATCGTCAAAACTCGATAGCAGTGGCGAGGTGTCGATATTAGCCGGGATAGTATTGCGGATTTGCTCCGGCACATCGCGCAGAGTCACTTTTGGTGGCGTTACGCCGCGGGCTAGGCCCTCGCGCAACATGGCAATATTTTGCTCAATGTAGGCGGCGGCATTTTCCAGTCTGCTCAGTCGATCGACGAAATCCTGGCGATTGCGCTTTGGCATCATGGTTAGCGTGTCTGCGATATCCTGCTGCACTCCGGCGCGTTGATGGATCAAAATAAATTCGCCGGGAAACTCTTCGCCAGCGAGCTGATCGGCAAGACTTTTCTCGACCAACAGCCAATCCAGACGACTGTTCTCGCTGAGCTTGTTGAGATTTACATCGCGCAGTTGCGCCAACAGTTGGCGACGCATTTTCGCGTCCTTGGCGACAGCGTCAAGGGACACATTCGGCCAGCGAGCGTTTTGGCCAGGGTAGCCTACATAGGTGGCGTAAGTGGGATTGCTGGTCATTTCGTAATCCCAGATTTCGTCAAACAGTTCGACCAGTTTTTGCTCTTCCGAGACGGTGGCATCATGACTGTCGTGGTGCCCAGCAAAGGACAGTACAGAGATCAGCAGCAGGGCTGTTATGTTGAATAGTTTAAACATCGCATTGTGCTCGTTGTGGTTAATCATCATTTAGACTTGTTTTAATAAGTTGCTTGTATTGATTGTTCGCTCATTGAGTTTTCGAGTGTATCCGATACCCAGTTCATCACATTGGTTTCAAGAATTGACAGTGACACCGAACCATCTTTTAGCACGACATCATGGAATTGGCGGATATCAAATTTATCACCGAGCTGGTCGCTTGCCCGGCTGCGCAGCTGTTGAATTTTCAGCATGCCAATTTTGTAGGCGGTTGCCTGCGAGGGCCGGACGATATAGCGCTCAATCTGGCGAACATTGTAGCTAGCTGAGTGCGGTACATTGGCCGCCATATAATCGAGCGCCTGCTGTCGCGACCAGCGTTTGGAGTGGATACCGGTATCCACTACCAGACGACAGGCACGGTACAGCTCGCCAGACAGTCTGCCAAAATTAGAGTAGGGATCCGAGTACATCCCAATCTCTTTGGGTACTAGCTCAGAGTAGAGTCCCCAGCCTTCGCTGAACACGGTATAGCCGCCAAACAGTCTAAATTTAGGCATATTCTGCAACTCTTGGGCGATGGAGATCTGCATATGGTGACCGGGAATACCCTCGTGGTAGGCAAGCGCTTCCATTTGGTATTTGGCCATATCGCCCATGCGATAGAGATTGGCAAAGTAGGTGCCCGGACGGCTGCCATCTGGTGCCGGGCTCTGATAGAAAGCTTGACCGGCAGACGCTTCGCGGAATGGCTCCACGGCCTTAACCATCAAGTCGGCTTTTGGTTTGATGTTAAACAGTTCGTCGAGACGGCTTTTCATGGTGTTGATTAGAGCCGTCGCCTCATCCAAATAAGCCTGTTTGCCCTCGGCAGTGTCCGGGTAATAGAACTGTGGGTCATTGCGGGTAAAATTAAAAAATGCCTGCAGATCACCGTCAAAGCCAACCTGCTGCATTATTTCACGCATTTCATTTTGAATTCGCGCCACTTCGGCAAGACCGACCCTGTGAATTTCATCTGCGCTCATATTGGTAGTGGTGGTGCGTTGCAGTGCGTAGTTGTAGAACGCTTCACCATCGGGAAATTTCCATGCCCCATCGCGATCATCGGCGTCGGTCTGCAACTCAATCATATAGTTTCGCAGACGCAGATAAGCCGGTGCCATATCATTAACCAGTGCACTGCTGGCGTCGGCCATTAATTGATTCTGTTGCTGCTGGGGCAGATCCAGCGCCGTAACTTTGCTACCAAAGTCAGCCAAGATGGTACTCGGCTCACTGGCATCAGAGGTGTTATCGAACGGCGCGCCAGAGAGGATATTGTCGATCGATTCAATAACCCGTGGAAAAACAAATTTGGGCGGGATAATACCCAGCTCTCGACGCGTTTCCAGTTGTTCGATCAGCTGTTGAAGCAGTTTTGCCGAGTTGCTGATGCGGCTGATATAGGCCTGTGCTTCAGCCTGATTGGCGACGAGGTGCTGATTGATCAAAAATGATGGAATCTTACTGTGCACACCGCGCATCTGATTGACCGGATAATTGTGATAGCGCCACTTGTCTCCGGCGATTGATTGCTCCGATTGTTCAATAAACATCTGCACATTGAGCAGGGCAGCAGGGCTAAGAGCGGACTGATCAATACTTTTAACCGTGCTGAGGTGGCGTTTGGCCATGGCGAGATTTTTGTCTCTCGCGGCATCCGAGATGTCATTCCATTCGTCATAGCGCTCGCGCATGCCGAGGTAGGCCATATATTCCGGGCTCTCATTTAACTCTTCCATAAACAGTTTATCGAGCAGGGTGACAACTTCGGCATCATTCAACAGCAGATTTTCAGATTCGCTGGATTGATGGTTGTTGAGTTCAGCATTTTTTATTTCAGCGCTGCAGCCAGAGAGTAAAAAAACGGCTAACGAAGTGTAAAAGAAAGAATAAAAGAACGTTTTCAGAAGCGTGGTCATGGGAGGCCTTATAGTTATTTTCAGGTGTTTATTCGACGACTGTAACCTGATATGCCTCAAGCGCAACCTCGTTTTACCTGCGGCTGTGGAAAAAGCGCCGTGGCTGATGTATCTTAATAAAGCGCGATGTTACACTGCGCGCGTTTCCTAAGGGGCGGCCAATGATGTAGTGGCCTGAGAAGTACCCTTTGAACCTGATCCGGATTATGCCGGCGTAGGAATAGGACTTCATGATTGTTACCTTTCTTCGTCTTTTGCCTCCGGGTCTCCTTAACTTTTAACTCTGTTACTGAGGCTCTATATGAACTGCTCCAAAATAATTCCCCCCATTCTCCGTTTGCCCGCAAAAACCTTTGCGCTTGGTGTTTTGTCGTTATCCGCTTTTGCCGACGCGGCGATCGAAGAAATTATTGTCACCTCCGACTTTCGCGATACGGCACTTTTAGAGACGCCAGCCAGTGTCACGGTATTTGATAGCGTTGTAATTGCCCAGCGCCAGGCGCGACATCTGGAACAGGTGCTCAATTTGGCGCCCAATGTTAATTTCTCGAGCGGTGCCTCGCGCGGCCGCTTTATCCAGATCCGTGGTATCGGTGAGCGCAGTCAGTTTATCGAGCCCTTAAATCCCTCTGTGGGGACCTTGGTCGACGGTATTGATTTTACCGGTATTGCTGGCGCGGCCACGACCATGGATATTCAACAGATTGAGATACTGCGTGGTCCCCAGGGAACGCTCTACGGTGCCAACGCACTGGCCGGTCTGATTAATCTTAGGTCCAATCAGCCTACCGAGCAGCCGCAGGGCAATATGCAAATATCGCTGGGCGACTATGATACGCGCACGGTCAGTGCGGCATTGGGCGGCCCTGTGAATGACTCATTGGGCTATCGCGTTGCCATGCAAAAGCATAGCAGTGACGGTTACATGGTCAATGATTTCCTCAACCGTGATGACACCAATGATATTGATGAGTTAAGTCTGCGAACTATTCTCGATTGGCAGGCCAACCAGCAGCTGGATTTTAAGCTGATCTTATTCCATGTTGATGCCGATAATGGCTACGACGCTTTTTCGCTGGATAACACCCGCCACACGCTGTCAGACACGCCGGGCCATGATCGCCACAAAGCTACGGCGATGGCCGTTGAGAGCCGATGGCAGGGGGCAGAGAATTTTGAGCTGGTGAGTCTGATCAGTGGTGCCGACAACGACCTCGAATACGGTTATGACGAGGATTGGGCTTATCCCGATATCTGTACCGGCCAACCCTGCGAAGGATGGGAGTACAATTCGGTCGACAATTATAGTCGCGAACGCAGCAATGTCAGTGTCGACATCAAGTTAGTTTCAACGCCACAGGCACGCATCTTTAACGACAGTTCAGACTGGGTTGTGGGGGTTTACTGGCGCGATCAGGACGAACAGTTGCTGCGTGAATATACCTATGCGGCGGGCGATTTTACCAGTGACTTTAATAGCACTAACAAAGCTCTCTATGGACAGCTGGATACCCAGCTGTCTGATTCGCTGACTTTGATTAGTGGATTGCGCCTTGAGAACCGCGAGGCGACTTACAGCGACAGTGATTTGGTTGCCCACAGCGTTGATGAGAACCTGTGGGGTGGACGTCTTGCTCTGCAATACCAGCTCAGTGCTGAGCAAATGGTTTATGGTTTGGTCTCGCGCGGCTATAAAGCCGGTGGTGTTAATAGCGATCCTTCCCTCGAGTCCGACGATCGCGAGTTTGATACTGAGCTGATGTGGAATTTTGAGGCCGGTGTTAAAGGCCGCTGGTTGGAGGGTAGCCTGCAGGCGCAGGTCGCCGCTTTCTATCAAAAGCGCGACGACATTCAGATCAAGCAGTCATTGGTTCAGTCGCGAGATGACAGCAATGCCTCTGATTTTACCGACTACTTTAGCAATGCGGCGAGTGGTGCTAACTACGGTGTGGAAGTCGAATTTAACTGGCTGGCGACGGACTCTCTGGCCTGGTACGGCAGTATCGGTCTACTGTCTGCTGATTATGATATCCCGCTGTCCGATGATCTCGATAGTCGTCAACAGGCTCATGCGCCAGACTATCAGTTTGCTCTCGGCAGTAGCTACCAGGTCAGTAATGGGCTCTCGGTTAGCATTGACATTGAAGGTAAAGACCGC
Source organism: Porticoccaceae bacterium (assembly GCA_017858135.1). Lineage (GTDB taxonomy): Bacteria > Pseudomonadota > Gammaproteobacteria > Pseudomonadales > Porticoccaceae > HTCC2207. Next base: position 12,217 of record JAFMBY010000019.1, on the reverse strand, counting down.
TTTTATCTGTCCTCAAGTCACAATGAACAGACTCAGTCCTATGAGCTGATTAATGCCCGCGTAAACTATGTAATGGGTGGCTGGGATCTGTCGCTCTGGGGCCGCAATCTCACCGATAAAGATGTGATTGTGCGTGGGTTTGGCGGCTTCGGTAATGACCCGCGTAAGTTTTATGAAACCGAAGCTTACTATCAGTTCGGCGAACCGCGTATGTTTGGCGTCAGTGGGCGATACGATTTTTAAAACGGCGGATTAAAAAGGAGCTTTAGCATGCAAGTAACAATCGATATCAGTATGTACCCCAATCGGGAGGATTTTATTCCGCCCATTCAGGGATTTATTGACAGGATCAATCAGTTTGAAAATCTTGAGATCACTACTTTTCCAACCAGCACTGTGGTGCAGGGGGAATTCGATCACGCGATGAAGGCAGTTCAGGAGACCATTGCCGCCTGTTATCGGGAGTTCAATATGGCTGTTTATGTGGCAAAAATTATCCCTGGTTACGAGGCGCTCTAAGCGATGTTGGATTGGGTTAATCTTGAGACCATGGCGGTAGTGCTGGCTATCGCCTACCTGCTGCTCGCTATCAAAGAGAGTAGCCTGTGCTGGTATGCTGCGTTTTTTAGTACCGCAATTTATGTCTGGATCTTTGGTGATGTCAGTCTCTATATGGAGTCTGCATTAAATGTCTATTATATGGCGATGGCGGTCTATGGTTGGTATCAGTGGCAGTTTGGCGGCACTCAGAATAACCGTCTGAGTATTTCACGCTGGAATCGCAGTCAGCATATCAACGCCATATTGCTGATTGCTATTGCTAGTTTGGTCTCAGGCTATATTCTCGCCACCAGGACAGACTCGCGGCTGCCCTATCTGGATTCTTTTACCACTTGGGCCGCGCTGCTGACGACGGTAATGGTGGCGCGCAAAGTAATCGACAACTGGCTCTACTGGATAGTCATCAACAGCGCCTCGATTTATCTCTACTGGGATCGCGAGCTCTATCAAACCGTGGCGCTGTTAATGCTTTATATTGTCTTGTCGATAATCGGTTACCGATTTTGGCTCAAGAGTTTGCACGAGCAAACCGTTGCCGCCAATTTACTCGACCGTGAGGTTCAGGCTTCTGTCTATGCAACTGCTTCAGCAAACTCTCGCTAACTGGCAGCAGTGGAAACCTACCCGCAGCGTCATAAGTGCGCAACCAGTAGTGCTCCGCGAGTTGACTGGCGGGCGCACTAACCGCTCGTTTTTGGTAGGCAGCGGTGAGGTTAAAGCCGTCGTCAGAATCAATGCACCGAACAGCGTCAGTCTGGGCATTGATCGCCAGCGTGAACGACTTATTCTTGAGCGTCTAGCGCCAACTGATGCTGTGCCAAAAGTCCTTTTTTACGCTGATAATGTCCTGGTGACGACTTTCCATGAAGGCCGCCTCTGGACTGATGAAGATAGCCGTAGTGGTCGGCAAATCGCTCTGCTAAATCGACTGCTGCTGCGCATTCAGGCAGTTGAGGTCAGTCAATTGCCGCGTCGCAATTATGTCGCTTACTGTCAAGCCTATATTGACCAGTTAGATAGTGCGTTCGCTACCAAGGGGCTGCAACAAACTATACTGACCGCCGCGGCGGCAATTGATGCTGCAGATTGGCCTGGAGTTATCTGTCACCATGATCTGGTTGCGGAAAATATTCTAGTCACCGAGGGTGGGCTAATAGTTCTCGACTGGGAATATGCTGCAGTCGGCCATCCTGCATTGGATGCTTTGCGCTTCCATAGAACCGATAGGCCCTTCAGCTGCGTAAACTCAGAGTTGGACCGAGAAAGCCTCAAGCAGCTGACTATTTTGCTTCGCGGCATGGATGATCTCTGGTCATTGTTACAAACTCAATCTCGAGGGGCAGTTTATGAGTAAGCTACTTAATCCGCTGACCGCGGAAGAAAAATATGTCATCCAAGACAAGGGAACTGAACGACCCTTTGTTGGTGAGTACACGGATAACTCAGACGGGGGGCTATATATCTGCAAGCAGTGCGATGCGCCATTGTATCGCTCGGAGCACAAATTTCCCTCACACTGTGGCTGGCCTAGTTTTGACGATGAGATCGCCGGTGCGGTGCGCCGCGAAGTGGATGCCGATGGGCGACGCACGGAAATTCTCTGTGCCACCTGCGATGGGCATCTGGGTCATATCTTTGAAGGTGAGGGTTTCACTGCTAAGAATATTCGTCACTGTGTGAATTCGATTTCGATGAAGTTTATTGCCAGCTGAATTGCCAGCTGACGGGCTATTTAGCCGCGTCCAAGATCGCTGCCAACATAACCGATCAACACAGTCGGCAAGCTCAGGTCTCAAGGACAGGACTCAGGCATCGCCAAACCCTTAGACATAGCTTTTTGGGGCGATTTCCTGTACGCTGCGCGCCATTCCAAAGGGGCCACTCAATTTCGAGCGACGCCCATTCGCAAAAAGACACCTTATGACCTTTAAAGACCTGGGCTTATCCGCCCCGATTCTCAAAGCCGTTGCTGCACAGGGCTACGATACTCCTTCACCTATTCAAGCTAAAGCCATACCTGCCATCCTTGATGGCCGTGATGTGATGGCTGCCGCTCAGACCGGTACCGGCAAAACCGCAGGTTTCACCTTGCCGATACTCGAACTTCTCAGTACGGGTCGTCGCGCACAGCCCAATCAGGTGCGCACATTGATTCTGACGCCAACTCGTGAGCTAGCGGCTCAGGTAGGTGAGAGCGTTGCCACTTATGGCAAGCATATGTCGCTATCGTCCGCCGTGGTCTTTGGTGGCGTAAAAATTAATCCGCAAATGATGAAGCTGCGTCGTGGCGTAGACGTATTGGTCGCCACTCCTGGTCGACTGATGGATCTCTACAGCCAGAACGCGGTCAAGTTTACCTATCTGGAAGTGCTGGTGCTGGATGAAGCCGATCGTATGTTGGATATGGGCTTTATTCACGATATAAAGCGCATTATCAGTTTGCTGCCCAAGCGTCGTCAGAACCTGATGTTCTCGGCAACCTTTTCTGATGATATTCGCAAGCTGGCCAAAGGCCTGGTTAGCAATCCAATTGAGATTTCTGTTACGCCGCGCAATGCCACGGCGCCGACAGTGACTCAGTCGATTTACACCGTCGACAAAAAGCAAAAAGCTGCCGTTCTGACGCGTTTGATTCATGACAATAGTTGGGGTCAGGCGTTGGTTTTTACCAAAACCAAACACGGCGCCAACAAACTCACTAAGCACCTTGAATCTGAGGGCATTGTCGCCGCTGCAATTCACGGTAATAAAAGTCAGGGTGCGCGCACTAAAGCACTGGCTGGCTTTAAAGCTGGCGAGATTCGTATTCTGGTGGCCACTGATATCGCCGCTCGAGGTTTGGATATCGAACAGCTTCCACAGGTGGTCAACTTTGACCTGCCGAATGTCGCCGAAGACTATGTTCACCGTATTGGACGAACCGGTCGCGCAGGCGCCACCGGCACCGCCATATCGTTGGTCAGCGCTGATGAAGTGGATCTGCTCTCGGATATCGAACGCCTGACTCAGAAGCTGCTGCCACGCGAAGTGATGGATGGCTTTGAGCCAACGCATGATGTTCCAGAGACTAATCTTGATCGACCGGTTAGGACTAACAAACAGCGCAAAGCGCTAAACAGCGAAACCAACAGTCGCGGCAAGAGCAAGCCAGATCCAAGAGTTAAGCGTGTTAGCACCTATTCCCATGGTCCCAAGCCCGGAGCCAAGCACAAAGCAGGTGGCAGTTCTCGTGATGGTGCTCGTGACGGCAATCGAGACGGCAATAAAGAACACAGCCGCAGTGAAGGTCGTCCAGCTCCTCAGGGAGAGGGGCGCCGTACATCATCTCCACAGGGCGGTCGTGGCGATGGTCCTTACGCGAAAAGCGGCGCCTCCAATGGTGGCGGCGCGCGCAATAGTAGTGGCGCGGGAAACCGCAGTGGCAATCGCACTGCCAGACCTGCGGTACGAGGTGATGCAGCCCGTGGCAATAGTCGTCCGCAACAGCGTGGCCCACGCGGCTAAGTTTAGTTGAGCTAGGAAATCTCTATCGTATCCGCAGCGATTAATAAGGCATTATTAATCGCTGCGGATTTATTCGTTACAGCAATTTGAGTATTTAAATGTTTGAGCTTCGCCCCAGTCGAGTTATCTCCTATAGAAACGACCTATTATCCGGTCTTACCGTGGCTCTGGCCCTGGTGCCAGAGGCAGTGGCTTTTGCATTTGTCGCCGGAGTTGCGCCGCTGGTGGGTCTCTACGCTGCCTTTATGGTGGGGCTAATCACCGCCTGCATTGGCGGTCGTCCGGGTATGATCTCTGGTGCCACTGGTGCACTGGCCGTTGTGATGGTGACACTGGTTGCCGATCACGGCGTTGAGTACTTGTTTATCACTGTGGTGTTGATGGGCCTTTTACAAATCCTCGCCGGTGTCTTCAAGCTCGGCAAGTTTATTCGCATGGTGCCGCACCCGGTAATGCTCGGGTTTGTTAACGGCCTAGCGATTGTTATTTTTCTCGCTCAGCTGAGTCAGTTTGGCGTTGCCGGTGAACCGGGTTGGCTTGCCGGTACCAGTATGCAGGGCTCGATTATCGATGTTGCCTGGATGACTGGCGAAGCGCTCTATACCTTGCTGGGTCTGGTGCTTCTGACCATGGCAATTATTCATCTGTTGCCACGTTTCACCAAAGTACTGCCTTCATCGCTGGTGGCGATTGTTACCGTTACCTTGATTGTGATGTACTTCGATGTCGACACTAAGGTCGTTGGCGATGTCGCATCGATTGCTGGCGGACTGCCCAGTTTCCATATTCCTATGGTGCCATTTAACCTTGAAACTCTGTTTATTATCTTGCCCTATGCAATTATTTTGGCGGCTATTGGCTTAATCGAATCGCTGCTAACACTGCGCTTGATCGACGAGATCACTGAGACCCGCGGACGCGGAAATCGAGAATGTATCGGTCAGGGTGTTGCTAATACAGTCACCGGATTATTTGGTGGTATGGGCGGTTGCGCGATGATTGGCCAGAGCATGATCAATGTGAACTCCGGTGGTCGTGGACGTCTGTCGGGTATTACTGCGGCCCTGTCTCTGTTGCTGTTTATTCTGGTGGGTTCGACACTGATTGAAACAATCCCATTGGCAGCATTGATCGGTGTGATGTTTATCGTAGTGATCGGTACCTTTGAATGGAGTAGTTTTCGCATTATCGGGAAAGTACCACGCAGTGATGCACTGATTCTGGTGCTGGTGTCTGCGGTCACTGTGGCCACCGATCTCGCTGTCGCTGTGGTAGTTGGTGTGATTGTCTCGGCGCTGGTGTTTGCTTGGGAACATGCCAAATATATTCGTATTGAAGCGCGCGAAGATCACAAAGGCTCAACTGTTTATGGCGTCACTGGACCACTATTTTTTGGCTCGGTAACCTCCTTTTTGGAGCGTTTCGATCCGCAGCAGGACAACGACGATGTAGTGATCGACTTTGCTCGCTCACGAGTGGCTGACCACTCTGGGCTGGAAGCGATTGATACCCTGGCGGAACGCTATTTGAATGCCGGCAAAACCCTGCATCTTGTACACCTCAGCGATGAGTGCCGCAAGCTTCTGAAGAAAGCAGGCAACCTAGTTGAGGTCAATGTGATCGAAGATCCCAAGTACTTCGTCGCTGAAGACTCACTGGGCTAAAGCAAGCAGACCTAAGTTAAAACAATCTCACCTAGGTCGCAGCTGATAGAAATCCGCAGTATTAATATGCTAACCTCTAGCTACAAAGGCTAGAGGAGATTATCGTGACTATTGTCTTATCCGTCGTCTTTTTCCTGGTTGCTCTCGGACTGTTGTGTCGACCCTTAGTCAGCGGTTTTTCTCGGCGTCTGTTATCGATGCCATCCTGGCGTCCCTTTGTCTGGCTAAATCTTGCTATTGGTATCAGCCTTATTCTCTGGAGCACCTCGGTCCTCGACTGGTCTCAGCAACTCGAGTGGTTAATCCTATTTATCATTGGTGCTAGTGCAGTACTTAAAGGTCTTACTCTCTGGGTTTTCCCCGAGAGGGCTAGGTCACTCACGGAAAAGTTTATCGCCAACTACTGGCTCTTTGCACTGCCCTTGTCGCTACTCTACTTTGCCTTGGCACTGTTTCTTTTTTGGTCTAATTAAATTGATATTGCGCGTCTAAGCCTAAGGGCTGGTGACCACCAGATAGCAGACCAACTCCTTTTTACCACTATTCTCAATGGCATGGGGCAGATCGGCACGATACTGTGCTGAGTCACCTTGGGCTAGTTCAGTGGCATTTTCTCCTGAGACTACTCTCGCCCGGCCATTGGTGATGGTCAGTAGTTCTTTGGTGCCCTCATAGTGGGGGGCGCTGGTTAAACTGGCCCCTGGGGCAATGCGCAATTCATAGAACTCAATATTTTTTTCCATATGCAGAGGCGACAGCGTGCGAATCTGACACTCTTTATCATGGCGAAAGAAATTGCTCTTGTCCTCGCCATGAACCACCTCAATAGTCGATGATTGCCAAGCCTGATCGACCAACTCGCCAATGCTCATGCCAAATGCCTGTGCGATACGGAAGGTGACGGTCAGGGTGGGGTTGGCCTGGCCGCGTTCAATTTGACTCAACATTGAGCGACTAACGCCCGAGGCGGCTGCCAGTTGGTCGAGGGTTAATTTATTTTTTTTCCTCAGCGCGGTGACTCTGCTGCACAGTGCGTGACTAGCTGGGTCGCTATCTTGATGGCTTTTGCTCATGCTTAATACTCTAGATCGCTAAAAAACGCTTACTATACAGGATTTAAATCTTGCATAAAGGAATTGTTGAATCTACGATAAGAGAATAATTTCTTATATAGTATAAATTAACTAGGGAACTTGCATCATGAAAGCATTGGTAAAAAGGAATTCCAGCGTTGGTCTGTGGTTAGAGGACGTTCCAGAGCCAGAGATTGGTATCAACGATGTGCTGATAAAAGTTAATCGCACGGCGATCTGCGGTACCGATATGCATATCTATAACTGGGACAGCTGGGCGCAGGAGACCATTCCAGTTCCCATGGTTGTCGGACATGAGTTTGTTGGCGAAATCGTTGATGTCGGTTCCAATGTGAATGATTTCCGCCCTGGCCAGATTGTGTCGGGAGAGGGGCATGTGGTCTGCGGTCGCTGTCGCAACTGTCTGGCGGGTCGTCGCCATCTCTGTGCGCATACCTCTGGCGTTGGTGTCGATCGTCCAGGGGCCTTTGCTGAATATCTGGCATTGCCGATGTCAAACGTGTGGGAACATCGCCGCGATATTGATCTCGATATCGCCGCGCTATTTGATCCGCTTGGCAACGCTGTGCACACCGCTCTGCAATACGATTTACTTGGCGAGGATGTGCTGATTACCGGTGCCGGTCCCATTGGCGCCATGGCGGCCGCGGTGTGCCGTCACGCCGGTGCGCGCAATGTAGTAATCACTGATATTAATCCGCAGCGTCTCGAATTGGCGAAAAAAATGGGTGCCACCTGCACGGTCGATGTGCGCAGTGAAAAGCTCGCCGATGTGCAGCGTGCGCTGGGCATGTCAGAGGGCTTTGATGTGGGTCTGGAGATGTCGGGCAATGCAGCGGCATTTCGCGATCTATTGACGAATATGTGCCATGGAGGCAAGGTTGCAATGCTAGGTATTCCCGCTGAACAGGTGGCCATCGACTGGAGTCTGGTGATTTTTAATATGCTCACATTGAAGGGTATCTATGGCCGTGAAATGTATGAAACCTGGTACAAGATGTCAGTGATGATCGAGAGTGGCCTGGATATCTCAGCAGTGATTACACATCGTCTGCACTACACTGATTTTCAGCAGGGCTTTGATGCGATGAACGCGGGTCAGGCGAGTAAAGTCATTTTGAATTGGCAATAATTTTCCCAATGTTGAGGAAAGATTCGAGGAGAGATTATGTACGGCAAGTTTCAAGATCATCTGCAAACTGAGTTACAGCAGATTGAAGAGAGTGGGTTAACCAAACATGAGCGTGTAATAACCTCCGCTCAAGGCGTCAGAGTATCGGTTAACAGCGGCGCACAGGTGCTCAATCTCTGCGCTAACAACTACCTTGGCCTGGCTCAGCACCCAGAGGTCAAGGCGGCCGCTATGCGTGGACTGGAAGAGTGGGGCTACGGCATGGCCTCGGTGCGGTTTATCTGTGGCACACAGACTATTCATAAGCAGTTGGAGCATGATCTAAGCGCTTTTGTTGGCAGTGAAGAGACGATTCTGTATCCCTCCTGCTTTGACGCCAATGCTGGGCTTTTTGAGACTCTGCTCGGGGCCGAGGATGCGGTCATCTCAGACGAGTTGAATCATGCCAGTATTATCGACGGTGTACGTCTTTGTAAGGCTAAGCGTTACCGCTACCTAAACTCTGATATGGCGGATCTGGAAAGCCAGCTACAGGCCGCAGATAAGGCCGGAGCGCGGTTTAAATTGATTACTACAGACGGAGTTTTCTCCATGGATGGCAGTATCGCTAAATTAGATGAAATCTGCGATCTGGCGGATAAATACAATGCACTAGTGCACTTTGATGACTGCCATGCCAGCGGCTTTCTCGGCGCCAATGGACGCGGAACCCATGAATACCGCGGCTGCATGGATCGAGTGGATATTATTACTGGCACCCTGGGTAAGGCACTGGGGGGCGGTAGCGGCGGCTTTACCAGTGCGCGCAGAGAAGTGGTCGATCTGTTACGCCAGCGCTCGCGCCCCTACCTGTTTTCCAATACGGTTGCGCCACCAGTGGTAGCTGGCGCGATCAAGGCCCTGCAGTTGGTCAGTCAATCCAATCAGCTGCAGCAGCAGCTAATGGAGAATACCGCTTTTTTCCGTGATGCTATGCAGCGCTTGGGATTCAGATTGCTGCCCGGTGAACACCCGATTGTTGCGGTGATGTTGGATGATGCGGCACTGGCGGCCAAATTTGCTGAGAGAATGCTCGCCCATGGCGTCTATGTGGTGGCCTTTTCCTATCCGGTGGTGGCCCACGGCAAGGCGCGTATTCGCACCCAGATGTCAGCGGCCCACAGCCGGGATGATCTTGAGCTGGCTCTAGGGGCTTTTGCCGCAGTGAAGAGCGAGCTGGGGATTTAGTCTTTTTTTCAGGCAAAAAAAATGGCGACTCTTGCGAGTCGCCATTCTTGTCAGACCTTTCTAAGTAATAAAACGAAGCTTAGAAGTTTTTACGCAGAGTCAGACCATAGGTACGTGGTGCATTCGGGTAGCCGGTGAAGCTACCTGGCTGTGCAGTAGTCGGGAATGCTGAGATCAGGCTTTCGTGGTCAGTCAGGTTACGACCCCACAACATAGCATCCCAACCGCCCTTGTCACTGCTGAAGCCAAGGCTTGCATTGAGGTTGTCAGTACCGCGACTTGCCAGGCTCATTGGAATCAGATCGGCGATATTGACATCTTTCTCATGGACATACTCGACGCGGAAGAAACCATTAATGCTGTCACTGACATCAAAAGAATAGACCGCATTGGCATTGACACTTAACTCGTGCACACCTGCAGGGCTGAGACCACTCAGGTCAATAGTATTTGCGTCTCCAACACATTGGTAGGCTTCTCCGGCCTGACCAGTGGTGTCGCAGGTACCATTGGTGAATGAATCATAGACCGCATCAATGGCGATGGCAGAAAAGCCCACCACTAGGCTCTCAGATAATGCAACCATGGCATCAAGCTCAATGCCCTCGTGGGTCTCTTTACCTGCATTTTCCAGATTAAAGCCTGTTCCAGAGAATACGTTAGACTGGAAGCCTTCAATGGATTGTTGGAAAAGAGCAACGTTCAAGTAACCGTTGTCGAAGGACGCTTTAAGGCCGACTTCAATGTTAGTTGCTTCTTCTGGGTCAGCAGACCGGTTACCCGGCGTGCGTCCATCCACAGACAGATTGACTGAGGCCGCCTTAAAACCAGTTGAATGGCTTGCATAGAAGGTCATATCGTCATTCATCTGATAGGCCAGACGCAGAGTGTGAGTCAGGTCGTCAGATTTAAAAACACCTGATTCATCTTCATCGCCACCATAGGCCGGGAATGGAGGGAAGAGCTGCAGGCCCGACAGCGCGCCAAGTCCGGCAGCAGCAAGTGGCAATTCGGCAAATGCATCGATAACCAGGACATCGGACACAACGGTCTTTTTATCTTCGGTGTAGTTCAAACCGACAGTGGCTGTCAGATTATCACTCATGGCAATATCTACCTGACCAAATACTGAAGTAGCAACCCCTTCCATTTGGAAGCTTTCATTGACATTACCGGTTCCCGGTACAAAGAATATGTCGGAGCATGGTACAGCGTTGACCAGGCAGGCACCAAATGCAGCACCCACATAGTTGACACCAGAGCCGCCGACCGCTGCGAGGGTATCAGTCGCTACGCCAGCGCCATAGGCCGCAGCGCCAGCTGTATCACCGGTTGCTGCAATATAGCCTTGCGCAGCCTGCGCCGCGATACCAGCAGACAGCCCTGCAGTAACAAGGAAGTCAGCATAGTTATAAATGTCATCACCAAAGGTGACATTGCGGAACGTCTGGATATCTTCATCGGAATGAGAGATGCCCGCCATCCACTGCACGTCGCCGTCGCCAGTAGAGGTTAGACGAAATTCCTGGGTGAAGGTTTTGAAGTCATAATCAACACGGTTTTCATCAACTAACTCCGCGCCGGTGAAATCTGCATCAAACGTTGAGCGCAGAGACTGGTCTCGAGATGAGGTAATCGAGGTCAATGTCGCAAAGTCCAAATCGTAGTCAACTTGAACGGATATACCATCGCCTTTTAGTTTATTCGATGGGCTGTCGTTCATAGTGAGATTGCGTGCCCAGGGATCAACAGGAGTGGTTGCATTACCTCTGGCCGCGGCAAGAGCTGCGGCAACACCACTTGCATCGCCATAAACCAGTGAGCTTGCGGCACAGCATTCTTCGTCGATCTCGTTGTAGTCGGCGATCATACGAATTGTCAGATCGTCGTTGGGCTCAATTAACAGCTGCCCACGGATGGCGCTACGGCTGCGATTGTTGACGTCTTCGCCGGTAGTGATGTTAGTGGCATAGCCATCGCTGGCATTGTCACTGGCAGAAAGTCGGAAAGAGACTGTGTCGGTAATACCACCTGTTACTGTGCCTTTGATAATTCTTGAGCCGTAGTTACCGGCGGTGGCTTCAATCATGCCACCCATTTCTTGCTCTGGGAGCAGAGTGCTTACGCTGATAACACCAGCAGAAGCGTTCTTGCCGAACAGAGTAGACTGTGGACCACTCAATACTTCAACGCGCTGTACAGTTGGTAAGTCAGCGAGTGATGAAGCGGAGCGGGTGCGCGGAACGCCATCAATATAGACACTTACCGCAGGCTCGATGCCTGGGTTGTTAGCGCCGTTACCGTAGCCGCGAATAATGAAATTGGTCTGTGCAGAACTCTGCAGCTGGTTAACACGCAGCGCAGGAACCGCTGATTGCAAATCAATCAAATCGACAATGCTAGACTGCGCAATCTGCTCACCACTGGTAACCGACACAGACATTGGAATGTCTTGAAGAGTTTGTTCTCGCTTGTTTGCGGTGACAACTATTTCATCAATTGCCGCTTGAGTGATGCTACTAGCAAACAAACTTGCTATCGCAACTGCTAAATATGACTTAGGTGTGTTTATCTGATTCATGATATCCCCTAGCAAGTTATTGGTAATAGTACTGCTTTTTTATTTCTCAACTTCATCCGCCGCAGCTGGTTGAAAGACGCTCACTATATCTTAAATAACCTTGTATACCAGCTCGGTTGGGTTTTTTAAGCATTTTCAACGAGACTCTAAAAGGTATAAATTGCTATAGCAACTGATTTTGCCGTTTTCTTGTTTTTCTCTGACAACAGTAAAATGAATTTGCGCTGGCTATTGCTGGCGAAACTGAAAAACAGTGAGTCACAGCACAGATTGCTGCTAGCAAAGGCTATCGGTTCTCAATTAAAACTTGGGTCACGCCCATACCCAAGACCAAGCAATTTATTGCTGGGCTATCCGCACTGTGGTGCACAGTCAGTCTAGGTAGCTAAGCTAAGTAGCTAAGTAGTTAGGTGCTCTTGACCATAGCGTTGGTGAATCGCCTCGCGTCGGCTTG
>JAFMBY010000097.1 GCA_017858135.1 Porticoccaceae bacterium | reverse complement strand
TCAGGATGGTGCGAAGGATCTTATTAACCTATTCTCCTAACCCAGACATCTAACCCAGACATCTAACCTAAACCCATAAAAAAATGACTGAATCCACCGACAAACAAGCCCTTATTGCCCGGCTGAATGCTGAGACAGCCAAAATTAGCTGGCTCGAGCTGCAAAAGCATTACGCCTCTGGCAATGTCTTGGGCGTGGCCTCTGGCGCTGACTTAATTAAAGTAGCCATCGCGTTAAACGAAGATAACGCCGCGCAGATACAAACATGGCTCGAAGATCGATCTGTCTTTGAAGTCACTGACCAGCAAGCAATGGACTGGTACCAAAACCAGACTATACTTTGGGCTTTGGTGATACCTCCCTTTGTCTTGGTGCAAGAACCCGGCGCCTAAGGACCTAAACATAGCTAACAACAGCAAAGGAGTTGCTACATGCATTTACAGCTCAGTGAAGAGCAGCAATTTATTCAAGATACCGCTCGCCGTTTTGCCACCGATGAACTAGTACCCCTAGCCGAGGCGCTGGATTCCGGGCATGGACGGGATCAGCTATTGGCCAACCTGCAAAAGCTTGCCGATTTGGGCTTTATGGGCCTCAATATTTCCAGTGACTACGGTGGCACCGAAGCAGGCTCGGTGGCCTTTAGTGTGGCCCTTACAGAGCTGGGTCGCGCCTGCGCCTCCACGGCAGTAACAGTTTCAGTCACCAATATGGTTGCCGAGGTTATTCAGGCCTGCGGCACCGATTCACAAAAACAAAACTACCTGCCCAAACTCTGTTCTGGTGAATACCCAGCCGGCGGCTTTTGTCTGACTGAATCTGTCGCCGGTTCTGACCCTGCGGGCATGAAGACTCAGGCGATTAAGGATGGCGATAGCTGGGTGCTTAATGGCAGCAAACTTTACATTACCAGCGCCGAATACGCAGGCCTGTTTGTGGTATGGGCAGTTAGTGACGCCAATGCTGCAAAAGGTAAGGGCATTACCTGCTTCTTGGTTGAAGCCGATAATCCGGGGCTGTCGATTGGCAAAGCTGAGCCCAAGATGGGCCAGAGAGGCTCGTCTACCAATGAAGTGTTATTTACCGACTGCCGCATACCGGCAGAGGCAGTGTTAGGCGCTGTCAACCAAGGCTTTAAAATTGCCGTTGGCGAGCTGGCCGGCGGCCGCATTGGGGTGGGCTCCTTTGCGTTGGGTATTGGTTTGGCCGCTATGGACTATGCACGACAATATCTAACCGAGCGTCAGCAGTTTGGCCAGGCAATAGCCAACTTCCAAGGGCTGCAATGGATGCTGGCCGATCGTTACACCGAGCTTGAGGCGGCTCGGCTGTTACTGATGCAGGCAGCCGCAAAAAAAGAAATGGGTTTAAGCTTTGCAAAAGAAGCATCTATGGCTAAAGTGTTTGCCAGCGAAAAAGCCAATGCGGCTTGCTACACCGCTTTACAGATGCTTGGCGGCAATGGTTACAGTGCAGATTATCCATTGGAAAGATGGTCCAGAGATGCGCGCATTACGAGTATCTACGAGGGCACCAGTGAAATTCAGCGAATTATTATTGCCCGCGAATTATTATTGGAAACCGTTTAAAACCTTTTAAAGTTGGGAGTGAGGGATGAATCTACACAGTAAAGTAGCAGTAGTAACAGGCGGTGGCTCAGGTCTTGGTCGCGCCGCATCACAGGCACTGGTCGATGGCGGCGCAACCGTTGTTATTGTCGATATGAATGCAGAGGCGGGTAATCAAGCCGTTGCAGAGCTCGGTGCTGATAAGGCTCATTTTATCCAGCTGGATGTTTCTAATGGACCAGATGTTGAAGCTGCCTTTGATAAAATTGCTGCTGACCTAGGTCGTGTCGATATCTGTGTTAACTGTGCCGGTATTGGCATTGCTGCTAAGACCGTTAACCGTGAAGGTGAGCCCCATAGTTTGGATCTGTACCGCAAGGTAATTGAAGTAAACCTTATCGGCACCTTTAATATTTCCCGTTGCGCAGCAGCCGCAATGGCGCGCAATGAAGCAGATGAAAAGTCTGAAAAAGGCATCATTATTAATACCGCGTCTATTGCAGCCTTTGATGGTCAGATGGGTCAGGTGGCTTATTCTGCAACCAAAGGTGGCATTGTCGGTATGACCCTGCCGATGGCGCGCGATCTAGCGAGTGCGGGCATTCGCGTCAATACTATTGCCCCAGGTGTTATGGCAACTCCATTAATGTTGGCTGCACCTCAGCAGGTTCAAGATGGCATAGTCTCTGGCATTCCTTTCCCCAAACGCTTGGGTGAGCCCTCCGAGTTTGGCCAGTTAGTGGTGCATATGGTGGAAAATAGCTACCTCAATGGCGAGACCATCCGGCTGGACGGTGCAGTGAGAATGCAGCCTCGCTAATGCAAATCCGCGAAGCACAGAATGATGACTTTAAGGCTATCTGGCCAATCTTTCAGCAGATAGTGGCGGCGGGTGATACCTATGCTTATAACCGCGATATTAATCAGCAAGAAGCACAGCGAGTTTGGATGGGGCTGCCAGCCAAAACCTTTGTGGTTGAGCAGGATGGCCAGATTGTTGGTACCTACTATATAAAAACCAATCAGCAGGGCCCAGGCGCTCACGTCTGTAACTGCGGCTATATGGTGGCTGCGTCAGCCCGTGGTCGTGGTCTGGCCAGAGCCATGTGTGAACACTCGCAGCAGGTTGCTATTGAGCTGGGGTATCAGGCGATGCAGTTTAACTTTGTGGCTTCCACCAATACGGGAGCAATCAGGCTTTGGCACAAGTTGGGATTTGAAACTGTGGGCTGTTTGCCTAAGGCGTTTGATCATCCGAGTGAGGGATTTGTTGATGCTCTGGTGATGTATAGATGGTTGGCTGATTGAGATCCTTCAACCAGCCAATGACTTCCTCACGTCCACCTCTAAACACCACCAGGTCTTTCTTTTTGTCCAACTGATAGCTGTACATGGGGTCATAGTATTCACGGGTAAGTGCTGCAAGCCAGTGACGATGACTGGCAAAACTATCCTCATGCTGCACTGCAATAGCACTATCCATAGAGGCTAAAAGCTCTTTGGTCCGCAGCCCGCCCAGTCGCTTCTGCACCCGCAACAAACTCTCACGTAGATAGCTGGCAAACTCCTGCTCACCTGTAGCCCCAAAATAAGCCATGGTTTTTAAATAGCGCTCAACCACATATTCCTGCCACAGCCGCTCAAGACGTTCTTCAAAATCCATCTCAATCACCACAAACTGGCTTTGCGCCATGCGGTCGGCAAAGTAATGGGGTAGGTGGCGAGCGCCTATATTACGGCTCTCATCTTCAAGGATAATGGTCGTTTCCGGCAGCTGATCTTCCAATTTTAAAACATCCAGCGCAATGCGGTTTTCAAAATTTATCTGTGCGGGTTGGCTATTTAAGGGCCGCCCAAAACTGGAACCCTTATGATTGGCCGCACCTTCAAGATCGACCCCTGTGGCCAGCTGTTGAATTATGTCGGTCTTACCTGTGCCGGTCATGCCGGACAAAATAGTAAAATGATTGTTGGCGCAGTAATCCATCAGATACTGAAACAGAAACCCGCGCAGAGACTTATAGCCGCCCTCAACCTTGGGGCACTCAATACCAGCCTCCGCCAGCCATTCCTGAGTTAGCTGTGAGCGCAGACCGCCCCGAGCGCAATATAAAACAGCATTGGGATTCGCCGCCATAAACGCCAGCCATGCGTCTACGCGCTGTTGCTTGATCTCGCCATTGACCAGCTCATGACCAAGCTCAATAGCAGCCTGTTGGCCATTGTTTTTATAGCGAATACCCACCTGGTGACGTTCATCATCCATCATCAATGGCAGGTTGGTGGAGGAGGGTAAAGCCCCAGTGACAAACTCCACCGGCGCCCGCACATCAATCATTGGCGTATCGTCAAGCAGCAGTTGACGGTAATGATTAATCAGCGGCAAGCTCATGCAATAACCTGAATAGTAGGGTTGCCATCGGCCTGACTCAACTCACCTATAGACTCATAACAACAGCCAGCATCCCGCAACAGATCACTGACCTGCTGAGCCGATTCAGGCTCAACCGCCAACAACAATCCACCACTGGTCTGCGGGTCGCAGAGCAAGGTCTGGCTCAGTGGGTCAGTGCCACTAATGGAATCACTAATACTGTCCCAGTTGCGGCCACTGCCGCCGGGCACGCAGCCCTGATTAAGATAATCAATAATAGCGGGGTCGAGCAGAGGCACAGCATCAAGCTGCACCGCAGCCGACAATCCGCTGCCCTGGCAGATCTCCAGCAAATGGCCCAGCAGGCCAAAGCCAGTTACATCAGTAATTGCCGTCACCCCGTCAATCTTGGCTAGCTCAGCCCCAATAGTGTTGAGCTTCATCATGCTCTCCACCGCCAGCCGTGAATGCTGCGGCCGCAACTTACCCTGCTTCTCCGCAGTCGTCAGAATACCCACACCAATAGGCTTGGTTAAAAATAACTGGTTGCCCACTTTAGCCGTGCTGTTTTGCTTCAGGTGCTTTAAATCCACCCGGCCAGTCACTGCTAAACCAAAAATAGGCTCCGGCGAATCAATCGAATGGCCTCCAGCCAGATGAATCCCCGCCTCACCACAGGCATGGCGCCCACCATCAATCACCTGCTGCGCAACCTCCGCAGGCAGCACATTAATTGGCCAGCCAAGAATCGCAATCGCCATCATTGGCGTGCCACCCATGGCATAGATATCGCTGATCGCATTGGCCGCAGCCACCCGGCCAAACTCAAAGGGGTCATCGACAATCGGCATAAAGAAATCAGTGGTGCTAATGATCCCAGTGCCATCACCAAGGTCATAGACCGCGGCATCGTCTTTAGTGTTGTTGCCCACCAACAGACGAGGATCGTCAGGCGCGACATAGTCAGTTTTAAGAAAAGTCTCCAATACGCTGGGGGCGATTTTGCAGCCGCAACCAGCGCCGTGGCTGTATTGGGTAAGGCGGATTTTGTTGTCGGGCATGGGGTGTCTGATTAGGTGAAAAAATATGCTGCTAGGGTACTTGGTTTGGCCGGGAAGGTCATGGGTTTGTTGCGGGGTGTTGCAAGTGGGTAGCCAAGGGACACTTCGCCTTGGCTACCGGTGTTGCTCAGTTGTTACAGGTCAAAACGAACATCAAATGTTAGCGCATCGAAATCATCTGAAGAGCCATAGCCCACACCCACTGAAATATCAGGAGTGGTGAAGTATCTTGCACCTAATGAGTAGCCCGTTTCGCTGCTATCTTCGATGTCGGCGTAATCAATAAAAGCAGACAATTCCAATACATCTGAGGGCAGTGCTCTAACGCCGGCGGCAACTATGTAGCCGTTACCATCTTCTGAATCGCCAGCGAATTCAACGTCAACATCTGAATACGATAGTGTACTCACAAAATCAACAGTCGAATTAATCGGGGTGTGAAATCCAACGCCGATGTTAAAGCCGGTAGCTTCAATGTCATCTGTGACCAAACCATCGGTAAATTGATCGTCTGATTCAATAGAGAGGTATGAAGCTTCTAAGAAAAATGAATCATTAATCGCCTTGCTGCCATAAATACCAAAACCGCTGAAATCAATGTCATCGATATCGCCGGTTGCATAGCCAATACCAGCGTGGGTGTAGGACAGAGCGGCTTCATCGGCTGACAGAGAGAAAGGCGCGATGCAAGAAATTGCGCCAATAATTAATGCTTTTTTAAACATAAAGTATTTCCTTATGAAAATTGAGTTATAGCAAAAGTCGGGTTTTGCCAAGTATCAATATAGATAAAGATGTACCCTATTGCAGAGTATATTTTAGCCAGCCGCTAGCCTTCTCGTTTACAGTATTCCCTAGGTGTCAATCCTGTCCAATGCTTAAATGCCCGAGTGAACGAACGAGATTCAGTAAATCCAACAATTTCAGCTACCTGCTCAACCGAGAGCCGTTCAATGACTAGTTTCTGAATCGCCACTTCTCTGCGCAGATTGTCTTTAATTTTCTGATAGCTGGTGGCACTCTCTTTGAGGCGGCGGTGCAATGTCTGAGAACTGATATGTAACTCCGCGGCCATTTTATGAATCGGCACAAAGATCAGCCGATCCGGATGACGCTGGGTGATAATGCGCTCTATCTGTGCTTCCAATGTGCTATCCGAGCCGGGAATAGTCATGACATCTGCCGGAGCATTTTCCACAAACTGCGCCAGTTCTTGAGCCGATCGCAACAACGGCTTGTCAAGATACTGAGCATCAAAAATTAGGCGGTTGGCGCGGCTATTAAAGTGTAAGTCTGCGGGGAACATAATTTGCAACTCGTCTCTATGCTTTGGCGCCCCGAAGGTAAAGTGAGTTTCTTGTAGGCGGATCGGCTGGCCGATATACCAGCTTGGAAAACGATGCCAGATCACCAGCCAAAACTCCGCCATAAAATGCTCTGGATCTAGCTCCGGTTTGGCCATCTTAAAGCTGAGCACCGCACTGCCTCGTGAGCGACTTAGGCGCATGGGAATATCATCGCTGATCAGGTTATAAAAATTCACCGCTTTTTCTAACAGCTCACCCAATGTGCTGCAGTGGCTGACCAGTTCGGCCATGGTGGCAAATAGGCCGACCTTGCAGTTGGTTTGAGTGAAGCCCATAAACTCATCATCCAGTGATTCTTGCACTGTCTTAAACAGCCGTGCCACCTGATCGGTGTGTACGCGCTGTGTCTTATTGTCCATTACCGCAGGATTAATACCGGCGCGCTCTAGGGCTTGCTGCTGCGAATGCTGCCTTTGTCTTAACCCGTGCATGCAGGAGATAACATGATGATTACAAATGGTGGCCATTGAATAGCACTCAGTGGAAGGCGTTATTTGTGAGTTTAGTGTGCTTTTATACCATTTAGAGGGATTTAAAGGTAACAAAAATGGCAATAAATGTGCTTTTTGCTGTTGAATTTAGACCTTCTATTGATTGGCTCTGTCCTGCATAGTGCTTCTCATTAGATGCCAGTCTGTGATTGGCACAAAAAACGACAATTGAGAACACTATGGCCGACGATAAAAAACCGACAAACAGTGACTGGGAAAAGCTTGCGGCTAAAGAGCTGCGCGGGCGCTCAATCGATGACTTGGTTTGGCAGACCCCCGAGGGTATTGATGTCAAACCTCTGTATACCGCTGAAGATACAGCGGGCCTCGATCATATGGATAACCTGCCTGGCTTTGCGCCCTATAAGCGCGGCCCCAAGGCGACCATGTATGCAGGCCGTCCCTGGACTGTTCGCCAGTACGCAGGCTTTTCGACGGCTGAAGCCTCCAATGCATTTTATCGTCGCAACCTCGCTGCGGGTCAACAGGGCTTATCTGTCGCCTTTGATCTGGCGACCCACCGCGGTTATGACTCTGACCACCCTCGTGTTGAGGGGGATGTGGGGAAGGCGGGTGTGGCGATTGATTCCGTTGAAGATATGAAAATTCTTTTCGACAGTATTCCGCTTGATCAGGTGTCGGTATCCATGACGATGAACGGTGCGGTATTGCCGATTATGGCCAGTTATATCGTCGCTGCGGAAGAGCAGGGTGTGCCCCCGGAGCAGCTTGCCGGAACACTGCAGAACGATATTCTTAAAGAGTTTATGGTGCGCAATACCTATATCTATCCGCCCGAACCATCGATGCGCATCGTCGCAGATATTATTGGCTACACCGCCACCAAGATGCCGAAATTTAATTCGATTTCGATCAGTGGTTATCATATGCAGGAAGCCGGTGCGACCAATGTGCAGGAGCTCGCCTTCACCATTGCCGATGGTATTGAGTATGTGCGCACCGCGATCGCCAGCGGACTGGATGTGGATAAATTCGCCCCGCGGCTGTCGTTCTTTTTTGCCATTGGCATGAACTTCTTTATGGAGATTGCCAAGCTTAGAGCGGCCAGAATTTTGTGGGCGACTTTAATGGAAGAGAAGTTTTCTCCCAAAGATCAGCGTTCACTGATGCTGCGCACGCACTGTCAAACGTCGGGTGTCAGTCTCACCAGTAAAGATCCTTACAACAATATTATGCGCACCACCATTGAGG
>JAFMBY010000018.1 GCA_017858135.1 Porticoccaceae bacterium | reverse complement strand
GACTGCGGGACTGAAGTCGTTACAGCGTTGCGTATTTGCCGCGACTGAAGATCAGTGGCTCGAGACCTTTGTCACTAAACTCAATAACTCGGCCGACCAGAATCACATGGTCACCGCCTTCATATTGGTTCTCAATCTGACATTGAAAGCAGGCGCTGTAGTGGGGCAGGATCGGTATTCCTGCTAGACCCTCAGAGCAATCTATGCCAGCAAATTTGTCCACACCGCTTTTGGCGAAGCGATTCGATATCGCTTCTTGGTCGGCGGCCAGCACATGAATGGCAAAGGACTCTGCGCCGATAAAGTCATCAAAACAGTTGGCGTCGCGACCGACGCTCCAGAGTACCAGCGCCGGGTCCAGTGACACCGAGTTAAAGCTGTTTGCGGTCATGCCGACCTTTTGGCCATCTCGGCCGAGTGCGGTGATAACGGTGATGCCAGTGGCAAAGCTACCTAGAGCATTGCGGAAGTCGAGGGTTTGCTGTTTTTGATCAGACATAATTCTTCTATAAAAGTGATTCTTTGTAAGTTGCTCTTGCCTGTTGCTATGGAGCGGCAACGGAGCACGCATGTTTGTTCAGCGCGCATGATCCGTTGCTTGGCCCCACGTTGCAAGGATTACTGTTGTGTTAATTACATCGCTGCAGCGAGACGGGTCCCCTGATTGATCGCGCGTTTGGCATCCAGCTCCGAAGCCAGGTCGGCGCCGCCGATCAGATGATGAGGAACATTGAGTCCCGCAACCAAATCGCGCAATGGATCCTGTCCGGCACAGATAATAATGGTGTCGACATCGAGTATTTGCGGCTCGTCACCTACCGTTAAATGCAGACCTTGGTCATCAATTTTTTGGTAGTCACAGCTAGGCATTAAACGCACACCTTTCATCACCAAACCTGCACGGTGAATCCAGCCGGTGGTTTTGCCAAGTCCTGAGCCCACTTTAGAGCTCTTGCGCTGCAGCAGATAGACTTCGCGCGGCGAGGGCTCTGGCTGTGCGGTTACGCCTTCGATACCTGAGCGTGAGCCAAAGCTCATATCAATTCCCCACTCCTTCATAAAGGCAGGAATATTCTGGCTGGTGGCTTCGCCGCTGTGAGTAATGTACTCCGCCGTATCAAAGCCAATACCGCCGGCACCAATAATGGCAACTTTATTGCCAACGTGCTTCTTAGCGCCGATCACGTCGAGATAATTGAGTACCTTGGGGTGATTGATCCCTTCAATATCGGGCATTCTTGGTGAGATGCCGGTGGCGATAATCACTTCATCAAAGCCGCCATTATTGAGCTGCTCTGCGGTGACTCGCGAGTTGAGTTTCAGGTCGACGCCGGTCAGTTCAATTTGCTTGCCGTAGTAACGCAGAGTTTCATAAAACTCTTCTTTGCCGGGAATTTGCTTGGCAATATTAAACTGGCCGCCAATTTCGCTGGCAGCATCAAAGAGCGTGACTTTATGGCCTCTCGAGGCGGCAGTGGTCGCCGCTGAGAGTCCAGCTGGACCCGCACCGACGACGGCAATGTTTTTGACCGCCGCGGTTGGATTGATATGCAGTTCGGTTTCATGGCAGGCGCGCGGGTTAACTAGGCAGCTAGTCATCTGACCGCCGAAAACATGGTCTAGACAGGCCTGATTGCAGCCGATACAGGTATTGATCTCGTCGGCGCGGTTTTCCTGTGCCTTGATAACAAAATCCGGGTCAGCCAAAAAGGGTCGGGCCATAGAGATCATGTCGGCATCGCCGCGCTCGAGCACTGACTCAGCAACTTCCGGCGTGTTGATACGATTAGAGGTAATCACTGGCACCGAGAGCTCTTTTCTAAAGCGTGCGGTGACCCAGGTAAAGGCGGCGCGCGGTACTTTTGTGGCGATGGTTGGAATCTGTGCTTCGTGCCAGCCGATGCCAGTGTTGATAATCGTGGCGCCGGCCTGTTCTACCGCCTTGCCCAGTTGAATCACTTCTTCAGCAGTACTGCCGCCATCGACCAGGTCGAGCATGGAGAGACGGAAGATAATAATAAAATGCTCACCGACTGCCTCGCGCACGCGGCGCACCACTTCAATCGGTAGACGGATACGGTTTTCATAGCTGCCACCCCAATCGTCGTCGCGCTGATTGGTCCGTGCAGCGATAAACTGGTTCAAGAAATAGCCTTCCGAGCCCATGATTTCGACGCCGTCATAGCCGGCTTTCTTAGCCTGTACCGAGGTGAAGACAAAGTCGTCGATCTGCTTGTGAATGCCTGCCTCATCTAGCGCTCGCGGGGTGAATGGGTTGATCGGCGATTTGATTGCCGAGGGTGCAACCTGATCGGGCGAGTAGGCATAGCGACCCGTATGCAGTATCTGCATGCAGATTTTGCCGTCATGGGCATGCACCGCATCGGTAATTTGCCGATGCCCGGCAATATCCTCGTCAGTCTCTAGCTTTTTGGTGTTGGGGTGGGTGCCGCCCTCGCTATTCGGGCCGATACCGCCGGTAACAATCAGACCAACACCACCTTTTGCGCGCTCACCAAAGTAAGCCGCCATGCGCTCATAACCGTCGGCTGCTTCTTCCAGTCCGGTATGCATGGAGCCCATCAGGACGCGATTCTTTAATGTGGTAAAGCCCAGATCCAGTGGCGCCAGAAGCTTGGGGTAGGTGTTGTGAGACATGATGTCCTCCAATATTAATGAGTTGTAATTATTGTTTTAACACTTGGATAGTGACGTCTGCCGAGCATTAGTACGGCAGTAAATTTTTATACGCAGGCTGACAGTTGCAGTGTCCGCGACATGATTTTCATCAATAGAAACGCTAAAAGCCCTTCTCGCTGATACGTTTTCTCTGTTCATCAGGTTCTCGCTGTAGCATCTTAGTGTTGCAAGCGACTTTTCGACTTTTGGCTAACCTCTGCAAGTTAGGTTAAGGGGGGATTTTGACAGTGTCAAGATGTATTGCTACATTGCTACCATGAATTTAAACGCACCCGAAAAGCTCGCTCGTCAAAACTATCACCACGGTGATCTGCGTCAGACACTGCTAGTGTCGGCAAAACAACTTATTGCAGAGGCAGGCATTGAGAACTTATCCCTGCGGCGCTTGGCCGAGCGGGCAGGGGTCTCGCGCACCGCTCCCTATCACCACTTCTCCGATAAAAATGACTTGCTCTGCGCCATTGCCGCAGAGGGCTTTCGACGCAGGCACCAGTCTGCGATGGCGGGGTTTGATGATGGCAATAAGACCATGTTGGAAAAGTTTGAGGGCTATGTGAATGGCTACATTCAGTTTGCCGTCGACAGTCCTGAAGAGTATGAATTGATGTTTGGGCGCAGTATCTGGAAACAACAGAACAGCACCGAGGAGCTGCGCGATGTCGCCTATCCGTGTTTTCAACATCAGGTCGATATGGTGCGCACTTGGCAGCGCTGCGGCTTGATCGCTGGCGACAATCCGTTGCGTACCTCTCAGGTGATCTGGGGTGCCCTGCATGGGATTGCCAAGCTGCTGATTGATGGTATCTACACCGATACTGCACAAATTGAAGAAGTCACTCGCTGCGCTGTTGATATGTTTATTGCAAAGCCTCTTCAATCATCTGATTGATATAGATTTAAAACATTCTGCTGGTTTTTTCTCTATTCGTTTTGACTGCCTATCTAAGCTTAACTGCCCACCCAAAAATCTCCGTCTAAAGGGTGTTAATTTTTTGACTTTCCCAAGAATGAGAACTACGTTTATCTAGCCTGTTAAGCAGTTTTTATTTAAGTTCCAAAATTGTGGATTTGTTCGCATTTTCCCTTGAGTGGTTTGTTTCTGGAAGAAGGGTAGTTGTGCGAGGTATTACTTACGTAGGAGTTTCAGGAGTTAAAGGAGTTAGTTATGAATACAGGTTTTGTTAAATTACTGCAGATATTTACAGGTGTCTTGATTTTATCTGCCGCTAGTTTTTCGATGGCGGCGACGTGGGATTATGATTTTGATGGCGATGAAGATGAGCGCGGAGGGCAGCCTCTGAACTTTGGTGATTTAGACGTCTACGGTTATCAGAGCGGCAGTTCTGCTTACGCCTATTTAGATGCTGGATATCTGTCCGGTTTAGGTGTGTGCGAGGGGCCGATAGATCCAGGGACTACTGGGACTGCCAATAAGTGTAAAACACCAGGCTCTGGACCTGGAACAGGAGCTGATGACGACAATTTGCAATTAGACGAAGTGCTTGAGTTTGTCTTTAGCGTCGCCAAGCAAGTTGAGGTCGGTATTAATGGGCCTCACACGACGGCCAATGGCCATTCTGTGTTGATTCACAGTAATGTGGGAGGTTGGGATCTGCTCACAGTGATTGCAGGCAAAATCACCTTGGGGCTGCAACATGTTGGATTGACAACCCTGAAGATTTTTGGCCAGGGAGCATTCAATGACAATGTTGGCAGAACATCGACTGACCTCTATGTAGCTGGTATCAATGAAGTGCCCATTCCAGCTGCCGCTTGGTTATTTGGCTCAGCATTATTGGGTCTTGCTGGACTGCGTCGCCGGAAGGTCGCAGGATAGATAGGTTATTTGATATGTCGCAGACCTGCTGCGATTCTTTTCCGTTTAGATTGTGGCAAAACAAAAACCCCGGTTTGCACCGGGGTTTTTGATTCTCTGCTACTTACGGCTTACTACTCAATAGTTGCCAGTCACCACTGCTACCAGCGACTGATTATTCTTCTATCTCTTCTGAGGGGTTGCCGTCGGTGTCAGCTGCCATCTCGTCCATCATCTCACTCATGCTGTCCGAAGCCTTGTCCATTGTATCTTCCATGGTTTTTATCGCATCGTCGGCTGATCTCTCTATTGAGTCGACCATGCTTGATTCTTCAGTCGCTGGAGGTGTTCCTTCGTCCGGTGATTTATCTCTATCGCATGCGCTTAGGCCTAGGGTAGCCAGTGCGGCAATTAGCAAAACATGGTACTTCTTCATATCTCTACTCCTCTCTGGATTATTTAAATAAAGCCTTTTTGTCTCGTAAAGCTCTTGTAAAGCATAGTCCACAGGTGCACAGATGCAGGCGCGCGGGAAGAAAATATTTTTACCTGGGTCAATCAGTTGGCTGTTTTTACAGTCTGCGCGGCCAAGACGATTTAATTACCCCGATGTACATGCTAATTAGTTGCTGATTGCCAAGGGCTGTGGCAAACTTCACGCCGCTTTTAGAGGTGAGCCTTGAGTAAGTCGTGGCTCCCAACCCTACCTAATACTAAAAGTGTGTTTTATGCGAGAGTGGCGGAATTGGTAGACGCGCTGGATTTAGGTTCCAGTGGGGCAACCCGTGCGAGTTCGAGTCTCGCCTTTCGTACCAAATTTACCCAGTATCATCGTGAGGAAAATCCATGCAGGTTTCCATCGAGTCTAGCACTGGTCTTGAGCGTCAACTTAAGATAGGTGTTCCTGCCGACCGTATTGAGAATGAAGTCACTCAGCGTCTTCAGAAAGCCACTAAAACTGTCAGTATCAAAGGTTTTCGCAAAGGTAAAGTGCCGCTGAAAGTCGTCAAGCAGCAGTTCGGGAAAGGTGTTCGCCAGGAAGTGATTGGCGAAATAGTCAATTCCAGCTTCTACGAAGCGATCTCTCAAGAAAAATTGCAGCCGGTAGGTCAACCTCGTATTGATGATATCAATGATTCAGAGGGCCAAGATCTTGAGTATCTGGCTGTCTTTGAAGTTTATCCAGAAATCGTACTTGCCGATTTAGCCAAGGTTGCTGTGACTCGTCCTGTGACCGACTTGAGTGACGCTGACGTTGATAAAATGATCGATGTGCTGCGCAATCAGCAGGCGACCTTTGAAGTGTCTGATAAGCCTGCCGTAGAGGGCGATCAAGTCAATATCGACTATGTCGGGACTAAAGGTGGCGAAGAATTCGCTGGTGGTAAGGCCGAAGGTCAAGACCTTGTGCTCGGTTCAAACAGCATGATTCCAGGCTTCGAAGACGGCCTGATAGGTGTCAGCGCTGGCGATGAAAAGGTGCTTAAGCTCAAGTTTCCGAAGGACTATCACGCTGACGAACTCAAGGGCGCAAAAGTAGAATTCGCTGTTGTGGTCAATTCGGTGTCGTCAAAGCACTTGCCAGAGATGGACGATGAGTTCTTTAAACTCTATGGCGTCAGCGGCGGCGGTGAAGAGAAGTTCCGTGAAGATGTGCGCAACAATATGGAGCGTGAGCTGCGCAATGCGGTTCGCAACAAAATTAAAAATCGGGTGATGAGTCAGTTGTTTGATCTCAATCAAGTCGAGTTACCCAGTGCCTTGGTTGCCAATGAGATTACGCAGCTCAAGCAGCAGATGGTCCAGCAGTTTGGTGGTGGTCAGCAAATTGATCTCAGTATGCTTCCGGATGACATGTTCAGAGATAAGGCCGAACGCCGCGCCGCATTGGGTGTGATCGTCTCTGAGATCGTTAAAGTTGAAGAGATTACTCCCGATGAAGATAGTGTGCGGGAAAGAATTAACGAAATAGCCTCAACCTATGAGCAGCCGAAGGAAGTCGTCGACTATTATTACAGTCAGCAGGAGCTTTTGAGCTCTGTCGAAGGTGTTGTTTTGGAAGACCAGGTTACTGAGTTAGTGCTGTCAAAGGCGAAAGTGACTGACGAAGAGTGTTCTTATGAGGATGCTGTTAAGCCGGATCCTGAGCCAGGCGCAGAAGAAGCTTAAGATCGCTTTGAGCCGTGAAAAGATAGGGCATGGCAGGATTCTAGGATCCGGAGCCTTGATTTCATGCGTATAGATAGTTAGGTATTGAAGTCAGTCAAAAAAATAGCGAGGAAGCGATGAATTTTCAGCAAGCAAACGGCGGTCTTATAGGCGATGTTCAAGCCAGTGGTCTGGTGCCAATGGTGGTCGAACAGAGCTCTAGAGGTGAGAGAGCGTATGATATTTACTCGCGGCTGTTAAAAGAGCGAGTCATCTTTTTGGTCGGTCAGGTTGAAGATCATATGGCCAACCTGATTGTTGCGCAGATGCTGTTTTTGGAGTCTGAGAATCCAGACAAAGATATCCATCTCTACATCAATTCCCCTGGTGGTTCAGTCACCGCGGGTATGTCTATCTATGACACCATGCAGTTTATCAAGCCGGATGTCAGTACCATGTGTATTGGTCAGGCTGCTAGCATGGGTGCTTTCTTGCTTGCCGCAGGAGCAGAAGGCAAACGCTACTGTCTGCCAAATTCTCGAACAATGATTCACCAGCCCAGCGGCGGTGCTCAGGGACAGGCGACTGATATCCACATTCAGTCTCAAGAAATCCTCAAAATCAAAGCACGTCTCAATGATCTGATGGCGAAGCACACAGGCCAGACGGTTAAAAAGGTATCTGAAGATACTGAGCGTGATAATTTTATGAGTGCGGAAGAATCCAAGTCTTATGGGCTGGTCGATGACGTGCTGGACAAGCGCGGGTAGAGCGGCTAGCCTTTCTCTCTTGACGCATTAAATATTGACTTTAACGATCTGTTTTATATCAGTTTTGTTGATTTTATCGGAGGTATACAATGAGCGACGATGACACTTTAGGGGAAGGCGGAAAGCTTCTCTTCTGCTCATTCTGCGGCAAAAATCAGAATGAAGTACGGCGCCTGATTGCAGGTCCGTCAGTCTATATCTGCGATGAGTGTGTTGATCTCTGCAATGACATTATTTCTGAAGAGGCAGTAGTCGCCGAGTCAAGTGATGGCAACGAGGAGTTGCCAATTCCTTCTGACATCAAGGGTAACCTTGATGCCTATGTGATTGGCCAAGAGCGTGCAAAACGAATTTTGTCGGTAGCCGTTTACAATCATTACAAGCGCTTGCAGGTGAGTGAGTCTGGCGTTGATGGCTCAGATGTCGAGTTGGGCAAGAGTAATATTCTGCTGATTGGACCCACAGGTAGTGGTAAAACACTGCTGGCTGAAACGTTGGCTCGGATGCTGGATGTTCCCTTTACGATTGCCGATGCGACCACGCTTACCGAAGCTGGTTATGTCGGTGAAGATGTTGAAAACATCATTCAAAAGCTGTTGCAGAAATGTGATTACGACGTCGACAAGGCCCAGCGTGGAATTGTCTACATCGACGAAATTGACAAGATTTCTCGCAAATCGGACAACCCTTCTATCACCCGTGATGTGTCGGGAGAAGGTGTTCAGCAGGCACTGCTGAAATTGATTGAGGGTACCGTTGCCTCGGTGCCACCTCAGGGTGGTCGCAAGCATCCACAGCAGGAGTTCCTGCAAGTGGATACGTCCAATATTCTGTTTATCTGTGGAGGCGCGTTTGCCGGGCTTGAAAAAGTTATTAGAGATCGCTCGGAAAAAGGCGGTATCGGTTTCAGTGCTGAGGTAAGTAGCAAAGATAGTCAAAAATCGATTGGTGAAACACTGCTCGATGTTCAGCCTAGCGATCTGATCGGCTACGGACTGATCCCTGAGTTTATCGGTCGACTGCCCGTCGTGGCGACACTTCAGGAACTCGACCGGGATGCGTTGGTGAATATTTTGGTAGAGCCCAAGAATGCGCTATTTAAACAGTATCAAGCCCTGTTTAACATGGAAGGTGTTGATCTGGATTTGCGTCGCGATGCTCTGGATGCGATTGCCGACAAGGCGATTGAGCGAAAGACTGGCGCGCGAGGTCTGCGCTCAATTCTGGAAACAGTTCTGCTTGATACCATGTACCGAATACCCTCAGAGACCAGTGTTGTTAAAGTGGTGGTCGATGCGGCTGTGATCAATGGCGAAAATGAGCCGCTTTTGGTCTATGAAAAAAATGAGCAGAAACTGGCAAACGACGAGGGATGATTTCTCACTTAGGTGCTCTCTAGTAGGCAAGTAGGAGCCAAGTAGTAGATACTAGTAGGCACCCTCAGGATTGGAAAAGGCGACTGTAGTCGCCTTTTTTATGCCCGTAAAAATTACCCTGAAAAGGGGCATTTGGCTGAAAAAGCACGTTTTGGTCAACTATGCATAGGCTGGAGGTTGTTTTTTGCTCTGCGAGTCCCAATATAAAACACTAGTCTCATGACAAGATTGATCTATCTGTATGTCGCTCTGCTGCCGTTGCGAAACTAGTAGTGTGAAGAAGACCCCGCAGATACATCTCAACCCGGGCGAGAAGCCCCGCTCCAGATAATTCGAGGTAACCATGGCCGTTAATCCAACTAAATCCCAAGACATGACTTATCCGCTGCTGCCGCTGCGCGATGTCGTCGTCTATCCGCATATGGTTGTGCCTCTGTTTGTTGGCAGAGAAAAGTCCATTACGGCATTGGAAGATGCCATGGAAAATGACAAGCAGGTTGTGTTGGTTGCCCAGCGCAATCCAGCGGATGACAATCCCGCGCTTGAGGATCTCTATTCTGTCGGCACCCTAGCGACAATACTGCAGATGCTCAAATTGCCCGATGGCACTCTCAAGGTACTGGTCGAGGGCGTGGCTCGCGTCAGCCTGATAGATGCGGCCGAGGGCGAGGCCTTTATGTACACGCAGCTTGAAGAGCTTGCAGATGGCGATCTCGATGAGCGTGAGGCTGAAGTGTTAACGCGCTCGGCAATGTCGCTGTTTGAGCAGTATGTCAATTTAAGCAAGAAAATTCCCGCAGAAGTGATTGCCACCGTCAGCGGCATCGAGGATGCCAATCGCCTCGCTGATACCATCGCCTCCCACATGACCTTGAGTATTGAGCAAAAGCAGGACGTTTTGGAAGTCGCCGACCTCACTGAGCGCTTTGAGCATTTAATGGGCCTGATGGAGTCCGAAATTGATCTATTCCAGATTGAGCAACGCATTCGCGGTCGTGTTAAAAAGCAGATGGAAAAGAGTCAGCGCGAGTACTATCTGAACGAACAGATGAAAGCTATTCAGAAAGAATTGGGCGATATGGATGACGGCGGGTCAGAGATTGACCAGTTGGATATTAAAATCGATGAAGCAGGCATGCCAAAAGCAGCTCTAGAAAAAGCCAAATCGGAGCTCGGCAAGCTAAAGATGATGTCGCCGATGTCTGCTGAAGCCTCGGTGTTGCGCAACTATATCGACTGGATGATTGGCGTTCCTTGGAAAAAGCGAAGTCGTATCAAACACAATTTGGTTGAGGCACAACAGACCCTAGATGAAGACCATCATGGCCTGGAAGAGGTGAAAGAACGTATTTTGGAGTTCCTCGCTGTGCAGCAACGGGTTAAAAAACTCAAGGGCCCAGTACTCTGTTTGGTTGGACCTCCGGGCGTCGGCAAGACCTCGCTCGGCGAGTCTATCGCGCGCGCAACCGGCAGGCAGTTTGTGCGTATGAGTCTTGGTGGTGTCCGCGATGAGGCAGAAATTCGTGGTCATCGGCGAACCTATATCGGCTCGCTGCCAGGCAAGGTGATTCAAAAGCTGTCTAAAGTGAAGGTTAAAAATCCGCTGTTTCTGCTCGATGAAATTGACAAGATGGGTATGGATCAGCGCGGTGATCCTGCATCAGCATTGTTAGAAGTGCTCGATCCGGAGCAGAACCATACTTTTAATGACCATTATCTGGAGGTTGACTACGATCTTTCTGATGTCATGTTTATCTGTACCGCCAACTCGATGAATATTCCCGGTCCGCTGCTCGACCGCATGGAGGTTATTCGGATTCCTGGCTACACAGAAGGTGAAAAGGTTGCGATTGCTGAAAAATATCTAGTACCCAAACAGCGTAAAGCCAATGGGTTGAAAGACAGCGAATTAGAGATCACCGAAGGGGCGTTGCAGGATGCCATCAGATACTACACGCGTGAAGCGGGTGTGCGTGGACTGGATCGAGACATTGCTAAGATTTGCCGCAAGATTGTTACGGAGCATGTTCGCGATGGCGCCGCGTCTACTGATTTGGTCAAGCCTGAGCAGCTGGAAGCATTGTTGGGGGTTAGGCGTTTTGATTACGGCCGCGCCGAGGCTGAGAACCAGATAGGGCAGGTGACAGGTCTGGCCTGGACTCAGGTCGGTGGAGAGCTACTGACGATAGAATCCGCAGCGATTCCTGGTAAAGGCCGCGTTATCAAGACCGGTTCACTGGGTGATGTGATGCAGGAATCCATTCAAGCGGCTCTGACTGTGGTCAGAAGTCGCGCCAAGACACTTGGGATCCGTAGAGATTTTTATCAGGAGAACGACTTGCATATCCACGTGCCTGAGGGTGCAACGCCAAAAGATGGACCCTCTGCTGGCGTTGGTATGTGCACGGCGCTAGTATCAGTTTTGACTGGCATACCCGTTAAGGCAAATGTGGCTATGACCGGTGAGATAACACTGCGGGGACAGGTCCTGAAGATTGGTGGCTTGAAAGAAAAGCTTCTTGCAGCGCACCGTGGCGGTATCACAACGGTCATTATCCCAGACGATAATGGTAGTGATTTGAAGGAGATACCCGACAACATCAAGGCGGATCTTACGATCTGTCAGGTGAAGTGGATCGACGAAGTGTTAGCCATTGCTCTAGAGCACAGCCCGGAATCTTTGAGCGAAGAAGAATTTAATCGCGCCAGTACGCCCCAAGTTCCTGATCAACGGTCCTCCAGGCCCAGCACCCATTAGGGTTAAAGAATTTAGCCATTTCGGCAAACGGTGCTTGACCCGTGAAATGGCTATTGGTATAACGTAACCACGATTGAGCTTGAGACCTTACGTACACTGAGTTTGGTCTAAAAAAGCCTTTCTATCTGACTAGGAAATACTAACTCCAATAAAAGGGGAATACCGTGAATAAATCTGAACTTATCGACGCAATTGCTGCAGGCGCAGACATCTCAAAAGCTTCTGCAGGACGTGCACTTGACTCAGCACTTGAAGCAGTAACTGGATCACTCAAAAATGGTGACGCTGTTTCACTAGTGGGCTTTGGTACTTTTGCTGTAAAGCATCGTGCAGCTCGCGCAGGTCGTAACCCACAGACCGGTCAAGAGATCCAGATTAAAGCCGCCAATGTGCCTAGCTTTAAAGCTGGTAAAGCGTTGAAGGACGCTGTTAATTAAGTTACTACCAAAAGATTTTTTATTTGGTAAAGGCGCATCGGTGATGCGCCTTTTTTAATAAAATAAACAACCAGATAGCGTAAGAAGGGACAGTCGTATGTTGGACAGTTTTAGAAATAATATGAAGGGTATTGCTTTCGGGATTGTAATCTTGATTGCGATAGTCTTTGCTTTCTCTGGCATTGGCTCACTGTCTGTATCTGGTAGCGCGTCTGAAACTGCGGTCATCGTAAATGGTGAACAGGTGACAGAACTAAGTGTGCAACAGGCAATTAACAACGAAAAGCGACGCATCCTCAGTGAAAATGAAGGCCTCGACGCGGCACTACTCAGCGATGAGTTAATCCGCCCACAGGTGGTTGAACAAATTATTGGCCGCAAGCTTATCTCTCAGGCGGCGAAATCTGGTGGTATGGGCGTCTCGTCACGCACCACCAGCAAGTTACTACTTGGAACGCCAGCGTTTCAGGCAGATGATGGCAGTTTCGATCAGGATCTCTATCTCTATACTATCCGCAATCAGGGATACACCAGCGGCACCTTTTTGGCGATGCTAAAAGACGATCTATTGATCGAGCAGTATGTCCGCGGTTTTGACGCCTCTAGTTTCATTACCAAAAGTGAACTTAACCTGTTGGCTAGCATTACCGAGCAACGGCGCGATTACTATTATATGACCCTGCCGCTGCAGGCTGCGATTGATACAGTGCAGCTGAGCGATACGCAGATCGAAGACTACTATCAATCAAATAAACAGCGCTACATGGCCGAAGAGCAGGTAGTGGTTGATTATATCGAACTTAGCCCAACCCTTTTCAGCGAGAAGCAACAGATCAGCGAAGGACAGTTAAGAGCCCGCTACGACGAACAGCTTGAAACGCTGGAGTCGACCACGTCTCGCCAAGCAGCACACATACTGCTGTCACAGCCTGATGCGGCGCTGTTAAGTGAGATAAATGGCAAGTTAGAGGCGGGCCAGGCGTTTGACGCATTGGCCAAAGAGTACTCTGAAGATGTTGGTTCTGCTGATTTTGGTGGCGATCTGGGTTATACCTCTGGTGATACCTTTCCAGAAGCGTTCGAGGCGGCACTGGCTGCCCTTCAGGTCGGCGAAGTCTCCGCCCCGATTGAGACTGAAAGCGGCACCCACTTGATTAAATTGCTCGATATTCAGCAGCAGAGCGTCGACTTCGACACTGAGCGAGGCCGTATTGAACAAGAGTTGATCGCAGAGCTCACCGATGTTTGGTTGGTCGAGAAGCTCGCTAAGTTAAAAGAGTTAAGCTACAACGCTGAAACCCTCGCAGAGATTGCCGACGACCTGCAGTTGACTGCTCAGGTGTCAGAGCCCTTTACGCGCGCAGATACAGCCGGCATCGCGGCCTATCCAGCGGTGGTCAAGGCGGCATTCAGTGCCGAAGTGTTAGAGGACAAATACGCCAGTGAAGTGCTGGAGTTGGGCGATGATCGTTACCTGGTGCTTAAACTGAATAGCTATATCCCTGCCCGTCAGAAAGAGTTGGCTGAAGTGAAGGCATCGGTCGTGGCATCTCTGAGCGACGAATTGGCCCGGGCCAGCCTGGCGCAGCGTGGTGCAGCACTGATGGCCAGAGTAGACTCCGGTGAGCAAGTGGAAGCCGTTGCCAAGAGTGAAGATCTGGATTGGCAGGTCGTTTTGGATGCCAAGCGCAGTACCGGTGGCGTCAATAATGAGGTCAAGCGCTTTGTCTTCCAGCTGCCGGCCACGGCCACTGAGGATATGATTGAAAGCTTCTACACGCGCAATGGTGATTTTGTGGTGGTTGCCTTAACCGGTGTTGAGGCCGGAGACAGCAGCAAGCTGAGTAACGATCAGAAAGCCAGCTTGAGCTACGCCGGCATTTCCGCCAATGGCAGTCGCGAACTAAAGGCCATTCAGGCCGCGATGCTCGGCGACGCAGACATAGAACGTTAACACCGGGCAGCGTCCCCGAAAAACGTCCAACAAAGCCGCAAATAACGGCTTTGTTGGGTTAGATCTTTAATGCGTTAATAAAGAGTGTCAGACGCTGCCCAGGCTGCAGCAACGCATTGCGGCTAATCTTATTCCAGCGCGTAATATCCCTTATTGCAATATCAAACTTGCTCGCGATCAGTGACAGTGAGTCGCCACGCTTTACTCGGTAGGAGAGTTTACGAACATTCTCCGAGGCCAGGTCAGCGGTCTTTGAGCCCACCACAAGGCGATCATTCACCTGCAGCGTATGACTAGAAAGTTTATTGGTCTCGCGCAGACGTTTGATGCTGGTATTAAACTGTTTGGCGATGGACCACAGCGAATCGCCGCGGCGCACGGTGTAATAATTAGGCTCTGTGGCCCCGCTTTTTGAGCTCGCCTGGTAATTGGCATTATTCCCAGCGTGAGGAATCAGCAAGATCTGCCCAATCCGCAATTGGTCATTTTTGAGCTTGTTGCGCTCTCGCAGCCAAGCAGTCGGGATCTCAAACCGCAGCGCAATCTCAGATAAAGTATCACCGCTCATGACCGCGTATTCTGTGTGCGGCACCCATGTCTTGGGGTCCGTCGTCGCCAGTAAATCTCTCAACGGCTGTGCCGTGCCAACCGGCAGCAGCAAACTGTGCGTTCCCTGTGGCGGGGTCAAAGCGCGACGATAGGCTGGGTTGAGGCGTGTAAAGTCGGCTAATTCGACGTCGGTAAGTGCAATGACATTGCCCAAGTCAATTTGAGAGCTGATTTCGACGATTTCAAAATAGGGCTCGTTGGGCATCGCCGGCAGTTCCAGCCCATACTCTTGCGGATCGCGAACCAAGCTGGCGAGTGCGAGTAGTTGCGGCACATAATTGCGGGTTTCCCGAGGCAGGGAGATCGACCAAAAATCGGTGTCTTTACCTGCTTTGCGGTTGCGCTTGATCGATTTGCTAACATAGCCCTGCCCAGAGTTGTAAGCCGCCAGTGCCAACAGCCAGTCTTGATCAAAGCGATTGTTAAGCTGTTTTAGGTAAGTGATCGCGGCCTGGGTCGAATAGATAACATCACGTCTGCCGTCATACCAGCGATCGCGTCGTAAACCGAGAGAGGCTGCCGTTGACGGGATAAACTGCCACAGCCCTACCGCGTGGCTGTGAGAATAGGCAAGGGGATCATAGGTGCTTTCAACGATCGGCAGCAGAGCCAGCTCAAGGGGCAGGCCGGCTTGATCGAGTTGCTCGGTGACATAATAAATAAACGGTTCGGCACGGGCAAAAACAGTTTTCAGATAGCTCGGATTGCGCAGATACCAATCGCGTTGTTTGGCCACGCTTGCTGGCATCGTCTTCGGCATCAAGCTGAATCCGTCGCGAAGTCTCTGCCACAGGTCAATGACCTCGGGCTCTATACTCGTCGGCGCATCGATCGATAGAGGTAATTTTGCTGCCGTCGACTCGCTATCAATCGCGTCAATCTCGACGACACTTGTTACCGCTTCCACGACAACCATATCATTCTCAGGATCTACCAGGTGCGTGCAGCCGACGGTAACTAACGTTAAACTTAAGGTTAGAATTAAACGTAAATAGTGAGGTAGGGTAAGGGCGTTTGGTGAAACAGGTAGCAAATTGAGTACTCTTGATCTGGCGATTGGAGCGGGATTGTATCGATCAGCTGAAGTCTACACAATCACCCAATTCTCAGGATCGATTATTCCACTCTAGGCTAACGTCAAAATGATACGAGTTGACAATGCAAAATCATCCTCTGGCCTTTATTTAATTCAGCGAACATAATGAACCCCATGATAATAATCTCATCTTCACTATGTCTTTAACGCCTTTTCGCCGCGCCGGCGAGAGCTTGTTTAATCGACTCAAGATTAAGGATCTCGGCAGTTCGACCGAGGAAATCCGACGTTGGCTAGACAGCGATTTTGGGCGCTATTTACTGCGTCATGAGCGGCGTGTGCTGCGTGAAAAGTTTCCACAGCTGCCGGGGTATCGAATGTTGCGACTGGGGCTAAGCGACGATATAGAGACCCTCGATAGCTTTAACCAAATTCATCGTTTCAGTCTGCATCCTTCAGAGCTCAACGCCAGCCATGCAGCACTTTCAAGTTATATGGAGTTGCCGCTGATGTCGGCAACCATTGACGTAATGCTGCTGCACCATGCTATTGAGTTCTCCACCTCACCAAAGGCGGTGCTTGCAGAGGCTAGTCGAGTAGTGATGCCGGGAGGCAGCTTGCTGCTCTGCCTGTTTAACCCATGTGGCCCTATGGGGATCGCCAAGTACCCGATGCAGCTGTGTTCCAAACAGGCCCAGTTCAGTTTTCATAATCTGCGCATGGCCCGTGTTATCGACTGGCTATCGTTACTCAACTTTCATGTCGTGCAAATAGAACATGGCGCCTATCATCTGCCGCTGAATTCGCCCGGCTTGGCAGAGCGTGACAGTCGCTGGGAAAGACTCTGTCAAAAGATTCGCTTCCCGCTGGGTAACTTCTATATGATCCATGCAGTTAAACGTGTGCCGCGAGGTATTACAGGGCCGGCAAGTCCTTGGAGGGCCGCAGCTAAAAATGGTTATGGTGTGAGCGATGGGATTAAGCGGGCTATACATAAAAATACTGACAGCGAAACCAATAAGCTTAAAGGAAGACCATGAAAGCAGTTGAAATATTTACCGATGGCGCATGCAGGGGGAATCCTGGCCCAGGTGGCTGGGGCGTTTTTATGCGCTACGGCGACAAGGAGAAAACGCTGTTCGGTGGCGAGGCGGACACCACCAACAATCGTATGGAACTGACCGCAGTGATTGAGGGTTTGTCAGCGCTGACTCGGCCATGCAAAATATCCATCACGTCAGATTCAACCTATGTGCTGAAAGGTATCCAAGAATGGATGCCGGCTTGGAAAAAGCGCCATTGGAAAACGGCGAGTAAGCAGCCGGTAAAAAATGTCGACCTGTGGCAAAAACTCGACGCCCTGATTGGTGAGCACGAGATTGATTGGCACTGGGTGAAAGGTCACAGCGGACACGCTGAAAATGAGCTCGCAGATGAGTTGGCTAATCGCGGTATCGACGAACTTTAACAATTTAAATACGATGATATAAGCAGCAGAGACCATGAGACAGATTGTTCTTGATACAGAAACCACCGGCCTGGAAACCTCTCAGGACCATCGCATTATTGAAATTGGTTGTGTCGAGCTGGTGGGGCGCAAGCTTACCGGCAGACACTACCATCAATATATTAATCCTCAACGCAAGGTCGATGAAGGGGCGATGGAGGTGCATGGTATTAGCGATCAATTTCTTGAGGACAAGCCGCTGTTTGATCAGGTCGCTCGCGAATTTTTGCAGTTTGTCGACGGTGCTGATCTGATTATTCACAATGCCCCTTTTGATGTCGGCTTTATCAATCATGAAATCGCCAAGCTCGGTGGTGCCTATCAGGTGATTGAAAGCGGTTGTCGAATCATTGATACCTTGGCGCTGGCGCGCCAAAAACACCCGGGGCAAAAAAACAATCTCGACGCTCTGTGCAAGCGCTATGGCGTCGACAATTCGCAGAGAGATCTGCACGGCGCACTGCTTGATGCAGAGATTCTCGCCGATGTTTATCTACTGATGACCGGCGGTCAGGTTAACCTCAATATCAGTGATCAGCAGTCTTCCGACAGTGGCGAGCTCAGCACCAAGAGTGCCATACGCCGCCTGCCGCAGAGTCGACCAGCGCTGCGTATCATCAAACCCAGTGATGATGAGTTGGCGCTGCACCAGCAGAAGCTTGATGCTATCGCCGCAAGCAGCGGTAACTGTGTGTGGTTGAGCAGTGGCGACTGATATTTATTCATGACAAACCAGCAAGCGCCTGATCTACCCAGCGGTCAGCAAGACTTTCAGCGACTCCAGTTGTTGGTCGAACAAACATCCAGTACCCGAGACAGCTTCAGACTTAGCCGCCAGCTGAGGGAGCTTGAGCAGCAGCACAGGCGCGGCTGTGATATCAACGCAGGCTGGCAGCAATGGCATGCTGCTCTGCTGAAAACGCAAACATTGACCGAACATCGTCGTCAGACTATTCCCTCTTTCAGCTACCCTGAACTCCCGGTCAGTGAGCGCGCCGATGAAATCGCCGAGTTGCTCAGCAAGCACCAAGTGATCGTCGTGGCCGGTGAAACCGGTTCCGGTAAAACCACTCAGTTACCGAAAATCTGCCTGCAAGCCGGGCGCGGGGTTAGAGGCTTAATTGGCCACACTCAGCCGCGGCGGATTGCCGCGCGTACCGTAGCAAACCGTATTGCAGACGAATTGCAGGTCAAATTGGGCGAGGCCGTGGGTTATCAGGTGCGCTTCTCCGATCAGAGTTCGCCAAATAGCCTGATCAAACTGATGACCGATGGCATACTGCTGGCAGAGATTCAACGGGATCGCTTCCTCAGTGGCTATGACACCTTGATTATTGACGAGGCCCACGAGC
Source organism: Porticoccaceae bacterium (assembly GCA_017858135.1). GTDB lineage: Bacteria > Pseudomonadota > Gammaproteobacteria > Pseudomonadales > Porticoccaceae > HTCC2207. The sequence continues at coordinate 18,462 of JAFMBY010000018.1, read as the reverse complement.
GCAGTCTGAATATTGATTTTTTGCTCGGCTATTTAAAAAACCTCTTGCCGCAGCGGCCCGATCTAAAAATTATCATCACCTCAGCGACCATTGATGTCGCCAAGTTTTCCAAACATTTTAATAATGCACCGGTAGTCGAAGTCTCTGGTCGCAGCTTTCCGGTCGAGGTTATCTACAACCACCCGGATGACGTGGAAAGTGATCGCGATCAGATGATTGTCGACTGCCTGCAAGATATTCACAGCAATCAAAAAGCCGGAGATGTGCTTATTTTCCTCAGCGGTGAGCGCGAAATACGCGAGGTTAATCTGGCCATTAAACGCGCCCAACTGCCGCACACAGAGGTAGTGCCGCTGTATGCTCGGCTGAGTCTTGCTGAGCAGAGCAAAATATTTTCGCCGCACCGTGGACGGCGTATTGTGCTGAGCACCAATGTTGCGGAAACCTCACTGACGGTGCCGGGAATTCGCTATGTTATCGATACCGGCAGAGCGCGCGTGTCGCGTTATAGCTTCCGCAGCAAAGTGCAACGGCTACCTATAGAGGCAATTTCTCAGGCCAGTGCCAATCAGCGTGCTGGACGCTGTGGTCGGGTTGCCGACGGCGTCTGTTATCGGCTCTATTCGGAAGAGGACTTTCAGGGCCGGTCAGCATTTACCGACCCGGAAATCGTGCGCACTAATTTGGCTGCGGTTATTTTGCAGATGCTGCATCTGAGAATTGGTGATATCCGCAACTTCCCCTTTGTCGACCCCCCAGACCAACGCATGATCAGTGATGGCTTTAAGCTGCTGGAAGAATTGCAGGCGGTGACCGAAGACGGCAAGTTAAGCAGTCTTGGCAAGCGTCTAGTCAATATTCCTCTGGACCCGCGTTTTGCGCGAATGCTACTAGAATCTGCCAACAATGGCTGTCTCGCCGAAGTGATGATTATTACCACTGGTTTGAGTATTCAGGATCCCCGTGAGCGCCCGGCTGATAAGCAGCAGGCTGCAGATCAGAGTCATAAAAAATGGCAAGAGCCAAACTCCGATTTCGTCTCACTGCTAAATTTGTGGCGACATTTTGAAGAGCAGCGCCAAAATTTGTCGGGCAATCAATACAGCCGTTACTGCAAGACTCATTACGTCTCCTATTTACGCATGCGCGAATGGCGAGACCTGCATCATCAGGTTCACACCGCTTGTCGCGGGCTTAAGCTGAATGTCAATACTGAGCCTGCGGAGCAGGATGCCATACATCGTTCAATCCTCTCAGGCCTGCTTGGGCAGGTGGGCATCCTGCAAGATAAGTGGGAATATCTCGGCACCCGCAATCGCAAATTTTTTATCTTTCCTGGCTCTGGATTAAGTAAAAAACCACCGAAGTGGCTGATGGCCGGCTCACTGATGGAGACCACCAAGCAGTTCGCCTTAACCGTGGCAAAAATCGATTCCGACTGGCTCGAACCACTGGCGGCGCACCTAGTCAAAAAGAGCTACAGCGAACCCTTTTACAATAAAAAATCCGGTCAGGTAATGGCCAAAGAGCGCCAAACATTGTTTGGCCTGAGCATTGTTGAAAACAAAAACCGCGTCTACGGCCAGGTTGCGCCACAGGAAGCGCGAAAAGTCTTTGTTCAGCAGGCGCTGGTGGAAGAGGGCTATCGCGGTAAAGGCGAGTTTTATCGCCACAACCACAAACTGGTTGAAGAGCTACAAGCACTGGAAGACCGCTTTCGGCGTCGTGATCTGTTGGTCGAGCAGCAGGTGATTTTCGACTTTTATGATCAGCGCGTTCCCGAGGGTATCTACAATCTGGCGGCCTTTGAAAAATGGCGCAAGCAAGCTGAGACTAAAAATCCACAACTGCTGATGCTGGAGAAAGAGTATCTGTTGCTGCGTGGACTCTCTCAAGACGAGCAGGCGCAGTTTCCGGAAACTATTAGCTGCCAAGGCATCAGCTATCAGCTGCGCTATCACTTTGAACCCGGTCATATCGAAGATGGCGTTAGTGCAGTTGTACCCTTAGCCCTTTTACATCAATTGCCGAGATACTTTTTTGAATGGTTGGTGCCAGGTATGTTGCGTGACAAATGTATCGCTTTGGTGAAAAGCTTGCCGAAGCAGACGCGGCGAAATTTTGTTCCGGTGCCCGATCATGTCGATGCCTTTTTGCGCAAAGTTAAGCCTCAAGACAAACCTCTGGTCGAGGTGCTTGCGGCCCACTTGCGAACGGTGAGCGGCGTCGTTATTGAATCTGAGCAGTGGCGGCAGGACAGTCTTGACGACTGGTATCAGATGAATTTTGTGCTGGAGGATGAGCATGGTGTCGCCATCGCTATGGCGCGAAGTCTCGAGCAATTGCAGCGCGACTTTAAGCAGCAAATTAGCCAGGGGCTGGAGAAGGCCGCCGACCAAAGCGCCTCGCGGAAGGGAATCACGGAGTGGGATTTTGAATTGCCAGAAGAAGTCGCACTGCAGCATGGAGACATTAGCATTAAAGCTTGGCCGGCTCTGCGCGATTGCGGCGATTGTGTGGCGCTCGAGGTGATGGATAATCCGTTGCAGGCGGAGAAGGTGAGTCGTCAAGGTCAACTCCGTCTGGCGCTAATCCGCGGCCGTGAGCAGGTCAGATATCTGCATAAACATCTGCTGCGAGGCAAAGACCTTGCGCTCTCCGCAGCAAAAATTGGTGAGCGTCAGCAGGTAATCGATGCGCTAATTAGTGCTAGTTTTCAGCAGGCTATCTTCTCCGCTCAGGCTATCTTCTCCGCTCAGGCTGTTTCCTCCGCTCAGGCTGTTTCCTCCGCTCAGGCTGTTTCCTCCGCTCTGGCAGCTTCCGCAACGCAGGCTGCAGGTCAGAGAATTGTTAGAGATCAACAACAGTTTGATCAGGCCTATGAGTTTGGTATTGGTCAGGTGGTCGGGCTTGCTCAGGACTATACTGGCGCCATTGAGTCATTATTACCGCGATTGCATGATCTGCAAAAGCAACTGCGCAGTTTAGGTTTGCCGGCGATCTATGCCGCTGAGGATATTCGCAATCAGCTCGACTGGTTGTTTGCCTCAGCAACGCTAAAAAACGTCACTGGCGAAATCATCAGTCAATACCCGCGATACATCAGGGCGATTCAGGTGCGACTCGATAAGCTGACGACACAGCACAGCAAAGACCGCGACTATATCACCGCGATCAATGCGTTATTGGCGCCATGCAAAGCGGCATTGGTCGATGATCAGCCGCTTTCCAGTGAACTGGAAACAGCCTTGCTCGACTATTGCTGGTATGTCGAGGAATATCGCGTATCGCTGTTTGCTCAACAGTTGAAGACGCGCGTTCCGGTTTCTCTGAAGCGCCTCGAAAAAAGCTGGACTACACTTGATGAGCAGTTGAGACGATTTCGAGTGCAGGCTGGTTAGGACTACCCCGGTCGAGATTGTGCTGGTTAAAAACGGCTGAACTAAAAACTGCCCAACCGTGAAACTTCTTTGCAACAGTTGGGTCAGAGAAGCGTCTCAATTCCGTTCTGGAGTGAGATATATGGAGAATGATCTGGCAACGTTGCCACAACAAGGAGAATGTCGAATGAATAAACACAACACCAATCCGCTTGTCACTGCTGTTGGCTCAGCTTTTGTCGCTGCCACAGCCCTTTCTACTGTCGCACTAGCGGCACCAACATTTGCCGCTGAAAACCCTTTTCAAGCTGATCAATTGCGATCTGGCTACAACCTTGCTGCTGGCGGTGCCGAGGGTAAATGCGGTGAAGGAAAATGCGGTGCAGACAAAGCCAAAACTGAGGGAAAGTGCGGCGAAGATAAAACTGGTGAAGACAAAGCTGGTGAAGGCAAATGTGGAGAGGATAAAGCCAAAGCCGAAGGAAAATGCGGTGAAGGAAAATGTGGTGGTGAAAAAGCTGCCCAAGAGGGGACATGCGGTGGTGAAAAAGCCGATAGTGAAGGCAAGTGCGGTGGAGCAGCTTAATGCACTCATTTGCCAGTATTATTTTTCATTCTGACGTATTTTAGATCGTCTTAGATACGTAGCGAATGAAAAAGCACTACCCTGTTCAGGGGGCAGGCTTGGGGTTGAGGCGGTCGCTTTGCGAACCGCTTTCCTCTGTGTCTCTTGAGCAGGTGCAGTTTATGGAGGTCGCACCGGAAAACTGGATTAATGTCGGCGGTCGTTACGGGGCCTCTCTGCGCAGGTACACCGAAAAATTCCCCTTTGTCGTCCACGGACTTTCTCTCTCTATCGGCTCTCCCTCCTCGCTTGACTGGGACCTGCTGCGCGCCATCAAGAGGTTTATCTCTGAGCACTCAATACGTTGTTACAGCGAACACCTAAGCTATTGCAGCGATAGCGGCCATCTCTATGACTTGATGCCAATCCCCTTTACCGAAGAAGCAGTTGACTATGTAGCGCAGCGAATTATGCAGGTTCAGGATTTTCTCGGCGAGCGCATTGCCATGGAAAACGTCTCTTACTATGCCGCGCCACAGCAGGAAATGTCAGAGATCGATTTTCTCAATGCGGTACTTAAAAAGGCCGACTGCAATCTGCTGCTCGACGTTAACAATATCTATGTCAACAGCATCAACCACCATTACGATCCCTATGCATTTTTGGCGGCGCTGCCAGGGGAGCGTATTGCCTACGCTCACATAGCCGGCCACTATAAAGAAGCGGAAGATCTGCGTGTCGATACCCATGGCGCAAATGTGATTGATCCGGTTTGGCGACTGCTAGATGCGGCTTATTGCCAGTTTGGAGACTTTCCAACTCTTTTGGAGAGAGATTTTAATATTCCACCGGTCGATGATTTACTGGCTGAGGTTGAACAGATTAGAGACTGTCAGAGCAAGCACTGCGTGACTAGTCGGTTGGATGCAGTATGAATAGAGAGTTCACGGTTGCCTCACAGCCACTTTTTCAGCGTGTGCAATTTGAGTTTGCTGGCCACATTAGAAATCCGCTGTCGAACTCGGCGCCTGAAGGGATTGAGGATCGCCGCCTAGCAATCTATAGAAACCTGTTTTTCAACAACATCGAGTCCTTCATCGCCAATGGGTTTCCTATCTTAAAATCTATAACCGATACGGACAGGTGGGTGTCGCTGGTGCGCGATTTTGTCCATCGCCATCAGAGTCACAGCCCTTACTTTTTAGAGATTGGTAGTGAGTTCTTGCACTACTTGCAGAGCGAACGTATTCCTCAGACGACAGATCCCGGGTTTATGCTGGAGCTGGCTCATTACGAGTGGGTGGAATTAGCCCTGGATGTGTCGGCCATCGAGCTCCCTAAGGTTAAACTCGACGGTGACTTGCTTGCCGATCAGCCCGTAATCTCTCCGCTGGCCTGGGTGCTTAGCTACCAGTATCCAGTACACAGAATTGGACGAGATTTTCAGCCATCTCCAGAGCAGGCTGATACAACCCATATCATCGTTTATCGCGATCGTCAGATGCAGGTTGGGTTTATTGAAATCAACCCGACAACTCGGCGTTTACTGCAGATTTTAGCTGACGAGATGATTACCGGTAGGGCCGCACTACTTAAACTAGCTGGCGAGCTTGAGCATTCCAATCCCGACGCCATGGTTGAATTTGGTGTTGAACTTCTTACTACATTGCGCAGTAAAGATATTATTTGCGGATTTCACTAATTTTTACCATTGAGATGGATTCCACAGTGTACGCCGTGCAGTTTGACCAGTAAAATGCGGCTCAAGAAAAATGCTAATGAGTTGTGAGTAACTTATGAAATCGTCACCCGCCACTGCAGCGAAACCAATGGTCTTTCGAGTGCTGGTTACAATTATCTTATCAATACCGCTGCTGGCGATATTGGCGCAGGCAGATGACACCGATCGCTTTGAAGATGTTAATCGCCCTGTATTCTACTTTAATGAACGCCTCGATCATTTCGCTCTGCGGCCAGTGGCTGTTACCTATACAGCAATTATGCCCAATGTGCTTGAACGCGGGGTCAGTAATTTCTTCAGTAATCTCGATGAGGTTACCAATGTGGTCAATGACCTGCTGCAGGGTAAGTTTAGTCAAGCGGGTTATGACAGCGGTCGATTTTTGATCAATTCGACGATTGGAGTCGCCGGCTTATTTGATGTTGCTGAACGTGCAGGTATGAGCAAAAGTGATGGTGAAGACTTCGGTCAAACACTGGGTGTCTGGGGAGTGGGAGAGGGCCCGTATCTAATGTTGCCGTTGGTTGGGCCGTCAACGCTGAGAGATGCCCCGAGTAAGTTCGTCGATAGCTTAACCAGTCCATTGTCCTATGCGGAAAATATACGGTTTCGAAATTCTGCCAGAGCCTTAGACTTGCTGACGACAAGAGTCAGTCTGTTAGAGCTGGACGAAATGATATCGGGTGACAAGTATCTGTTTGTCAGAGATGTCTATCTTCAGCGCAGTCGATACTTAGTCAATGATGGTGTTATCGAAGACGATTTCGGTGATTTTGACGAATACTAATAGATATTTGACTGGGCCGTTGCGGAGGCCAATAATGAAAAGAACAATACACTATGTTTAACCGCAACCTGCGACAGCCGGATTAGTCATGAAAACTCCGTCAGGCCTAATCTTTCTCCTTGGGCAGGAGGAATCCAGTCTTCAAGGCTTAAGTCAAAGTCTGCAAACGCTTGGCTGTGAGGTGTCCACAGTACAAAATATTGAGGCGATTCGGTCTCAGTGCATCGATCCACTGGTTCAGCCAGTTATTATCAGTGCAGGACAAACATCGATCGATAGCAGTGCTGAGCGAGCTCATATAGCCGCATTGGCCAAAGAGTTTCTTATTGTTGTCGCGTTAGCGCCAGGCGATAATCAATGCGTTGCCGAGTACTTTCGTCTCGGTGTAGCCGATGTTGTATTTCCTGAAACTAGCGATGCAGAGCTTGCAGCCATCCTTAAACGTGTTGGTATTCTTGCTGAATCACGCCTGCAGAAAAGACTCTATCGTACAGAGTTGGAGCAGAGTAATGAAGATCTACAAGAGAGTTTAAGGCTGCTGAAACAGGACCAGCTAGCTGGCCTTGAAGTTCAAAAAAACCTAATGCCTGAAAGTCCGCTGCAATTTGGCGACTATGAGATTTCGCACTCAATCACGCCCTCGCTCTATTTGAGTGGCGACTTTGTTGGCTACAATTTTGTCCTCGGTCGCTACCTGCTATTTTATTTTGCTGATGTTTCGGGACACGGTGCATCGTCCGCCTTTGTTACCGTTCTGCTACGTTTTATGATTGGCCGGGTGATTCGCCGGCACCAGTTGGAAAAGGACTATGTGGCTCTCGCTCAGGCCCCCGAGGGCTTGGTTGAGCATATCAACAACCAGCTTCTCGCCACCGGATTGGGCAAGCATCTGACTATCGTCGCTGGGTCATTGGATACCCAGACACGACAGTTTCGCTATGTGATCGGTGCCCAGCAGCCGGCCCCGATTTTGATCACCGAGGGTCAGGCACGGTTTCTTCCCGGCAAGGGTAAGCCGGCGGGAATATTTGAAGATGCCACCTGGGTAGTTGAAGAGATGACTCTGCCCGAGCGCTTTGCGCTGGTGTTGTTATCTGATGGCGTCTTTGATCTGGTTCCCGATAAAGAGATAGTCGATAAAGAGCAGACATTGTTAAAGTATCTGGCATCCAGTTCGGTGACTATCGACAAGCTGAAAGAAGTGCTATTTGTTGACGACATCGAAGATCCTCAAGACGATATTTCTGTTCTCCTGCTGACCAGAGGGATGTAGCATGAGCGAAGGCCGAATTCTGGTTTCTGACGAGGAGGGTAACTACCTCATTAAGCTTGTCGGAGATGTGAGAGTCACGCTGTGTGGATCATTAAATCGCCATATGGAAACCATTTTTGGTAGCAGCGATGTGAAGAACGTCGTAGTCGATATGCTCGAAGCAGAAGGGCTCGATAGTACCACGTTAGGGCTAATGGCCAAGTTGGGGCTGCACTGTCGAAAGCAGTATGGCATTGATGTGCAGGTCTTCTGTCAGAATCCGAGCATCTTGCGCACCTTGGATTGTATGGGGTTTGACGATCTCTTTGATATTTTTCAGCAGGTCCCCAACATCAATGCCAAACTGCACAGCATCGCGTCGGTCAATGCGGAAGTTGATGAAATTCGCAAGCAGGTCTTAGAGGCGCACAAGCTGCTGGTGCAGCTCAATCCCGAAAGCAGCAATGATTTTACTGATTTGATTAGAGCTCTTGAGTCAGATCAGTAAACAACACCCGGTGACGATTTTAAGCGTTGGCTGCGTTATTTCGGGCGTTTAATTTACACTGAATATACTCGCTGTGGCGCAGGTGCAACAGGTCGGCCACCCGGCGAATAATCCCTTCTTCATGTTTGTCGAGATGCCCATCGGCAAATGCCACGCGCCACATTGCCGTCATCAGATCGAGTTTTTTGTCATGCTCAAAATGAGCATTGATCTCACGGGTAAATTGGTAGAGTGAGGTGGCTTCAGCGACTTCATCACGCGACAGCAAAATAAGCTCATCAACCTGCGTAGCGCTAATCCCCAACATTTGGCTGAGCGTGGCACTGATCGCTTGCAGCTCATCTTCGCCGAGATTGCCGTCGATAACCATTACTTCAATCAGCAAGGCCGCTGTCGCCAACTGCTCGCCACTAAGGGAACTGTCCTCGCTATCAACGACGTTTTTGGCAAAGAATGCCTTAATTTTATCAATCATTAGCTTAAGTCTTTTAACCAGGTTTCCAATTTAATCTGATCGGCAACAAACCCACGGATCCCCTCAGCGAGCTTCTCTGTGGCCATGGCGTCTTGATTTAATTCAAATCGGAACCCACTTTCAGCGCCGAGTTGGTAATGAATTTTCGAGCCGGTGTCCGCAGGGTCTAGTTTGCGCTCCAGAATGCCGTAGTCTTCATCCAGCGCCTGCAGTAATTGCGGGCTGATGGTCAGACGATCGCAGCCGGCCAGCTCGGTAATCTCATCGGTATTGCGAAAGCTCGCGCCCATCACCACGGTGTTGTAGCCGGTTTGTTTGTAGTAATTATAAATTCGGGTTACCGACTGCACGCCGGGGTCATCTGCCGGCTCATATTCACTGAGACCGGTTGAGAGTTTGTACCAGTCGAGAATTCGACCAACAAAGGGCGAAATCAAAAATGCGCCAGCATCGGCCGCAGCGACTGCTTGAGTGAAGTTAAACAGCAGTGTCAGGTTACAGTTGATACCTTCTTTTTCCAGTTCTTGTGCCGCGCGAATACCTTCCCAAGTCGACGCCATCTTGATTAAAACGCGCTCTCTGCTAATGCCGGCCTGCTCATAGAGGTGGATTAAATGACGTGCCTTATTAATCGACGCCTGCGCATCAAAGGAGAGTCGCGCATCGACTTCTGTCGAAACCCTTCCTGGAATTTGTTCGAGAATTTTTTCACCGAAGCCTACCGCCAGCCGATCCATGCAGTCCGCGAGCTGTTCATCACTAGACTGTCTGCCATTCATGGTTGTGGCAACGATTGAGTCGACCAGGCCGCGATAGGCTGGCATCTGTGCGGCTTTTAATAACAGTGAAGGGTTGGTGGTTGCATCTTCAGGTGAATACTGTGCAATCGCATCAAAGTCGCCGGTATCGGCAACCACCGTGGTCATCTCTTTGAGTTGGGCAAGTTTACTTTTAGTGTTGCTCATTAGTGTTGTGCTCCAGATGTCTTTTGCAGTGCGGTGGTTAAAACCTCAATCGTCGCTGAGGGTTTAAAGGCGTTTTCGCTAATATGGCGTCGGTATTGCCGGGCGCCTGGCATACCGTGGAACAGGCCCAATATGTGTCGGGTCATGGCATTTAATTTAGTGCCCTTGGTGAGCTCTCTATCCACGTATTGTAGAAACTCTTCAGCGATTTGTCGCCGAGATTTTATCTTGTGGGTGGCACCATAGATATCTTGATCGACGCTGGCCAGCAAGTATGGATTGGTATAGGCCTCACGGCCAACCATCACCCCGTCAAGATGGCACAGATGCGCCTGAGACTGCTCAAGGGTCGTCACGCCACCATTGATAATAATCTCCAATTGCGGGAAATCTTTTTTTAGCTGATAGACGCGATCATAGTTTAGTTCCGGTATTTCACGATTCTGCTTTGGGCTGAGTCCTTTTAACCAAGCCTTGCGCGCATGCACTAGAAACACCTCACAGCCGCTCTCGGCAACCCGGCCGACAAAATCGCGCAGAAAGTCATAGGAATCATAGTCGTCAACACCAATACGGTGCTTGACCGTAATCGGTAGATCCACCGCGTCACGCATCGCTGACACACAGTTCGCGGTGATTTCGGTATTTTTCATCATTACCGCGCCGAACATTCCATTTTGCACGCGGTCGCTGGGGCAGCCACAGTTTAGATTAATTTCGGCATAGTCGTATTTGGCGGCCATTTTGCACGCCATCGCGAGATCAGCAGGATTGCTGCCACCCAACTGCAGTGCCACCGGATGTTCGAACGGGTCCATCTGCAGATGGTACTCGGCATCGCCATAAATGATCGCACCGGTTGTCACCATCTCGGTGTAGAGCACCGCTTGCTGGCTGATAAGCCGTAAAAAATAACGGCAGTGGCGGTCTGTCCAGTCGAGCATGGGGGCGACACAGAACTTTCTATCGATCATCGCTATTAACCATTCGCTGCGCGCCTCGCTCAAGAGTCTGATGGTTGCTGAAAGGCGGTGATTTTACACACTTTTACCCTGCAGTGCGCTGTTCAGCATGAGCGTCGAGCAAGGCTATCTTGAATGAGGCTAGAACTGAACAGGTTGTCGCTATCAAGAAATAGAATGCTGAGATCATCTTTGCAGATAAAAGAAATAAAAAGAGATCATAAGTGATCGTAAAATAATTATTTAAGCTAAATTAAAATCATGATTGATAGTTAAATATTGAAGATTCTGTTTTTTTTGTTGCTATATGATATATTTACCACTAAATTGAATATCATATGTAATATCTAAATGGTAAATAAACATCAAAAGAGATCATATTTGATAGCATGAAAATCGATTATTTGACACCAGAAGAGATCACCCTCAGTGAGATGGGTCGCAGGCTGGCACGTGTCCGCAAGCAGCAAGGCTTCTCGCAAACGCGCTTGGCTGAAGAAGCGGGCATTGGCGTCGCCACACTGCGCCGTATCGAAGCCGGTCAGGATGGGCAAATGGCATCATGGCTCAAGCTGATGAAAGCACTGCGCATGACAACGGCCGTTGATGCGTTCCTGCCTGAAACCTTTGATTCACCAATGGCCGAAGTACTGTCTGCAGCCAAGCATACCAAGAAGGCGCGCGTCGCTGAATCGGGAATTCGCTGGGGTGATCAAATCGAATGACCACTGCGACGGTAAAACTCTGGGGTACCACTATCGGTTATGTTGCGATGGACGGCAGCGAGCGTTTCGCTCGTTTTGAATATGACCCTGAGTTTGAAAGATTTGGCGTTGAGCCGGCGCCGCTGATGATGCCAGTGCAAGGAAGGCATATCTATCAGTTTCCCGACCTACATCCGCGAGCTTTTCACGGTATGCCGGGACTAATTGCCGATAGCCTGCCAGATAAATACGGGCAGAGACTGATCGATGTGTGGTTGGCGCAAACCGGGCGCAAGCCGGCGGACTTTAATGCGGTAGACCGCCTCTGTTACACCGGCACACGGGGAATGGGTGCATTGGAATTTGAGCCTTCTGCGGGGCCTGACATGGACGAAGGCAAATTGCTGGCAATAGAGGACCTAACCGAGCTCGCCTCAATAGCCTTTGCCAGCAAGGCAACCCTAAATGCGAAATTCACTGAAGCGGACGGAGAGGAGGCCTTACTCGACATCCTCAGGGTCGGCACGTCGGCAGGTGGCGCGCGCGCTAAAGCGATTATCGCGTTTAATCCGCAGACACAGCATGTGCGTTCCGGGCAGCTCCACCTACCAGCGGGATTTGAGCACTGGCTAATCAAATTCGACGGCGTAAGATTTAGCGGTGATTGGGGTGTGGCAGACCCTTCAGGGTATGGCCTGCTCGAATACAGTTATCACTTGATGGCCAAAGAGTGTGGCATTGACATGATGGAAAGCCGCATCTTCTCAGAGAATGGCCGCAACCATTTTATGACCCGTCGCTTTGATCGCGATGCCAATGGTGGCAAGAAATTTGTTCAGACCTTCGCTGCGCTCGCGCACTATGATTATTATGAAAGTGGGTATTACTCTTACGAACAGTTGTTTATGGCAATGAAGCGCTTGGATATTCCCAAGAAAGCCTTCGAAGAACAATTCCGTCGAATCGTTTTCAATATTGTTGGCTGTAATCAAGATGATCACGTTAAGAACTTCGCCTTTATGATGGACAGAAATGGCAAGTGGGATCTGTCGCCAGCCTATGATCTGTGTCATTCAGAGGGCAGTGGGTTTACCCGCAATCATCAGCTCAGTATCAATGGCAAAACCAACCATTTTGATCGCCGTGATTTAAAGCATCTGGCGCAATATGCTGGCCTGCCCCAGGGCAAGGAAAAGCAAATTCTTCAGCGCACAATCGATGCATTTTCTAAGTGGCAGGATGTTGCTATTGATCTGGGGGTTCCGGCTAATGTGCAGCAACATGTTCTGCGTACGCTGCAGTTGGCGCTGTAAATAGGACCCCAAAGTAATCGATACTGGTTGATAAGGTGGGGAGGGATAGCGTAGTTTGACGTAATAATGATCGAGCCATGTCTCAAAAGAGCTCGACGGCAAATAAAATATTTTAATAGGGGCAGTCCACATTAGTAAGCCAATAAATGCTCAATTTAGCAACTTGGAGAGCAGTTTTCTGCGCATGCCCAAGGTAGTTATTATCGGTGCTGGTATGACTGGTATCCATATGGCGATCAAGTGCATTGAGCGCGGTATCAACGATGAAGCTATGGCCAAGCCTCAGCTGGATGATCTGGATCTCCACAAACTAGCCGAGTCAGTATGAAGCTTATTCTCGGTCAACGAATACTCTGTGCCGTGATTTCTATGGTCGTCTCATTGCACAAATTACCTTTGGCAGGCTTCCGTAAAGTCTTCGATCTGCTCAATAGGCTATTGGGTGTTACCGCTTCTAACAAGTCAGTGAGTAGTCGTGATCTGATGGTGCCGGTTGGCGATCATCAGGTTGCGATCAGAATCTATCGTCCAGCGAGTTCCGCGGTGACCCGCTCGCTGGTATTTTTTCATGGTGGCGGTTATGTGATTGGTAGCCTCGACAGTCATGATGGCTTTTGTCAGCGGCTTGCGCACAAGGCGCAGATCAATGTGATTGCAGTGGATTATCGTCTAGCGCCAGACTGTAAATTCCCCGGTCCGCTTGAGGACGGTTTAGCCGTTTGGAACTGGGTGATCGACAATGCTCAGAGCTTGCAGCTCGATCCGCAGGAAATAGGCATAGGCGGTGATAGTGCCGGGGGCAATTTAGCGGCTGTGTTGTCTATGCAACTGTTTGCTGAGAGTCTGCCTGGCAAGACGTTGAGTGCTGTGCCGGCGTTCCAGTGGTTACTTTATCCGATGGTGGATTTTCGCGGCCAGTCAGCGTCTTACGAAAAATACGGTAGCGGTTTATTATTGAGCAAGCCGGTGGCACATTTTTTCCGTGACAGCTACTTGAACAATATCGCAGAGGCGCAGCAGGTTAGTGCTAGTCCTCTTTTTGCCAACGATTTTAGTGTCGCGCCAGACACCATTATTGTTACTGCGGAGTACGATGTGCTGCGCGATGAGGGGCTCGCCTTTGTTGATCAATTACGGCGGGCTGGAGTCGCCGTGTCGCACCTGCATTTAGACGACTGCACTCATGGATTTATTTCGCTGGCGAAATTTAGCCCCAAGAGTCGTCAGAGAGTGGACGAAATCTGCGCAATGGTTGGGCGCTCAAGCATGCTTTCTTCCTGAGACTGAGTTTTTTATAGAGAAAAATAAGATGAATAATTCCGCTTTAAATCGCCGTCAGTTACTCAAGGGCATGAGTGCAAGTCTGGGCCTGTTAGCACTGCGTGGCTTTGACGTTCAGGCGGCTGCGCCATTTTATTTTACCCATGGGGTTGCCAGCGGCGACCCGCTAGCTGATCGGGTGATTTTGTGGACGCGGTTAATTCCTGGCAGTGGCCAGCACAGCACAATTCACTGTCAGTGGCAGGTAGCAAAAGATCGTGAATTTAAGCAGATTGTCAGTGCCGGAGATACGTCAACCAGTGCTCAGCGTGATTACACAGTGAAAATTGATGCCGCGGGACTCAGCCCAAACCGTCAGTATTTTTATCGTTTTTTAGCGGATGGTGTTGCCAGCCCCGTTGGTATAACACGTACTTTGCCGGTCGGCGATATCGATCAAATCCGGCTCGGTGTTTGTTCCTGTTCCAACTACCCCCAGGGCTATTTTAATGTGTACCGGCATATGGCCGAGACCGATTTGGATCTGGTGCTGCATCTGGGTGACTATATCTATGAGTATGCCGAGGGCGTCTATGCCAATGCTGTGGCCACCGATAAGCTCGGCCGCCATGTCGAGCCGAGCAATGAAATTCTTAGTATTGAAGACTACCGCATGCGCTATGGTCTCTACCGCAGCGATGAAGATTTACAGCTAGTCCATGCTCGCCATCCCTTTATCTGTGTCTGGGATGATCACGAGCTGGCCAATGACTCCTGGAAAGACGGCGCTGAAAACCACAGTGCCGATGAGGGCGATTTTCAGGCGCGGATGCGCATTGCCCGTCAGGCCTATCATGAGTGGATGCCGATTCGCACCAGTTCGATGGGTGATCAGGGTGCCATTTTCCGCAGTTTTAAGTTGGGTAATCTGGCTGATTTAATTATGTTGGATACGCGTCTCCATGGTCGCGACCGGCCCTTGGATTACGCCAAAGACCTGCCCATGCAGTCGGCCTTATTTCAGCTGTCAGACTCAGGGGAGGCCAGTTTGGTGAGTCAGGAGGATGCGGCTCAGGTCGTTGCAAAAATACCATCTGAGCAGCTCAAGCGTATCGTGACGCCATTTGATTTTACCTCGGGCACGCCAATCCCAGTGAATGATTATGCAACCATTAAAGATCTCACCGCCGAGACTCTGCCTCAGGGTTGGTATTACCTACCGGACAGCCAGAGCTTTAAACAAGAGGCCCTAGTTGAGCCCGGCAGAACCATTCTCGGCGCGGACCAAGAGCAATGGTTAGATTCACAACTGCAGGCGAGCAAGCAGCGAGGTGCCATCTGGCAGATCGTCGGTCAGCAGGTATTGATGGGTAAGTTACGGCTTCCGATGTTAACCAGTGAGCAGCTAAAAATCGATCAAGCCGAGCCAGAAATTCGCTACATATTGGAGATGATGCAGCTACTAGCGCCAGATCAACTTCCGTTCAACCTCGATGCCTGGGACGGCTACGCTGTGTGTCGCGATAGAGTTCTCACTAGTTTTGCTGAACAGGCGACTAACCCAATTGTGCTCGCCGGTGACACGCATAATGCCTGGGCGTTTAATCTTGCCGACAGTAAGGGTCAGGCCGTCGCTGTAGAGATCGGCACGCCTGCGGTCAACAGTCCCGGGCTGGAAACTTACCTGCCCACCGATCCCGATGTGCTGGCTCAAGCGATACAAAATGCCAGTGTCGAGCTTTTTGCTGTAGACACTGCTCGGCGCGGTTGGTCAGAGATAATCCTGACCGCTGACGCTATGACCAATCAATGGCATTTTATTAGCACCGTGTTAGATCGGAATTACTCTGTTGAGAGCTCGGAGATACATTATTGTAAGGCGGGTGATAAGCGCTTCTCATAACGCCTTTTGTCGGTAAAACCCGCTACAATCGCACCATGGCTTTTGACCCCCCAACTTTTCTCAAATCACTGACCCAGCGGCCGGGCATCTATCAGATGTTCAATGCCGAAGGGGAAATACTCTATGTGGGTAAGGCTAAGAACCTTAAGAACCGCGTTAGCAGTTATTTCCGCAAGACCGGCCTGAGCCCAAAAACTGCGGCATTGGTCAAGCGTATTGAGCAGATCGACGTGACCGTCACCGAGACTGAAACCGAGGCGCTGATACTTGAGCACAACCTAATCAAGCAACGCCGTCCGCCGTTTAATATTTTGATGCGCGACGACAAAAGCTATCCCTATATTTTGCTTACCGATAAGGATAAATGGCCGCGGCTGGCCTTTCATCGCGGCGCGAAAAAAGCCAAGGGAACCTACTTTGGGCCATTCCCAAGTGTTTATGCAGTTCGCGAAACCATGAGTTTCTTGCAGAAGACGTTTAAAGTACGACAGTGTGAAGACAGCTTTTTTAACAATCGCTCGCGACCCTGTTTGCAGTATCAAATTAAACGCTGCACCGCGCCCTGTGTGGATCTTGTTAGTCGAGAAGACTATGCTGCGGACGTTAATGTAACGCAGCTCTACCTTGATGGAAAAGGCGACAAAATCCTCAAGCAGCTAGAGCGCGATATGGAAAAAGCCTCTCAGGCTCTGGCCTTTGAGAAGGCCGCCGAGACCCGTGACCAGATTGCCGCACTGAGGCAAATCCAGACTCAGCAGGTAATCGAAAAAGGCAAGGGCACCATTGATGTGGTGGCCGGAGCGATCAGCAATGGTCAAGCCTGTGTGCATATGCTCTATATCCGTCAGGGGCGCATTTTAGGCAGTCGCAGCTATTACCCAAAAGCACCGTTGGCCCAAAATGTCGGCGAGCTATTAGATGATTTTCTGCCGTTACTCTACCTGTCGGGCGGCGGGCGGCCAGATCTGCCGAAAGAAATTTTACTCAATGCTGAAATCGATAGCGCCGAGACTCTCACTGATGCGTTGGAGCAGCAGGTGCAGCGCAAACTCGAAATTCGTCACTCAGTGCGGGGCTTTCGGGCTAAATGGATCGAGTTGGCAGAGCGCACGGCGGAACAAAACCTGTCTGGCAAGCTAGCCTCAAAGCAGAGCCAAGAAAAGCGTATGGAGTCACTGCGGGAAACTCTTGAGTTGGAGAGCCTCCCGGAACGCATCGAATGCTTCGATATTAGCCATAGCAGTGGTGAGGCAGTTGTTGCCTCTTGCGTGGTATTCGACGGCAGTGGCGCGTTGAAAAGTGATTATCGCCGTTTCAATATTGAAGACATTACCGCAGGCGACGACTATGCCGCCATGGAGCAAGCCATACGGCGTCGCTATACCAGATTGATGAAGGGCGAGGGCAAGTTACCTGATATTCTTTTGATTGACGGCGGTAAGGGTCAGATCGGCATTGCCAAAGAAGTGCTCACCGACTTGGGGGTGGTGGGTGTAATGATCCTCGGTGTCGCCAAAGGAACCACACGCAAGCCTGGGTTGGAGACTCTAATCTTGGCAGACCAAAATAACCGCGTCATCGCGCGTCCGCAGCAGGCGGCACTGCACCTGATTCAACAGATACGCGATGAGGCACACCGGTTCGCAATCACTGGGCATAAGCAGCGCCGCGACAAAAAGCGCCGCACTTCGCCGCTTGAAGGCATCCCGGGTGTCGGGCCGACTCGACGCCGAGATATCTTAAAACACTTCGGTGGCATCCGCGAAGTGAAAAAAGCCAGTGTTGCGGATTTGATGAAAGTACCCAATATCAGTAAAAAGGTTGCTGATGCTATTTACAGTGCACTGTACAATGAGTAACGTCTAAAGACGCCGTAAAAAGTCGCGAACCAGCCATCTGAAACAGAAGATTATCAATGTGGAACTTGCCCAACATCCTGACCCTGCTGCGCATTGCACTGATTCCAGTGTTTATTGCCATCTACTACACGTCATGGGAATGGCATAATCTGATCGCCGCCGCCATATTTGGTGTGGCGGCTGCAACCGATTGGGTCGACGGTTATATGGCACGCAAATACAATCAAGTCACTCCCTTTGGCGCATTCCTCGATCCCGTCGCTGACAAGCTTATTGTCGTAGCGGCGATGGTTGTGCTGCTTGAAGTGCATTCAAGCCCATGGTTTTCCATTGCATCGATTATTATTATCGGCCGCGAAATTGTTATCTCCGCGCTGCGCGAATGGATGGCCGAAATGGGCTATCGCGGCACCGTCGCCGTCGCCATGATAGGCAAAGTAAAAACCTGGGTGCAGATGGTTGCCATCGCGGTATTGCTCGCCGCTAAGCCGGAAAACGAGCTGCTGACCAACCTTGGCTTTATTGCCATCTATGTCGCCGCGGCACTAACCCTGTGGTCAATGTTTCACTATCTTCGCGCGGCCTGGCCTCAATTGAGTGCCACAGCTGACGACTAACTGATATCAAGGCGATAATCAGTTGATTTATTGCTGGTAATCCATAGAATAGCGGCCTCTCAAGCAGCAGCGGGCTCAGAGCTATTTTTGGTGGCAGTGAAGCCGGTGAGAGAGTAAAAAAGTTTATAGGCGCCGTAGCAAAGTGGTAATGCAGTGGACTGCAACTCCGCG